>CAMOTB010000068.1 GCA_946625485.1 uncultured Bacteroidales bacterium | reverse complement strand
CTGGATGGGGCGCATCGGATCCAGGGCGCGTGCCGCCGCATAGACCGCCTTGAAATTGTCGCCGGGACCGGCTTCGTTGCCCATGCTCCAGATAATGACGGAAGGATGGTTGTAGTCCGCCGCGACCATCTCCAGCATCCGCGCCACATGCGCATCCTTCCATTCCACGGGATGCGAAAGCGAGGCATCCCCGTAGCGGTAATGATGACTCTCGATGTTGGCCTCGTCCATCAGATAGATGCCATACTTGTCGCAGAGCCAGTACCAGTAAGGATCGTCCGGATAATGCGAATTGCGCACATGATTGACATTGGCCTGCTTCATCAGCCGCAGGTCTTCCTCCATCACCTCGCGCGTGATGGCATGGCCCATCGAAGGCTCCGTCTCATGGCGGTTGACCCCGCGCAGCTTGATGGTTTTGCCGTTGAGATAGAAATAACGGCCCGCCAGGCCGAACTCGTCTTCAGCGGCCGGCGTATCCTTGATGCAGACTTCCCGGAAGCCGACGATCGTCGAGAAGATGTCCAGCGTCTTTCCGGCGGCATCTTTCAGCTCTCCGACCAGGGTATAGCGATGCGGCGCTTCCGCAGACCAGGGCTTGGCTTCGGGATACGACAGCGTGCAGGACGGTGACTGCCCTTTGAATTCGGCAACCAGGCTGTTCTCATCCTCATAAAGGACGTTTTCGTACAGGCGGTAATCCACGGTCGCTCCGGGCGCGTCCCCGGAAACTTCCGCCGACACGGCCAGCCCCGTCAGCGAGGGTGTGACCCGGATATCCCGGACCGAAACCATCGGCTTGGCCTCCAGCGCGACCGTCCGGAAGATACCCGGCAGGCGGAACATGTCCTGCGCCTCCAGGTTGCCGGCATCCGAGAAGCGGTACACTTCGACCGAGAGCTGGTTGTCACCGGGCTTGACCCATTCAGTGATATCGAACTGTGCCAGATTGCGGGAGTTCTTGGAAAAGCCGACGTACTGTCCGTTCACCCAAAGGTAGAAGAAGGAATCCACGCCGTCAAAATTGAGGAACACGCGCTTCCCCGCCCATTCAGCGGGCAGGTCGAAATGCCGGCGATAGGAGCCGACTTCGTTGCGGTTCTTGTAGGCCATCCAATCCTCCGGCGGCGTACGCATCACACCCAGGCGCCAGTCGTCCGGCTTGCACTCAGTCCACCACGGGACGCCGATGTTGACATACAGGGGCATGCCATAGCGCTGGCTCCCGTCCTTTCCGATGCCGACGACGTTCCAGTTCGACGGGACGGGGATCAAGTCCCAGGCCGAATCGTCGAAATCCGTCTTGTAGAAATCGGCCGGGCGGTGATCCGGATCCGGTGCCCAATGGAACTTCCAGTCCCCGTCCAGGCTCCTCCAGTACGCACTGCATTCCGGCAGCACCTTGCGGGCGGATTCCACATCGGGAAAGGAAAAGAACCAGGCATGCGGAACTTCCTTGTTAAGAGCGAGTTGCTGGGGCGACTGCCATTCGTCACCAACGGGAGCGTCCTGCCGGCCGGCCGCATAACCGGAAAGCAGGACTGCCAGAAGAAAACTGAGGATTTTCATATTTAATTGCGGTTGATTACGAAATCAACTGCAATTTATTGATTTTATCTTTATTTCGCAAAGCAAAGTTTTCCACATAGACCGCTACGCAGGCCAGGACAAAGTACACGACACTCTGTATGCACAAGGCCCGAAGCTGCGGTGCGGCGATCTCCAGGTCGGCCCCGGCCGTATTGAGATTGATGAAGGACTGGCAACCGAAGGTGGAAGGGAAAAGGTACGAGAACCAGCGCCAAAACGCCGGGAAAGCCGTCGTCGGCCAACTGAATCCGGTCAGGAACACGCAGATCGGCGACATGAACAGGAAAAGTACGAAGGCGGATTCACGCCGGGTCACGAGCGTGCTCCAGGTCATGGAGAAGAACACGCAGTCCGTCACGAAAATCGCCAGCAGCAACAGGATATCCCAGAAATCGCCCCGCTGCGGGAAGCGGAACAACGCCGGCACGATGCAGGCCACATAGATCCCGATGATCATGAAGATCAGCCAGTAAACGGCACCGCGGCCCAACACGACCCGGCCGACGCCCCTGCCCTGCAAGGTGTCCGGCAGGGACGCAAAACTGCGGTTTTCTTCCCGCATCGTCCCCACGGACATGCTCATCCCGTAGAACATCACCTGCTGGACGATCAGGAGCAGGATGGCCGAAATCAGGAAAATGCTGTAGGAGAAAGCCCGGTTGTAGGGATTGATGTCTTCATAGCGGACGGCATGGACGGAAACATCCGCCTGCTGGTCCGTCAACCCGTCGAAGGCCAGGCGTTCGATTTTGATCTGGTTGATCTCATGGAGCATCACGAACTCGGACCCCATCAGCAAGTTCTTGTAATACAGGAAACTGCTCATGTCAGCATAAATGCTGAACGTCGCCGTCTCCCGGTAGGCCAGCTTCTCGCCGAAATCCTCCGGGAAGAGGATGATGCCATTGACCTTACGTTCCTGGAACAGCGCTTTCGCTTCCTCCAGGTCCGTACAGCGATAGGCGATGTTGAGCTCGCGCGTCGCATCCATTTCCCGGATCATCCGCCGCGAATCGCTGCAGCAGGCCCGGTCCACGACGGCGACCGGCGTATCCTCCAGGATACCGTTCTTGTAGACGTAGTTGTACAGGATCGGGTACAGGAAGCCGGCAACGATGAAGATGATCATCACACCGCCGTCGTGCAGGATCTGTTTCAGCTCCCGGTTGAAGATGTCCAGCATGTCGCGGAACCACCTTCCTATATAACGGTCAGTTCCTTTCATAATCCAAATATTCATAAGCATGGGCCAGCCGCTTCATCACGAAGAACGGCAGGAAGCAGAAGAGCAGCAGCATCACGACCTGGGGATACCACGCCCCGAAACCGCTCCCAAATATGCCGACCTGCACATACAGGTCGTAATAATGGCGCAGCGGATAGATCAGCGAAAAGCCATGCAGGGCGGAAGGCATCGTCTCGACCGGCAAGGTAAAGCCCGTCAGGGACAAGCCAAGCACGCTGTACAAAGCTCCGATACTCAACGCAAAACGACAGATCGGCACGCAGCCGACGATGAAGACCGCAACGGCTTCTGAAGCAAGAACCAGCAGGAAACAGGCCAGCAGCATCTGGCCCAGGCTGCCCGCCAGCGGGAAATGCATCCATTTATACAAGATCACCTCGATGCTCCATCCGATCGCGGTGAAAAGCACGGTATACAGCGCCAGCTTACCGCTGACGGCCGCATAGATATCTCCCCCGACGGAATGCAGCAGATGACGGCCGGTGCCGTATTTCAGCTCCGCGCCCAGCGAATAGATCAAGATGATGATGACCACCATCTGGAGCATCCCGGGAATCATCATGTTGGCCAGATAGGCGCCATAATTCATCGTCGGATTGCCGATCTGGTGGATGTCGATATCGACGGGACGGAGCTCCCCCATGATCCGGCTCTCGGGCACGCCCTTCATCCGGAGGACCTCCCGCTGGACCGCTCCCGACGTGAGATTGACCATCGTCAGGATGTCTTTCCATGCCAGGGAGCCGCCCAGGAAATAAAGGCCGTTGATATAAAAGCTGAAGGTCGGCTGACGTTGCGACTGGATATCCCGGTCGAAACCCTCCGGGATCAGGCAGACCGAGGTAACCTTGCCGCCCTGCAGATCCGCCCGCGCGGAAGAGAAATCCTCGTACAGGATCACCTTTCCAAGCTGCGTGGCATCCAGCTGCTGGCAGAAGTTCCGGGAGGTCGAACTGCGGTCCAGATCGACCACTGCGATCGGGACGTCCGAAGGAACGCCTTCCTTGAGGAAACTCAGGTAAAAGACCGTGCAGAACGTCATCACGAACAGGGAGCCCAGGATGTAGATGGGCCGGCGGGCCCAGATCCGGAGCTCGCGCTGCACGACGCGGTCTATTTTCCGTAAGAAATTCATTTCTTTCTATCTGTGACCAGGACGGTCATCCCAGGACGCAGGCCGGCCAGGGCTGTCACCGGGACTGCCCGGACCTCGAAGGTCTTGGCATCATACATATCACTTTCCTTGGTGGCCTTCCACGTCGCATACGACTCCCGGACCGCCATATAGTTGACACTGGCCTGCAGCGTGGCGCCATCCAGCGCAGGAACGCTGACAGTCAGTTCATCTCCGACGTTCATGCCATGAAGCTGGTCTTCCCGGATGTTGAAGGTAAACCAGACATCCTGCAGGTCCGTGACCGTCATCACAGGCGATCCCTGGCCGACCAGCTCGCCCTGCTTGGGATAAATGCTGGAAATGATCCCGTCCGCAGGAGAAACCAGGTACAATTCATTCAGGTAGGAATCGACTTCCTGGATAGCGCCCTCCGCCTGGTGGACCAACGCGGCAGCGGCCGCCTTGTCTTCATTGCGGGCACCGGAAAGCGCCATGTCATACTGGCTCTTGGCGGCCCGGGCCTGGGCGGCGGAAGCTTCGTAGCGCGCCTTCACTTCATCGTACTTCTGGGCGGCGACCACCTTCTGGTCGTAGAGTTTCTGCATGCGTTCCAAAGACCGCTTCATCACATCTTCCTGGACCAGGGCCTGCTGCCACAGCTCGTAGGCACCGGCAATCTGCTCCCGGCGCGCTCCGTTGCTGGCCTTGTTGCTCTGCGCCATCGCGGCAGAACGGGCGGCCTGGGCCTGCGCCAGTTTGGCCCGAACCTGGGGAGAATCGATGAAGGCCACCGTATCGCCTTTGCGGACCTGCTGTCCTTCACGGCAATACAGTTCCGTTACATGGCCGGGGACCATGCAGGAAATGCGATAATCGCTTGCCTCCACTTCGCCTTGGATCACATGGGGTTTCGGTTTGCTGACCCAATAACCCACAAAGGAAATGATCAGGACGATGGCCACGAGGGCGCTCAAGCCCATGATCAGGTTATAGTTCTTTTTTGCCATATCATTAGTTTTTTATTCGTTACTGTTGGTGTTTCCCTCCGCTTGGGAGAGCCGGGAGGCTGCCATCTGCAATTCCGTCCCGGCATCGATGTATTCGGAATGGGCCTGCAGCCAGGCTGTCTGCGCGGCGATCACAGTCTGGGTCGGGATCACGCCCGCCTCGAATCCGACGGTCGCAGTGCGCAGGTTCTCCTCGGCATGGGAGAGATTGCTGTCCGTCATCTCCAGTTTCTCCAGCGCTTCCGACAGCAATTTGCGCTGCTGGGTCACCTGGAGCCCGATCTTCTCCCGTGCTTCCGAGAGCTGAGACTGGTACAAGGTCGCTTCGGCCTTGGCCTTGCGGTACCTGTTGTTGGCTTCAAAGCCATGGAACAACGGCACATTGACCAGCACTCCGGCATTGAACATCCCGTCGAAACTCTTCTGGAAACCATTGTACATGTTCGGAGAAGAAACAATATAGTTAGCAGTCAAGGCCACCTTGGGCATCATGTCCGCCCGGGCGATCAATGCCTTCTTGTCATAGATCCGGGACGCCAGGTCAAGGCTGCGCGTCTCCGGACGGTCGGCATAGACGGATTCCATATCCTTGGCCTCCACGGCTTGCGGGACCGGGACGACATCCGTACCCTCGTCTGCGAGCCGGATCTCGGTCTCCAACGGAAGTCCGATCTGCTGGCAAAGCAGCATCTTGGCCAGGCTCAGGCCGTTCTCCGCCTTTGTCCGCATCATCTCGGCCTCGTTGGCCTTGACCCGTATCTGCAGGGCGTCAGCCTGCGTCAGCACACCCGCCTCCACGGAGACGGCGGCATCCTTTTCCAGCTGATGCAGCAGATCCGCATAGGCCCGGGCGAGTTCCAGTTTGGCAGAGACACTGACAATCTGCCAGTAGGCCTGGTCCACATCCAGGAGGATCTGCGCATGCTGCATGTCATAGCGGGATTGTGCCAGTTCCATGGCCAGAGAAGCCATCTGGTTGGAATACAAGATCTTGCCGCCGACGAATACGGGTTGCTGTACGCTGACGGCTCCGACCCAGATGTTGCGGAGGTCCGGATGCAAGGTCTGATCGATCTCCCGGGCAATTCCGTTCACAGGTGTGGCCACGTCAGGGCAAGGCGGAATCAGGCCGGCAAAGAATCCTTCCGGATCGATCTGGCCGGCCAGCTGCATCAGGGTCTGCCAGCTCGGACTTTGCATCAGCTGGGCGGCCAGCTCGGGATTGTTTTGCAGGAATCCCTGGAAATGGGCTTTCATCGTATTCCAATCCGAAACGACCCTTTGTCCGAAGTCGCCGATCGTCCCGAACATGGATTGATACAGATCCGTTACTTTGGCCTGCAAAGCATCTCCGGAACCCAGCAAAGCGGCTGATTGTGAGTCCGATATCAAAGCGATATCACGGCCGTTGTACAGGTAGGCACCTGTCGCACTGATATTGGGAAAGTATTGCGCACGCGCGATATTCCTGTCATAACGGGCCATCTCGATCTGCGTGCGGGCCTGTTCGAGCGCATGATTGCGGTTCACTGCCATTTCCCGGCATTCTTCCAACGTATAAGGAGACCCCTCTTCGTGAGTCTGAGCCCCGAGCGGAGCGGAAACGGCAGCAAGAAAAACGACGCCGCTCAGGATACGAATCATTCTTTTCATTATCTAACTTCTATCTTTCAATGTCCGAGGAGGACAGACTATCAAATTACCTGCCATTATTTGTCCTAAATATCATAAAACCGATGATAATGTATATATTTTAGACGAATTTTTGTCTAACAAGATGGATTAACTGAAAAAATACTATATTTGCAAAAATGGACATACAATGAGCAACTCCTCTCTTCCCACCTTTACGCTGTCAGACATACGGCGCCACTTCCCTCAGTTCGAAGGCAACACCCTGGGAGACGATTTCATGATCTGCCAGATCAACGGAAAAGAGATGGAAGAAAGCCGCGCTGCCGTAGATGCCGTCAGCGAACCTATCCGATTCGACGGATTCCTGTGTCTGTACTGCCTCAGCGGCCACCTGAAAGTAGATGTCAACCTGAATGCCTACGAGATGCATCCCGACTCCGTCTTCATCAACCTTCCCGGGAATATCGTCCATATTTCCCGCACGGAGGCGGATCCGGTCAGCAACCTGGACGTCATCCTCATCCTGGTCTCCCGGAGTTTCATGCAGAATATCCGTTTCGATTTCAACAAATCTTTCCAGGATTCCATCCGCCTGATGCAGACACCCGTCATCACCCTCAATCCGCACCAGCGTGACATCGCGGAGGACTACCTCAACCTGGCTCTCAAGATCATCAAATCCCCGCTTCACAACCGCAAAGACATCATCGGGTCGCTCATCTCTTCCCTGACGTACATGTCAACGGATGTCTGGCAGAGCAATCTTTCCGCCGTTACCCCGGCCACGAACGACAGGCCGGACCGCCTGAGCATCCTGTTCGACCGTTTCATCGCCCTGGTCGGCGAATACAGCTCCTCCCAGCGCGGCGTCGGTTTCTATGCCGAAAAGCTCTGCCTGACGCCCAAATACCTTTCGAAACTGATCAAGCAGGTGTCCGGACGCTCCGCGCCGGACTGGATCGACTCTTTCGTCATCCTGGAAGCCAAGAACCTGCTGAAATATTCAGACGTCACAATCAAGGAGATCGTCTATCACCTGCACTTCCCCAACCAATCCGTCTTTTACAAATTCTTCAAGACGCATACCGGCATGACCCCGTCCGAATACCGGAAGGGGACGTCGGGCGAAGTCTAGCGGGAAGCGTTATTTTTTCTTGCATACCCGACGCAGCGCACACTGTTCGCAGCCGTAGCTGCAGGATGCGATCTTGCCCCGGATGATCAGCCAGAGGGCAAGGGCAAAGACCAGCAGGACCAGCAGCAGGACCAGTAGCGTCGGGAGATTCATGTCAGATGATCAATAGAGCCAGGCGATAGGCCAGGAAGGCAACCACCCAGGCGACCAGGCACTGGAAGAGGACCATCGCCAAGGCCCACTTGCCGCCCAGTTCGCGTTTGACGGATGCGACGGCCGCAACGCAAGGCGTATAAAGCAGGGAAAAGACCAGCATCGGCACGGCGGTAGCCAGCGTCAGGGTCGAAAGCACATCCAGGACTTCCATCGTGGACACCACGCTTTCCTTGGCCAGGAAGCCGGAAATGAAGGCCGTCACGACACGCCAGTCGCCCAGGCCCAGCGGCCGGAAGAGCGGCGCGAGCAGGCCGGCGACCCATGCCAGCATGCTCCCCTCCCCGTTCTCCACCATGTTGAAGCGGAAGTCCAGGGTCTGGAGAAACCAGATCACGATCGTGGCGACAAAGATGACGGTAAAGGCGCGCTGCAGGAAGTCCTTGGTCTTGTCCCAGAGCAGATGTGCGACATTGCGGATCTGGGGCAGCCGGTAATTGGGCAGCTCCATGATAAAGGGCGCCGGCTCGAAGCGTTTGCCGTCGTGCCATTTATCCACCAGCGCGACGATGATGCCCACCAGGATGGAAAGCAGATACAGCAGGATGAGCACCAGCCCCCCGTGCCCCGGGAAAAAGGCACTCGTAAAGAAGGCATAGATGGGCAGCTTGGCCGAACAGCTCATGAACGGGAGCAGCAGAATGGTCTTCATGCGGTCCTTGGCCGACGGAAGCGTACGCGTCGCCATGACGCCCGGCACCGAACAGCCCAGGCCGATCAGCAGCGGGACGATGCTCCGCCCGGAAAGACCGATCTTGCGGAGCGCATGGTCGGTCACGAAGGCCACACGGGCCATATAGCCGCTGTCTTCCAGCATCGAGAGGAAAAAGAACAGGATCACGATGATCGGGACGAAACTGACGACGGACCCGACACCGCCGAAAACCGCATCAACCACCAGGGAGCGGACGATGTCGCTGACATTCCATTTCGTCAAGGCCTCGTTGACAATGCCGCCGAGCCAGCCGATTCCCTGGTCCAGCCACTCCTGGAGCGGCGCACCGAGGACGTCGATCGTCAGCCAGATGACCAGCGCCATGACAAGGATGAAGATCGGGATCGCCGTCCACTTCCCCGTCAGGACCTTGTCAATCCGGCGGCTGCGCAGGTATTCCTTGCTTTCCCGGGGCTTGACGACGGTCTCGTCGCAGAGCTTCTGGATGAAGTTGTAGCGCATATCCGCAATGGCGGCAGCCCGGTCCAGCCCGCGCTCTTCCTCCATCTGCAGGATGATATGCTCGATCATCTCCTTTTCGTTCTGCTCCAACTTGAGGGCTTTTTCTACCCACGTATCCCCTTCGATCAGCTTGCTGGCCGCGAAACGCACCGGAATATGGGCCGCTGCAGCGTGATCCTCGATCAAGTGCATCACCCCGTGGAGACAGCGGTGTACGGCGCCGCCATG
>CAMOTB010000067.1 GCA_946625485.1 uncultured Bacteroidales bacterium | reverse complement strand
GCCAGTACGGTCCCGTCCTGCTGAAAGCGTGCTCGGAGACGGCCCGCCGCTGCTCCACGCTGGTCTTCTGCGGTGCCATCGACTTTGACTGGGAGGTACCGCGTAATGCGACCTTCGTCTACGGACGCGACGGGGCGCTGATCGGCAAATACTACAAGGAGCACCTGACGGCCGGCGAGTGGAAGAAATACGGCCTGGACAAATCCTACACCGAGGAATGGACCAAGCCCCTGATGATGGACATCGAAGGCGTGCGTTATGCTTTCCTGACCTGCTACGACTTCTATTTCTACGAGAACTACGCCAACATCGCCCGTTGGAAGCCGGACATCGTCATCGGCTGTTCCCACCAGCGCAGCGACACGTTCCGGGCCCTGGATATCATCAACACCTTCTGCGCCTACCATACCGGCGCCTATCTGGTCCGGGCTTCCGTGTCGATGGGCAAGCGCTCCAAGCTGGGCGGCTGTTCCTGCGTCGTGGCCCCGACCGGCGAGATCCTGGGCAACCTGCGATCCAAGGTCAAATCGATGGATGTCGTTTTCGATCCTGCGAAGAAATATCTCAAACCTGCCGGCTACGGCAACCCACCGGCCATGCATTCGGAGTACATCGAAATCGGGCGCCGGCCCTGGAAATACCGCCCGGGCGGCAGCGCCATCTGCCCGCCGCTGGCAGAGATGCCCGCCGAGCGCAGCTACCTGCACAGCAATGATTTAGGAGAACTGGGCGCTGCGGTAGCCACGGGCGTGCAGGAAATCGGCTTCGACCTCTCTACCGGAGACTGGAAAGCCCGGCTTCAGCCCATCCTGCACAAGCTTTCTTGCCATGCGATCATGGACATCCACCTGACGGGCAGCGACTGGAATGAAGCGGCGCTGAAGGGCGTCGTCGGCCTCCTCTTCGATTATGACGCCATGGCGCACACGCGCTTTACGGTGGCGGATGCTGCGGTCCGCGAGCGTCTGGCGGCAGTGGCTCCGGAGATTCCTTGTAATCCGTAGTCTAGGGGTCTGTGGCCGGCAGGGCAAGTCCGATGCCGACGTAACTCAGCCGCAGCGCAGCGAAGCAAGGATGGACGTAGCCGGCATCGCGGCTTGCCCTGCCGGCTTGAACGCCATTCAGAAGCGCCAGCCGAGGCCGCCGTGGACAAGTGCGGCGACAGGGCTGTAGGTGTTCTCCAGGAAGAAATACAGATGCCGCCCTCCGTACCGGGCGCCCAGCAGCGTGACCGCCGGCAGCACCTTGATCCCATCATAGACAAAGAGACCCAGGCCGAATTCGGAATAGAGCACCACCGCCCGGTCGGGATTCCACAACGTCCGGTACCGCAGCGTCAGAGACGGCACAATGACTGGTTCCGACCATTTCTCGGGAGCAGCGTCAGACAGATCAAAACGCGGTTTCCCCTCCGGATCGACGCCGAAGGCCGGATACTGCGTAAACTCCCGCGATCCCCAGGAAACTCCGCCCGTGAGAACCCACTCCACATCCTTTTTGGTACGAAGGATACCGGTAAGGCTCAAAGCCGGGAAAGCTTCCTGCGATGTGTTGGCTTCCTGCCCTTTCTCCGCCAGTGCCCGTTCGTCGGAACGGCCGGGAAAAACAAACATATGCAGCGGCTTTATTCCGGTCCCCACTTCCACGGAGAAAGACTTCTGCTGCGGCAACACGTAGCTCCTGTGCAAAGGCACCGGTTGCGGATGAGATTGTGCAACTGCCGTGGCAGCCGTACCCGTCAAGATAAAAAGACAAGCCAGCCAACGTCTCATGACTCAATCCTCTTTCGGGAGCATCCGGATCACGATCTCCCGTTCACGCAGGTCGGCCAGGGAAGTATCTTTCGGAGAGAGCTTTCCTTCCGGATCTTCGAACCGCAGGAACGGGCCATCGAAATTCCGTCCATAAGGAATCTCCACGCTGCAGCGGCCGTCCTGGCCGGTGACGCCCAGTTCTTGATAATCGGACCAGCGTTCATCCGCTTTGGCCTTGACCTGAATCCCCACCAGAGGCTCGCCAGTCTTTCCGGAGACCAGGGAGAAAGACATCGGAGCGACACCGCCGTCTTCGTACAAGGGCGGCATCGGCACACCGTAACAGGCCTGGAAAATAAAGAGTGCCGTAGTCAGGGACGCTCCCTTCAACAGATTGTGCAAGATTTTTCTCATTGTTGTGTTTATAAGATAAATCCCGGCTTCGGTGATTCTTGCACAAAAATAACGTAATTTTGTAAATAGCCCAGACAAAGACTTATGAATCCAGCCCTGTTCCGCCTGTTCCGCAACAATGAGATCGCCGTACACGAACTGAACTACCTGTTCTGGGAATGTACGACGCGCTGCAACCTGCATTGCAGGCATTGCGGCAGTGACTGCTCCGTCCAGAGCCGCGAGAAGGACATGCCCCTGGAGGACTTCCTGGGCGCCCTGGATACCATTCCGGCCCGGCAGCGGGCCAAGGACTTCATCGTCGTGCTCACCGGCGGCGAACCGCTGCTGCGACCGGACATTGAGACGGTCGGGCAGGAGATCTGCCGCCGCGGCCTGCACTGGGGCGCAGTGTCCAACGGCTGGTTCTATGATGAGGCGATGCACGGACGGCTGATGCAGGCCGGGATGAGTTCGCTCACCATCAGCCTGGACGGGCTGGAAGCCTCCCACGACTGGATGCGCGGCCATGCCGGCAGCTATGCGCGCGCCCTGCGCGCCATCGGGCTCTTCGCCCGGGAGCCCCGGCTGACTTCGGACGTAGTCACTTGCGTGAACCGGCGCAACCTCAGCGAATTGCCGGAGATCCACCGCATCCTGAGCGATCTGGGCGTCCGGCAATGGAGGCTCTTCACCATCATCCCGATCGGACGCGCCGCCCACGACCCCGACATGATGCTGTCGGACGCAGAGTGGCGGGAGCTGATGGAATTCATCATCACCAAACGGCAGGAAGGCGGCCCCATGAAAGTCACTTTCAGTTGCGAGGATTATCTCGGACCCTACGAAGAGAAGGTACGGGACACGCGCTTCTTCTGCCGGGCCGGCATCAACATCGCCTCCATCCTGATCGACGGCCGCATCTGCGCCTGTCCCAACATCGACCGGGACCTGTTCTCCCAGGGCAGCATCTACACCGATAATTTTTACGAAGTCTGGCAGCACCGCTTCCAGCCCTACCGCCGCCGTGACTGGGCCCGGGGGCGCGAAACCGACCGGATCTGTGCCCAGGATTCGCCCTGCGTCCATTGCAAGCAGTGGCGCGACTGCCTCGGCGGCAGCCTCCACAACTGGCACGCCGCCACCCCCGGCGAGCCCCGGCTCCTCCAGTGCCGCCTCTCCCCGGCAAGAACCGCCATTCCGGACGAAACACGTTGATTTTTTGAAAAACATGAAAAAAGATTTGTTTTTCAGGAAAACTGCCGTATCTTTGTGATATCAGAATAATATCATAATAAATATGGTTATGGAAAACAAAGAATTCGCTTACAAAGGTTTCGTACTGAACGGCTTCCTGGCCCTGCTGCTGACGCTGGCCATCCTGGGATGCGCCATCTATTGCTTCGTCCTGGCTGATGCGACCCCTGTCTATGCCATCCCCGGCATCCTGCTCCTGCTGTTGTTCGCCCTGTGCATGAACGGCTTCATCAAACTGGAGCCCAATGAGGCGAAGGTGCTGGTATTCTTCGGCAAGTACAGCGGTACCTTCTCCCAGACCGGCTTTTACTGGATCAATCCCCTCTTGAGCAAGAAAGGTGTGAGCCTGCGTGCGCGCAACCTCAACCCGGAGCCCATCAAGGTCAACGACAAGGCCGGCAACCCCGTCCTGATCGGCATGGTGCTCGTCTGGAAGCTCGAAAACACCTACAAGGCCCTCTTCGAGATCGACAGCCAGTCCCTCGCCCCCGTGGCCGCGGGCCAGAAAGGAGCCAGCGCAGCCCGTTACCTGTCCCAGGCCTTCGAGAATTTCGTCAAGGTCCAGAGCGACGCCGCCCTGCGCCAGGTCGCCGGCTGCTACGCCTACGACAACCCGGATTCCGCCGACGAACTCACCCTCCGCTCCAACGCGGAAGAGATCAACGAACGCCTCGTCAACACCCTCAACGAGCGCCTCGCCATGGCCGGCATCCACGTCACCGAAGCCCGGATCAACTACCTGGCCTATGCGCCGGAGATCGCGGCCGTCATGCTGCGCCGCCAGCAAGCCGACGCCATCATCGCCGCCCGCGAAAAGATCGTGGACGGAGCCGTCAGCATGGTCAAGATGGCCCTGGACAAGCTCAAGGACGAAGGCGTCGTCGATCTGGACGAAGAGCGGAAGGCTGCCATGGTGAGCAATCTGCTCGTGGTCCTTTGCGGCGATGAACCCGCCCAGCCCGTCGTCAATTCCGGCAGCCTCTATTGATCTATGGCCAAGGAAAAGGAAACGGTCAAGAGCTTTGTCTTCAGGGCGGACCCGGAGATGATGGATGCGCTCGAGCGTTGGGCTGCGGATGAACTCCGCAGCACCAACGCCCAGCTCCAATGGATCCTGCGGGAAGCCTTGCGGAAAAACGGACGTCTCAAATCCACCCAACCATGAACTCCAAGAAACTCATCACATTCCTCCTGCTTGCCTTCCTTCCGGTCATGGGTATCGGCCTGGCCATCCATTTTGCGCCGGAAGGCGGCGCAGGCGCTATCATCACGGGGCTTCTGACCACCGGATGCATGCTGATCCCGCTGCTGGCCGTCATCCTGACCCAACTCATCTTCAAGGAAAGGATCCTGGGGGACATCGGGCTTTCCTTCAAGCTGAACCGCTGGTGGCTGATCGGCTGGCTGCTGATCCCGGTCCTATCGTTCGCCATCCTGGGCGTGTCCCTGCTGATGCCCGGCGCGCACTGGGCCCCGGACGGCGAAATGGTCCGGCGGGCGATGGCACAGATGCCGGCTGGGATCGGGCTGGGCGGCTTCTTGGCCCTCTCAACCCTGAGCGGCCTGCTGGCCGGCGCTACGATCAATGCCGTCCTTGCCTTCGGAGAAGAAGCAGCCTGGCGAGGCTGGCTGCAGAAACAGTTTGAAAATAAGAGCCTGCCGGTCCAGAGCCTGATCATCGGCTCGATCTGGGGACTGTGGCATTTCCCGCTGATCCTCAACGGACACAACTATCCCCAACATCCGGTCGCAGGTGTATTCATGATGGTGCTGCTATGCATCCTGATGACTCCCCTGCTTCTCTATTTCCGCAAGAAGTCGGGCTCAGTCATCGTCCCGGCCATCATGCACGGAAGCGTCAACGCGCTCGTGGGCATTTCCAACCTGCTGGTGGAGCCGGCCAACGACCTGCTTATCGGCGGGCCGGGTCTCGCCGGCATGCTGGTCTTCCTGCTGACCGACCTCGTCATCTTCGCCCTCGACGCCCGGAAAGCATAACCGGCGTCCGTCCCTCCATCCGCACGAAAAAAGCCGGTTGCAAAACCGGCTCGTGCATTCGGAGGCCGAAGGCCGACAAGGGGGTGTTTGAGGGGGCGCAGCCCCTTCAATCGATGGAAGAAGCCTGCAAAAGCAGGCGTCCGTCCCTCCATCCGCACGAAAAAAGCCGGTTGCAAAACCGGCTCGTGCGGATGGAGGGACTCGAACCCTCACGCCTTTCGGCACCAGATCCTAAGTCTGGGTTGTCTACCAATTCCAACACACCCGCAATAATCCGTGTTCAGGGAAGGCAAAGTTAGCAAAAATAACGGAACGACAAGCCCGCCGCTACAGCATCCCTTCGATAATCTTGTCAATTTCCTCATTGAGCGCCGCCGTCTCCTCCTCCAACTCCTGTTCCATCATCAGGCGCTCCAATTCATTCTGCTCCTCGGCACTCATGATCTCCGTCTCCGTGCTGTATGCAACCTCCTTCTTATGCTCGGCGATCGCAGCCTGCGCCTCACGGTTCTCCTGCAGGACCCGGTCCACACCCTTGGTGAACACGTTCTTGATCGAAGACACCAGATTGAGCTGCATATTGTCCACCTCCTCGTTAAAGAGCGGAACCTTGGTGCTGCGATACTTCGGTTTGCCCAGACGGAACTTCCAGGCGTCGAACGAAGGTCCGAAGATATTGATACCCAGCTTCAGAAGGATCGGAGACTTGATCAGGCTGACATGGTAATCGAAACTCTTGTTGAGCCGCTGGACTCCCTGCAGGGCAACGACATAACGGTCGATGGCCAGGATGAAAGGAAAGACTTCGAGGGTATTGTCCGAAATCACGCCATTGACGGTCATCTCGTCAATGCGACCTGTCATCTGATCCTTGAACATCAGCGTCTTGGCAATCTTCTTGAGGCTGCCCAAATCTTCCAGGACCAACTGCTGCCCATGGATCTTGAACATCCCGTCCAGGGTCGGAAGCAGGAAGTTCATATTGGTATCGATCTGGGTCGTCGCCGCCATCTCACAGTCCAGGATGCCCTTGAAGGATTTCAGCATCGGCACCACTTCGTCGATCTTGGGGAAGAACTCGATCACTTTCTCCGCCGTCACATCCCTCAGTTTCAGTCCGAAACCCAAGGCCAGATCCTGCTTGGTCTTGGTCGAATAAAAAGCATCCAGCTCGAAGCGGCCCATGTCGGTCGTCGCACGGGCTCCGTCCAGGCGGATGCAACGCTGCTGCATCGAGGCATCCGCCTGAAAGTCCTGCAGTAGCGTCGTTGAATAGTCCAGCTGCGCGACATTGAGATGCACGTCGCCTATGACGTTGGCCGGAACAACGAACAAGCCGATCTTTTCAGGCACCTCTTCCACCGTCAGTGAATCTACGGCCACCTGCCGTTCATACGCGAGCGCATCGACCTGGACCGGCTCAGACTCTTCAGCCAGCGCAGGCCGCTTCTCGGTCTTACCTTTGTCGAAGGCGGCAATGATCTCATTCAGGTTGAGCCGGTCGGAAGTCAGGTCGGCATTGACCCGGATCAGGGAACGGCCATGGGTCAGGCCCCGTTTGAGGCCCTCTACCGTCCCTTTCAGTGTCAGGTCGGAGGTACCGGAGGTGATCCGGACGCTGTCAATGGTCACCTTGTCCTCCTTGAGCGAGGCCGACAGGCCGTTGAAGCGACTCCTGAGCGGAAAAGCCGGCGATGCGAAAAGGCCCTCCGAAGAGCGCAGATGCAAGCTGGGATTCCAATTGTCTGACAGACGGCGGAGCGACTGATTGACCTGGAAGCTGATGTCCGAACGCCGGAAGTCTTTTTCCCGCAGGAAATCGGGCACCCCCGTGCTGTCGGTCTGGAAACGCCTGCGCCGGCGCGTCGAATCACGGGGAGCCTTGGCACGGGATTTCATTTGCGCGGTGGCTGAGATCGAGGCGTCCTTGGCCGCCAGCAGCGCTGCGGAATTCTTGAAGAACATCCGGGAATTGTCGCTGTCCAGCCGCAGATACGGAACGGCCCGTCCTCCCTCCTGGACCAGCGGCGTCACGGTAAACTTGTTGGACGTCGTCCAGGTCCCCACCACCAGGGAATCCGCCGCCCGCACTACCAGGCGGTCCGCCGTTGCCTTACCGACCAGCGGATGCCACATCGAGCTGTCATTGATGGCCTTGGACGCATTCTGTGCGAAGATCAGGATGTTGCGTCCCCGGGCGCAGAGAGCCGATCCCAGATCGAAATCAAGGCTGTCCGCCGTGGCAGTCGCTGCGATCGCACGATCTTTGGCATCCACGGCACTGTCCATCGTACCCAGGTTGATGACCGGATGCTGCAGATAGCAGGAAATCGTATCCTTCCTGTCTTCGAAACGGATCACGTCACCGACCAGTTTTCCCTTCAGATCAGCGCCGGAACATTTGTAAAGGCTGAGCTGTGACTGCCGGATCGAACCGTTCAGGTCCAGATCAACATGCCCGCTGGCCGCAAAAGCCGAACGGACAGACTTCGGCAGATACCGGATCACTTTCTTCAGATTGGCGGAGCCCTTGGCATCCAGGTTGAACAAGGGATCCTTGCCCATCAGGTCCTTTGCGCCTCCGGCTCCACTCAGGTCCAGGCCGTCCAGGTGAAAAAGGAAATCGTCCAGCGTCACGTTCCTGACATTGTCCCCGGTGTTCTCGCCCTGCGCCGACAGGCGGAGTTCCGCTCCGTCAAACAGGCCCTTCCAGGACACGTGCGACTTGGGAAGGTCCAGCCTGAGCTGTACCGGCGGCAGCGCCGAAAGGGAATCGAGCCGGATCGGACCGGCGGCGGCCGCATCCAGGGACAGACGCCCGTCCGTGCTCAATGCGGCGAGCGCAGGACTGAGCGAAACGCCCAGTGTGGAAAGCAAGTCACCCAGTTCCAGGTCCTTGACCGACAGCGTCGCGTCAACGGAAGCCGTATCCGCCCCGGGAATGAAAGACCCCTGGGCCAGGAGCTTGTCCCAGACCAGCTTGGCACGGAAGCGTCCCGGCAGATCCGAATACAGGACCCGGGGCCGCGTCACGGACAGCTCGGTCAGGTGGATATCCCCCAGTTCGAAAGACGATTCCTTGACCGTGTCCTTAGGCTGCAAAAACTTCAGGACCTGCCAGTTGGCGACCGCGGTATCATAGCGGCGGGCAAAGATCAGCGCCTGGTCCAGATCCAGTTTATGGATCAGCAGACGTTTCTCTTTCAGGAAGGCCCGCGCATCGGCGCCGGCATACAGATGGGCGGCACTCAGCAAGGTATCCACCTCCGCGCCCCGGCCTTCATCCCCTTCCGGGGCCAGCGGGGCGAAACGCTCATGCGGATACGTGACCAGCAGATCCTTGACCGAAACGGTCACATCCGGAAACTGCTTGAGGAGCGACAGGCGCACGTCGCCGATGCTCACAGTTCCTTCCACCTGCGAAGAAAGGACCTTCAGGACGGTATTCTTCAAGGCAGAAGTATGGAAAAACACCTGGAACGCCACCAGGACCAGCAGTACCAGTCCCAGCAGCGTTCCCAAGATGATTCCAAGGATCTTGAGCGGCAGATTGCGCCCCTTCGCCATGATTTCAGCGCGGATTACAGGCCGATGGTCTTGAAGAAATCGTTGCCCTTGTCATCCACCAGGATGAAGGCCGGGAAATCCACGACATCGATCTTCCAGATAGCCTCCATGCCGAGCTCCGGATATTCGACGCACTCGATGCTCTTGATGTTTTCCTGGGCCAGGATGGCGGCGGGACCGCCGATGGAGCCGAGATAGAAACCGCCGTGCTTCTTGCATGCGTCGGTCACCTGCTGTGTCCGGTTGCCCTTGGCGAGCATGATCATCGAGCCGCCGTGCTCCTGAAATTCATCGACGTAAGGGTCCATGCGGTTGGCCGTGGTCGGACCCATCGAGCCGCAAGGCATTCCGGCAGGCGTCTTGGCCGGACCGGCATAATAAATGGGGTGATCCTTCATATACTGCGGCAGACTCTCACCGGCATCCAAGCGTGCCTTAAGCTTCGCCTGGGCGATGTCACGTCCCAC
>CAMOTB010000066.1 GCA_946625485.1 uncultured Bacteroidales bacterium | reverse complement strand
ACACCTACGAGAAAGGTCTCACCTACGCTTACCGTGACCGCAAAGCCAAGAAGCGCAACTTCCGTGCTCTTTGGATCCAGAGAATCAACGCCGCTTGCCGTCAGCACGGTATCACTTATTCCCAGTTCATGGGTCAGCTCGCGAAGAAGAACATCGGTCTGAACCGCAAGGTCCTCGCCGACCTCGCCATGAACAATCCCCAGGCGTTCGAAGCCGTCATCAAGTCCGTCACTGAATAGTATAGCAGATCGTGAGCTGGAAGGAATTTCGTCATAACAAGTGGGTCAGGTTCATCTTCTGGGCCTTGCTCTACCTGTTGTGGGTGATCTGGCTCGGGAATTATTGGTGGCTGCTGGGACTCGTTATCCTCTTCGACCTGATCGTCACGAAAAAAGTCCACTGGCTTTTCTGGCAGAAGGAATACAAGGAGGGCGAGAAACACAATGTCTGGCTCGATTGGCTTGATGCGATCATCTTTGCCGTCGTCGTCGTGACGTTCATCAATATTTTCTTCTTCCAGGCCTTCAAGATCCCTTCCTCTTCCATGGAGAGTACCCTGTACACGGGGGATCATCTCTTTGTAAGCAAGCTCGCTTATGGCCCCAGGCTGCCTCAGACGCCGCTGACGGTGCCTTTCACGCACAATGTGATTTTCGGAAAAGAGTCCTATTCGACGCTGATCCAGAGCAAGTATCGCAGGCTGAAAGGTTTCCGTGAAGTCAGGAAAGGCGATTGCGTGGTGTTCGGATTTCCTCATGGGGATACCGTCCTGCGCAAGGCTCCGGTCGAGGATTACTACACCTTATGCCGGACGCTGGGCCGCGAAACGACCATCGAAAGGCTGGGTCCTGTCATCGTCCGTCCTTCAGACAAGAAAGACCATTACGTGAAGCGTTGCGTCGCCACTCCCGGTGACACGCTCCAAGTGATTGACGGACTCGTCTGGATCAACGGACAGCAGCAGGAAACCTATCCCGGTCTCCAGCTTACCTACACGGTGAAGACGAGCGGACAGAAGCTCAATTCCAAGATCATTGAAAAATTCGGGTTCAACCTCGCTGAACTGTATTACGATCCGGCCCTGCCGGGCTATCCTGACATGCCGCTGACTGCCAGTCAGTTGGAAAAGGTCAAGGCCATCAGCAGCGTCGTGAGCGTCACCCCCAACCTGGATGTGTTCCCTCCGGACTATCCGGATTCTTACTCAGGCCTTTTCCCCTTTGCGGAAGGGTATGAGTGGTCCCGGGATTACTATGGTCCGCTCTGGATCCCCAGCAAGGGCGCCACAGTCGAGCTGACGGAGGAGAATCTGCCGCTCTACGAGCGTATCATTTCCGTGTATGAACACAATACCTTGGAAAGAGACGCTCAGGGACAGATCCGGATCAACGGCGAGCCGACCCGAAGCTATACCTTCCAGCAGGATTATTACTTCATGATGGGAGACAACAGGCACAATTCCCTGGACTCGAGATACTGGGGTTTCGTTCCTGAAGATCATATCGTCGGAAGACCGGCGGTGATCTGGCTCTCAACGGATGGGAACAGGAAATTTCCTGATAATATCCGGTGGCGCAGATTCCTTAAATTTGTATAAAAGCGGATTTGCATTTACGAAAATTTAAAGCGATATTTGCACCCCCGTAAATAGTTTTGAATCAAATATAAAAAGTATATCGTTATGGCAAAGGTTTGTCAAGTTACAGGACGAAAGAGAATGAAGGGCAACAATGTGGCCCATTCCAAGTTGCGCACCAAGCGTGATTTCTCTCTCAACCTCCGGACCAAGAAGTTCTGGTCTGAAGAGGAGCAGAGGTTCATCACATTGAAGGTTTCTGCCAAGGGCATGAGAATCATCGAGAAGAACGGTCTCGATGCTACCATCCGCAAAGCCCAGGAGAAAGGATTAATTAACCTTGTTTAATTTGTACGGCTATGGCAAAGAAAGCGAAAGGTAACAGGGTGCAGGTCATCCTCGAGTGCACCGAGCAGAAAGAGAGCGGTGTTCCCGGAATGTCGAGATACATCACCACCAAGAACAAGAAGAACAATCCCGAGCGTTTGGAGCGTAAGAAGTATAATCCTTACCTCAAGAAGGTCACTGTTCACCGTGAGATCAAGTAATTAACAGGAGGATAAACTATGGCAAAAAAAGCAGTTGCTACATTCGCAGCAAAGGCCGGCTCCAAGAGCATGGTCAAGTGCATCCGCATGGAGAAATCTCCCAAGACCGGCGCGTATATTTTCACGGAGCAGCTTGTGGAAGAAGCAAAGGCCAAGGATTATTTCGCAAAGAAATAATCTTTTCCTTTCAATAGTTTAGAGAAGTTGGCTGGTTCCGATCAGGCAGCTTCTCTTTTCTTTTCCGGCAATCAAATCAATGTACGATATGAAAAAGATTCTTTCAATGTTTGTCTTCGCAGCGCTTACGGCTGCATTTGTCTGTTCTTGTAATCCGAACAACAAACTGACCCGGGCTGAGAAAGCGGAAGGCTGGCAGCTCCTGTTTAACGGAAAGGATATGTCCGGCTGGCGCGATTTCAACGGGACGGAGCTGACCAACGGCTGGAAGGTCGTGGACGGCTGTATCCAGGCCCCCGGCGACGGAAGCGACGGGTCCGGCTACATCGTTACGGACAAGAAGTATGCGGATTTCGAACTCGTCTGGGACTGGAAGCTGACCCATGGCGGCAACAGCGGCATGCTCTATCATGTTCTGGAAGGCCCTGCGTTCAAGGTCCCTTATGTGACGGGGCCCGAGTACCAGCTCATCGACAACGAAGGCTGGGAGGAGGTCAATGCTCCCTCCAAGCTGGAAGAGTGGCAGAAACTGGGCGTCGATTATGCGATGCATCTGCCGGACTACGCCAAGATGAAAGTCAATCCGCAGGGCGAGTGGAATACGTCCAAGATCGTCTTTGACAACGGCCATGTCGAGCATTGGCTCAACGGGGAGAAAATCCTGGAGTTCGAGGCCTGGACCAACGAGTGGTTCGAGCTTAAGAATGCGGGCAAGTGGGCGAATGCACCGGAATACGGACTTGCTCATGAAGGCGTGATCTGCCTGCAGGATCACGGGGATCCGGCTTCTTTCCGCAATATCAAGATCCGGGAACTGCCCCATAAGGCCGCCGGCAAGGTGAGCCTGTTCAACGGCAAGGATCTCACGGGCTGGGAGCCTTTCGGCTGCGGGAAATGGTCCGTGGACGAGGAAGGCAACCTCATGATCCAGAATGGGGACGAGCGCGAGTACGGCTATCTCGGTACCCGTGCGTACTACAAGGATTTCGATCTGAGCGTCGAGTTCAAGCAGGTTTCCGACGGCAACTCCGGCCTTTTCTTCCATTCTTTCATCGAAGGGTACAACCATGTGAACGGCTGGCAGTGCGAAGTGGCGCCCAAGGGCCACGACACTGGCGGCATCTATGAGTCCTATGGCCGTGGCTGGCTGGTCCAGATCCCGGATGAGAAGGAGGAGATCCTGAAGGAGGGCGAGTGGAATACCCTGCGCCTGCGGGTTGAGGGCGATCACGTCCAGACCTGGCTCAATGGCGAGCCGATGATCGATATCCGGGATGAAAAGATCGGTGCCGCTACCGGCCGTATCATGCTGCAGTTGCATGATGGTGTGGATATCGTCGTGCTGTGGCGCAACTTCGATTTGACCGTACTCTAAAAATGGTTATCTTTGTAAGATAAGAATAGAACAAGATGGGGATTTTCGATAGGGGAATACAGAAGACGAAGCAGAGCTTCTTCCAGCGGCTGTCCCGGGCGGTCGTCGGCAAGTCAAAAGTCGATGATGATACCCTGGATGCCATCGAGGAGGCCTTGATTGCCTCTGACATGGGCGTCGAAACGACGCTGAAGATCATCGACCAGCTGGAAGAAAGGGTCCAGCGGGATAAGTATCTTTCTTTTGAAGAGCTGGTGGGTCTCCTGCGCGAGGAGATCGGCTCCCTGTTGGATGTAGATGCTTCCCAGACGGTTTCCGCCCCCTTCGATTTCTCCAAGAAGCCTTATGTGGTCATGGTCGTGGGGGTCAATGGCGTGGGCAAGACGACGACGATCGGCAAACTGGCCGCCAGCCTGAAGTCCCAGGGCAAGAAAGTGATCATCGGCGCGGCGGACACCTTCCGCGCGGCTGCCGTCGATCAGCTGGACATCTGGGCGCAAAGGGCCGGCGTGGACATCGTCAAGCAGAAGATGGGGTCCGATCCGGCTTCCGTGGCCTACGATACGGTCAGTTCCGCTGTCGCCAAGGGCGCAGACGTGGTCCTGATCGATACCGCTGGCCGTCTGCATAACCGCATTGACCTGATGAATGAGTTGACCAAGATCCGCAACGTGATGCGCAAGGTAGTCCCTGACGCTCCGCACGAGGTATTGCTGGTCTTGGATGCCTCGACCGGCCAGAATGCATTCCAGCAGGCGAAGGAATTCTCCCGGGCTACGGATGTGACGGCCCTGGCCATCACCAAATTGGACGGAAGTGCCAAGGGTGGGGTCGTGATCGGCGTCGTGGACCAGTTCAAGGTTCCGGTCAAGTTTATCGGGATCGGGGAGGGGATTGACGACCTGAAAGTCTTTGACAAGAAGGAATTCGTGGAGTCGTTGTTCTCCCTGGATGATTTGAAAAAATAACAATAGCATATATGAAACTGTCTTACAATTGGCTCAAGGATTATCTTGAGATGGATTTGACTCCGGTCCAGGTGGCTGAAGCCATGACATCGATCGGTATCGAAGTGGATGCGGTCGAAGAGCAGGAGGAAATTCCCGGCGGACTGGCCGGGGTCGTTGTCGCGGAAGTTCTGACGTGCGTGCCGCACCCGGATTCGGATCATCTCCACATCACGACGGTCAACGACGGATCCCCTGAACCGCTGACGGTCGTCTGCGGCGCTCCCAATGTCGCAGCCGGGCAGAAAGTGCTGTTCGCCCGGATCGGAACCGTCCTGCCGGGTGATTTCAAGATCAAGAAATCCAAGATCCGCGGTATCGAGTCGCTGGGTATGATCTGTGCCAAGGATGAACTGGGCATCGGTGAGGACCATTCCGGCATCATGGTGCTGGAGCCCGAGGCCGTAGTCGGAACGCCCGCGAAGGAATATCTGCATCTGCAGACGGAGGCCGTCATCGAATATGAGATCACGGCGAACCGGGTCGATGCGGCTTCCCATATCGGCGTCGCCCGTGACCTGTATGCGTGGATGCAAGCCAATGGCATGCCTTGCAAACTGAAGTATCCGGACGTTTCGGCGTTCAGCAAGGATGCGGAAGAAGGCGGTTTGGCCGTCGAGGTCCGGGATGCCGACGGGGCACCCCGTTATGACGGTGTCACCATAGAAGGCGTGACGGTCCGTCCTTCCCCGGAATGGCTGCAGAAGAAACTGCTTTCTATTGGCCTGCGCCCGATCAATAATGTCGTGGACATTTCCAACTTCGTCCTTTTCGAGTTGGGACAGCCCCTGCACACCTTCGACGCCGATCAGGTGGTCGGAGGCACTGTCATCGTCCGCCGCGCTTTGCAGGACGAGCCGATCAAGACGCTGGACGAAGTGGACCGCAAACTGGACGCCACGGACATGGTCATTGCCAACGCCCAGGGTCCGATGTGCATTGCCGGTGTGTTCGGCGGAATCGACTCCGGCGTGACGGAAGCCACGCGCAACGTATTCCTCGAGAGCGCCTATTTCGATCCGGGCTCCATCCGCAAGACTTCCAAGCGGCACGGACTCCAGACGGACGCCTCCTTCCGTTTCGAGCGGGGAGCCGATCCGCTGGTGGCTCCCTATGCTCTCAAGCGTGCGGCGCTGCTGATCCGGGAGCTTGCCGGAGGACGCATCGTCGGTCCCGTCTGGGATGTGTATCCGACCAGATTCAAAGAAGCGGAAATCGACTTGGATTATGACCGCATCGAGGCTTTCATCGGAGAAAAGATCGGTCACGACCGGATCGAGTGTATCCTTACCGCGCTCCAGTATGAATTCCGGGAGAAACGTCCCGGCGGCGCCCGGGTGGCGGCTCCTTCCTACATGGTGGATGTGACCCGCGAGTGCGATGTCGTCGAGGAGATCCTGCGGATCTACGGCTACAACAACATCACGCTGCCCAAGCACATGAAGATGTCCGTCAATGCTTCTCCGACCCCGGATCCGGAGGCCGTCCGTAACAATATCTCCAATTTCCTGGCGGCCAACGGCTTTGTCGAGACGATGAACAACTCCCTGACCAAGGGAGAGTATTATGAGGGGCTTCAGACCTGGCCTGCGGATCATTGTGTCCGTATCGTCAATCCGCTCAGCTCGGACCTCAATGTGATGCGTCAGACCCTGATCCTGAACGGTCTGGAGGTGATTGCCTACAATCTTAACCGGCAGGTCCCGTCCTTGAAGATCTTCGAATACGGCTCTGTCTATCAGCGCCTTCCCGAAGCGGACGGAACGACCCTGGAGGGTTATGAGGAGCATCCTTGCTTTGCCATGATGATGACGGGAACACCGGAGAAATCCTGGCGTGTCGAGGCTCCCAAGAGCGATTTCTTCCGCCTTAAAGGCTATCTGGAGCTGCTGCTGCGCCGCTATGGAGCCGATCTTTATCAGATGTGGGCCGAGCCTGCTCCGGAGGACATCTTCTCCGAGGGCATGGTGTACAGCCTGCCGGGCCAGAAGAAACAGCTTGCGGTGCTCGGTACCGTCCATCCGAAGCTGGCCCGGAAGTTTGGTATCAAGCAGCCGGTTTATGCCGCGGAGATCAACTGGCCGGTGCTCTTCTCGCTGGTCAAGCGGGATAAGGTCGCGTTCCGCGAACTGCCCAGGTTCCCCGAAGTCCGTCGCGACCTGGCCTTGCTGCTGGATGAGTCCGTCAGCTATGCAGACCTGCAGGCTGCCGCTTTCAAGGCTGCCAAGAAACTGGTCCGCCAGGTTACGCTCTTCGATGTCTATCGCGGAGACAAGATCCCTGCGGGAAAGAAGCAGTATGCCCTGAGTTTCGTCATCCAAGACCTCGAAAAGACGCTGACCGACGCCGATGTGGAGCGTCTGATGGATAAGTTGCTTTCCACCTTCCAGAACCAGTTTGGCGCCGTTTTGAGATAATGGATTCGCACCGTCTTCCGTTCGTTGCCATGCTCCTGGTCGCATGGGTTTGCCTTTCTGCCTGCGGGCGGAAGGACAAAGTGATCCCGCGTGACACGATGGTGGACATCTATGCGGATCTGTTCGTCGCGGACCAGTGGCTGAAAGAACAAGGGGCTGATTTCATGGCGGCGGATACCGTCCGCTTCTATGAACCGATCTTCCGGAAATACGGGTACACGACCTTGGATTTCCGGAACAGCGCCAATTACTACCTGCAGGACTCCCGCCGCTTCGCGCGGATCCTGCAGCGGGTATCCTCCCGCCTGGAGGACCATGCCAAGTATCTGGACCGGCTTTCTTCGGATATTTCTTCCATCCAGTCGGAGATCGACCGCCTGAAACGTTCCGCCACCCTGCCCGCCGTATTCTATGACTCTGCTTTCTTTGCCCGCTCTGCCGGGTTTGAGATCGAGTTGCAGGCGGATGAGAGGGGGGCTTGGATGCCGGTATTCCCTTCTGAGGCACCGGATTCCGTCAGTGTCGCCGATACGCTCGCCGTTTCTGACAGCCTCCGTGTCCACGACTCGTTGCATATTGCTGCACCGCTCTCAGTCCGGGGGGTGCCGCTTGATGAAGCCCAGAAAGTACGATAGAGCCATGCTGAGGGAGAAAGTCGTCTTTGGTCCGATCTCCAGCCGCCGTCTGGGCGCCTCGCTGGGGATCAACCTGTTGCCGGAAAACGGCAAACTCTGCAATTTCGACTGCATCTATTGTGAATGCGGCTGGAACCGCGACGGTCGGGGAGACCGCCGGCTTCCGGACCTGGAAACCGTACGGGATGCCTTGGAAAGCAAGTTGAAGGCCTGTGTTGCGGACGGGATCCGGATTGATTCCCTTACCTTCTCCGGGGATGGGGAACCGACCCTGCACCCGGATTTCCCGGCAATCATCGACCAGACCCTGGCCTTGCGGGACCGCTATTGCCCGGACGCACGGGTGTCGGTCCTGACCAACGCGACCCGTCTGGATGTCGGAGACGTGTTCGCCGCCCTGCGGCGGGTGGACAGCCCGATCCTGAAACTGGACGCGCCCACGACGGAACTGGCGTGCCGGATCAACCGCCCGCAGGGGAAGTATGACGTGGACCGGGTCGTCGCCGGCATGAAACGCTTCGAGGGGGATTTCATCCTGCAGACCATGTTCTTGCGGGCACGGGACTTCGATTCGTCTTCCCCGGAGGTGCTTCTTCCCTGGATGGATATCGTGCGGGACTTGCATCCCCGGGAGATCATGGCTTATACGATTGCCAGGCCCACACCTCAGGCGGGGCTGGCCAAATTCTCCGTCGAGGAGATGGCTGCGATGCTGCGGCCTTTGATAGAAGAAGGTTTTAATCTTAAAATATATGGATGATTTGTTAGTGAAATACGGATATGTTCCGGATCAGGAGAAGATAGGACGCGGCCTGGAACTGATCGCATCCAGCCTGGATGAGTTCGTCTCTCCCGAGCGCCTCAAGGCTTGCTTTTCCTTGATGGATCTGACCACGCTTCACCCCAGTGATACGGTCGCATCCGTGGAAAAACTGGTCGCCAAGGTCAATGGCCTGAAGGAAGCCTACCCTTCCTATCCGCTGCCTGCCTCTGTGTGTGTGTTTCCGAATTTCGCGGAAACGGTTGCCCGGACCCGTAAGGATCCCGCCCTGCATGTGACGGCGGTTGCCGGTTGTTTCCCCGCTTCCCAGAGTTTCCTGGAAGTCAAGTCCCTCGAGTGCCGGCTTGCCGTTGAGAAGGGGGCGGATGAGATTGACATCGTCTTGCCTTTGCACGCTTTTCTCGCGGGGGATTATGCTGCGGTCTCCGAGGAGATTGCCGCCCTTCGTCGCGTAGTCGATGAGGCGGGTGCCGCACAGGGACGCCGGATCGTGCTCAAGGTGATCCTGGAGACCGGTGTGCTGGTGTCTCCGGCCAATATGGCTGCCGCCGCGTTCCTGGCCATGGAGGCTGGGGCAGACTTTATCAAGACCTCGACCGGAAAGGTGGATGTCAACGCAACGCCCATGGCTGCCTATGTGATGTGTGAGGCGATCAAGGCCTTCTATCTCAAAACCGGCCGGAAAGTCGGTTTCAAGGCGGCGGGGGGCATTTCTTCTGCCAAAGACGCCCTTTGCTACTATTCGATCGTGTCCGCCGTGCTCGGAAACGAGTGGCTTGACAAGGACTTGTTCCGCTTCGGAGTGAGCCGTCTGGGCAACAGTCTGATGTCCGCCATCGAACAGACGTCGGTCTCTTACTTCTGACTTTTCTTACCACATAAACACTAAAGCGACTTGACATGACTATCTCGATGATTATTCAGTTGCTGATCGTGCTGGCGGCCCTGTATGTCGGCTCGCGGTACGGCAGCCTGGCACTGGGGGCCATTTCCGGAATCGGTCTGGCCATCCTGGTCTT
>CAMOTB010000065.1 GCA_946625485.1 uncultured Bacteroidales bacterium | reverse complement strand
GCAAGGAAGTTCCGGCCCGGGGGTAGTCCATTCTCGCTTCGCTGCGGCTGCGTTACCCCCCCCAGGCCGGCAAGGCAGTTCCGGCCCGGGGGTAGTCCATTCTCGCTTCGCTGCGGCTGCGTTACCCCCGGACCGGAACTGCCCTGCCGGCTTCTGCCACGGCCACATATTCTGGAAAAACGTTATATTTGTAAATTGAAAAGAACGCTACGCAGAAATGAAAAAAGCCATCATCGCCCTTTTGGGTTTGGGAATTCTTATGAGTTGTAATACGAAACAAGACGAAAGCGGGTACGTGGGTCCCGCCGAAATCACCATTGCCGACGGCGTGATGACGCCCGAAACCCTGCTATCCCTAGGCCGGCTCAGCGATCCGCAGTTATCTCCGGACAGCAGCAAGATCCTCTATGGCGTCAGCTACACTTCGATCAAGGATAACCGCAGCTGCCGCAACCTCTTCCTCTGCAACCCGGACGGAAGCGGAAAGGTCCAGCTGACCCGCTACGCCAAGAGCGTCAGCAATGCCCGCTGGGCTCCGGACGGAAAGAGCATCTTCTTTGTCCAGGGCGGCCAGCTCTGGAAGGCTCCGCTGCAAGGGACAAAACTGGGCAAGAAGGTGAAACTCAGCGAGATCCCCAACGGCATCGGCGAATTCAAGCTTTCCCCGGACGGACAGCAGATCCTCTATACTTCGACCATCAAGAATCCGGCCCTGGTCCAGCCCGCCGACACGGACCCGGCTCTCGACAAAGCGAAAGCCTACACCACCGAAGACCTGATGTACCGGCACTGGGACCACTGGGTGACCGAGATTCCCCGGACCTACCTGGCCACAACCTGCAACGGCACGATCACCCCGGATAACTCCCTGGACCTGCTGGGCGAGGAACTGTACGAACTCCCGACCGAGCCTTTCGGCGGCATCGAGCAGCTGGACTGGGCGCCTGACAACCGGCACATCGCCTACAGCTGCCGCAAGAAGACCGGCAAGGAATACGCTTTCTCCACCAACACCGGGATCTTTATCTATGACGTCCTGACCGGCGCGACGACCCCCGTCAAGGTGGACGGCGGTTACGACACCGACCCCGTCTTCAGCCCCGACGGCAAGCATCTGGCGTGGATTTCCATGCCCCGGGACGGCTATGAGGCCGACCAGCAGCGTCTGATGGTGTGCGACATCGACTTCGGCACGCAGCCGAAGGACGGCCAGAGCGCCGAGGTGAATATCAGCAACATCCGGGACCTGACGGCGGACTTTGACCGCGATGCATCCGGCATCGTCTGGGCCCCCGGCAGCCAGTCCATTTTCTTCAATGCGCTTACAGACGGGCTCCAGGCCCTTTTCATCGTCAATGTCGAAGGTGCGCCGCATGTCGGCCGGATCACGCCCAAGGAGTGGGCATACGACTTCTTCTCCCCCTTTGCCGTCATCCGTCAGGGGACCGGCGTCGAGCTGCTGGCCAGTTATTATTGCCTGAACTTCCCCACGGAACTCATTTCCATCAAATGGCAGAACACGGACATCTCCTTCGACCGGATCACCACCGAGAACGACCGCATCTTCGCCCAACTCGCCGAGCCGAGCTCCGAGAGCATCTATGTTGAGACGGTGGACCACCAGCAGATGCAGTGCTGGGTGATCTACCCGCCCCAGTTCGACAAGAACAAGGTCTATCCCGCCATCGAAATCGTCCTCGGCGGCCCTCAGGGTACCAACAGCCAGGACTGGAGCTATCGCTGGTGCTACCGCCTGATGGCCCAGCAGGGCTACATCGTCATCCTGCCCAACCGCCGCGGCACCACCGCTTTCGGACAGGCCTGGAAGGAGGAAATCAGCGGCGACTACTGCGGCCTCAACATGCAGGACTACCTCAGCGCCGGACGCTGGCTGAAGAGCCAGCCGTACGTCGGCAAGCTCGCCTGCGTGGGTGCCTCGTACGGCGGTTATTCCGCCTATATGCTCGAAGGCCTGCACGGCGACTTGTATGACTGCTTCATCGCGCACGCCGGCATCTTCGACGAGAAACAGCTCTGGTACACGACCGAAGAGATGTGGTTCGCCAACTGGGACAACGGCGGCCTGACCGAATACGCCTACACGCCCGGTCAGCAAGGCCCTGCCGGCGACGGCATCACTTTCGGCGGCATGCAGCAGGCCGGTGCGCCCTATGCGGCAACGCCCAAGGCCCAGCGCCACTATGCCAATTCACCGTCCTCGATGGTGACGAAATGGCATACGCCCATCCTCTGCATCCATGGAATGATGGATTACCGCATCCCTTACGAGCAGGGCATGGCCGCCTTCAATGCCGCACAGATGATGGGCGTCCCTTCCAAGCTGCTCATCTTCCCGGAAGAGAACCACTGGATCCTCCAGCCGCAGAACTCTCTCTTCTGGCACAGGACCGTTTATGACTGGCTGGATCAATGGTTGAAAAAATGAAAGCGCCCGACAACATCGAGAAATACGCCTCCTTCTTTACGGACGACAAGTTCTGGCACAAGCTGGCCCGGGCTTTCAAAAAGGCCGGCATCAAGGTAGTCTATGCCGCCCTTGTGCTCTTCTACTCTCTGCAGGACCCGCGCATTTCCAAAAAAGACAAGGCCCTGATCATCGGTTCATTGGGTTACTTCATCCTGCCGGTGGACCTGATCCCGGACTTCCTGCCGGCCATCGGTTTTTCCGATGACCTGGCAGCCCTGCTGCTGGCCTTCTACAAAGTAAAACAATGCATTACGCCGGAAGTGAAAGGACGTGCGGAAGACAAGCTTCACCAATGGTTCGGTGAGTATGACAAGAACGAAATCGTCCTTGATGCCGAGGATTATGAAATCCATCAAAACGACGCCGAATGAAACACTGTTTTTTTACCTTGGGACTGCTTGTCCTTCTGAGCGCCTGCTCGACACCCGGCTCCGTCCCTGTCGCAAACCCCATGGACGAGGAAGTCAATGTCGGATATGGGACCATGCCCCGGAAAGAACTGGGATTCGCCGTAGGGAAAGTGAACGTAGATCCGATGGTCGTGTCCTCCTATACCAGCATTGCTGAATATCTGCGAGGACGTGTCGCCGGGCTGGAAGTCAACCCGAATGGCACGATCCAGATCCGCGGCTTGAATTCGATCACATCCCCTACGGAAGCGTTGATTGTCGTGGACGGAAGCATCATCAATGACATCAACACCATCAATCCCTCGGATGTACAATCCGTGGAAGTGCTCAAAGACGGGAGTGCCGCCATCTATGGCTCCCGGGGAGCCAACGGCGTCGTCTTGATCACGACCAAGAGCGGATTCCAGCAGGCCAAAGAGAAGGCCGAAGCGGAAAAAGCGGCCCGTGAGGCAGAGCGTGCGGCCCGCAAGGCGGCACGCGAGAAAAAGAAGGACAAAAACTGATCAGCATGATTTCCATTTTCCTTTCCATCGTAGTAGGCGGCCTGCTCGGGCACGCCGTGGATGCCGGATACAACGGCCGGCTGATGCATTATATCAACAGCCCCCAGAGCGAGGCGATCGCCCTCTTCTCCCCCGAAGTGGTGCAAAAAGGCAAGGGCGGCTGGCGGGGCGAACATGCCGGCAAATGGATGTATGCCGCCTCGCGCGCCTATGAGCGGACAGGCGACCCGCAATTGCTCGCCAACCTGGTTTCCGTTGCCGACTACCTCGTTTCCCTGCAGGAAGAGGACGGCTATCTGGGCTGCTACCGCAAGGACAAGCGTTTCTACCACCGCCCCGGCCCGGAGGCGATGGTGGTGGACTGGGACACATGGATCATCGCTTACCTGATCAAGGGTTTCACGGAAACGACCGTTGCGACCGGCGACCCCAAGTACGCCGACTGCGCGCTGCGCCTGGCCGGGTTCCTGCACTGGACCGTCTTCGACCAGGGGATCAAGATCGCCCAGACCGGCATGCACAGCGGCATGGCGGGCTGCGGGATGCTGGATCCGCTCTGCGACCTGTACAAGCTCCGCCCCGACCCCAAGGTCCGCGCGCTCATTGACGAATGTCTCAAGGAGATGGACGAAACGCCCTGCCTGCAGCTGATCAGCCTGCTGGTCAAAGATTACGACGTTTCGCTGATCGGCAACGGCAAGATCTATGAGATGAACCGCTGCATGACCGGCCTGGCGAAGGCCTATCAGCTTTTCGGAGACGAACGCCTGCTCCAGGCATGCCTGAACGGCTGGGAATGCATCCGATCCACGCACCTGACCACGCTGGGTGGCCCCTGGGGCGGCATCAACTGCTGTTTCGAACTCTTCAACCGCCCGGCGGAATGGGCCCCTTATGAGATCACGGAGACCTGCTCCTTCATGGAATGGATGCACTTCACCTGGGAGATGCTGCAGATCACGGGCGAAGGGAAATATGCCTCCGAGCTGGAAAAGACGGCGTACAACGCCATGATGGCAGCGCGGGCCGAGGATGGCGACCGCTGGATCTATTACGTGCGCACCAACGGGGATTTCGGACCCGGTGCGGACTGGAGCTGCTGCTGGAGCAGCGGAATGACGGCGCTGGAAGACGTGCCCGTCTATATGTATGAGGCTCGCAAGGACGGCGTCTATGTGAATATCATCTCGGAGTCTTCTACGGCGCTGGCGGTGAAAGGCGGACAGGTCCGGATTGACCAGGTTTCTGATTACGCCCATACGGGATCGGCAGAGTTTGTCATCGGCGAAGTGCCGGGCACGGAGGCTATGCCGAAGGGTGCCTGGACGCTGGCGGTGCATCAGCCGGAGTGGGCCTCTTCCTTTGTCGTGAAGGTCAACGGGAAGGAGGCCAAGGCTGCCGTCAAGGACGGGTATATCCGCATCCGGAAGGCCTGGAAGGCCGGAGACCGGATTACGCTGGAGTTCCCTTACGAGATCCGCACGCTGGAGCGCAGCTGGGAGTACAGCAACGCCGGGAGCCGGGAGCACAATTTCTCCAACTGGTACAACGGCTTCACCAAGCACTATGTCACCTTCTGTGCGGGTCCGCTGGTCTTCGCGACCGACCACTTCGACAAGTTTGCCGAGCAGCATCCGGTCTTCCTGACTCGTGAGCAGATCGCAGCTGCCAGCCTGATCCGGGGCGCCAAGCCTTCCGATCTGACGCTGAAGGCCGGTGATACCGTTCTGAAACCGATTGCCCAGATGCCCGCTTATGAAGGACCGATGTGCAGGTTCATCTGGTTCCAAATCCAGTAAGTCCATGAAAATAACGCACATTTTCCGAGCGAGCGCCATTCTTCTCGCCATCCTATGCCTTTTCCCTGCGCCCTGTGACGGTGCCCGAAAGAAGCGTAAAGCCAACGATTATCGCGTCTGCGCCTATGTCTGGCCTTCGTGCCATGACGATTCCCTCGCTCACCGCTGGCTCTGGGAAGACGGCGAAGGGGAATGGGAGGTCATCAAGAAAGGAAATCCCCGCTTCGAAGGCCACTACCAGCCCAAGCAGCCGCTTTGGGGCTACGAGCTGGACGATGACCCGCAAGTCGTCGAAAAATGGATCCAGACGGCCTTGAAATATGGGGTCAACACCTTTATCTACGACTGGTACTGGTACAAGGATCCCGACGGAGGAAGCGGCCCTTATCTCGAGGACGCTCTCGACAAGGGTTTCCTCGGGGCACCCTCCAACCGGAAGATGGGCTTTTACCTGATGTACGCCAACCATACGGTGGCGCACAACTACTGGAACTATCATAAATGGGGAAAGGACCAATCCCTGCTGTTTGATCCACGTATCGGAATGGAGGACTGGAAGAAGGTGGTGGAGCGGGTCATCAACCAATATTTCCACCTGCCCAATTATGTCAAGATTGACGGTTGTCCGGTCTTCGCCATGTTCAATGCCGAGCTCTTCATCCAGGGTTTTTCCAGTCCGGAAGAAGCGGCCCAGGCCATGGATTATTTCCGCGCGGAGGTACGGAAGGCCGGATTCCCCGGCCTGCACCTGCAACTCACGCCCGGAGGAGGCAGCGACCCCAACCCCCAAAGCAGTGAAAGGATGAAATACAACATCGGCCTGCTGGGCATCAACAGCATCGCATTCTACAACATGGGCGGCTTCGACTGCGACTACATCACCCATAATGAGAATGCGGTCAGGATGCGGAACAATACGGATGCCGCTTATGAGATCCCGCTCTTCCCTACCGTGTCGGTAGGCTGGGACGACACCCCCCGCTTCCCGGCCAAGGGAGCGAAGGATGTGACCCGCTTCCACCAGACCCCACAGGTCTTCGCCACCTACCTCAAGGTCGCGAAAGACTATGCCGACGCACACAGGGACTCGCAGCCTCCTTTCATCATGATCAACGCCTGGAACGAATGGGTGGAAGGCAGTTACCTGCTGCCGGACCGGTTGAACGGTTTCGGCTATCTGGAAGCCGTCCGGGACGTCCTGAACGGTAAATATGACTGATCCGATGGACAGAAGACACTTTCTCCGTAGTGCCGGTATAGCGACGGCCGCCGTCGTGAGCGAGCCGGTATTGAGATCCGCCGGTCATTCTTCCCTGTCCAAATCGGAGGCATCGGCCTCCGGCCTGCACGTCCGTTTTCTGGGCACCGGCGCCGCCGACTGGAACGGGCCGGACGACAGAGGCGAGCATCGCCGACTCTCCAGCGTGCTGCTGGACAAGCGGATCCTGATCGATTTTACACCAACCGATGCGGATATGCTTCCGGAAGGCTGCCAGCCTGAATGCATTTTTTACACCCATTCACATGGCGACCATTACAATCCCGGCGCGCTGATGGACCTGCACGTTCCCAAAGTGCATCTGAGCAAGACATGGATCACGAAGGCTTGGAAAGAGATCGGAGAAATCGCGGCACAAAAGGGACTGAAAACGCCGGAAATCGTCCCGCTGAGTATCGGGGAAACGACGGTCTGCGACGACATCGCAATCACGGCCCTGCCTGCCAATCACGCCATCAACAGCACGGAACAGGCCCTAATCTACCTGATTGAGAAAGGGCCGGTGCGCATCATCTATGCCACCGATACCGGAGGCATCATGGGCGTGGCCGCCCGCATCGCCGGGATCGATCCCCACGTCAGGCCGGGTTCTCCCATCACGGGTCTGATCATGGAAGCCACTATGGGAATGGGCGAAAAAGGAGATGAAGATTTCCGCCTGTTCACCCACTCCAGTGTCAACACCGTTTTACATACCGTCAATATGCTGCTCAGGCACAATAGATACCTGCCTCAGGAGGGACAGCCAGTCTATCTGACGCACCTCGCCCGTACGCTGCATCCTACCCAGGCCGTGCTGGACGCCACGCTCCCCGCTCCCCTGAAGGCCGCCTACGACGGCCTGGAAGTCGTTTTCCGCGCCTAAAAAAGCAGCAGCCGGTAGCCGAGAGTGAGCTGGAAAGCGGCCGGATGCGCTGAATAGAAATTGGACGGCGCCCCTTCGGAGGGAAGATGCCAGGAGAAGCCGGGCTGGACAAACAGGGCATTGTGCTCGAAGAAGGTCCACTGCAGGCCAGCACCCAGGTCTAGGGACACGCGCGTATCGTGCAACGGGGTGGTAGCGGAGCGCGAAGCCATTCTCTTCCCGTTCAGATCCAGATATTGGTTCTCTTTGCGGCTGCGGGTCCACTCCAACATCGGGCCGGCGGCCAGGTACAGGTCCAGCGAACGCCACTGGATCGCGTCGAAATGCAGATAGAGCGGAACGCCCCAATAGGTATAAGCCTGCTCCGTCGTCACTGCGGCATTGCCTGCCGGTGAACGGAAAGTGGACTGAAGCTGCGTGCCGACCAGGCCGGTTTCGAGGCCCCAGCGAGGCAGCAGGCCCAGCTTGAGGCTGGCGCCGAAACGCGCAGACTGGCGGTGGGAGACTTCCGCCGTGACCGGCTTGTTGCGTCCGGCCATCATCACATCCCAGACATTGCCTCCGCTATACATGGAACGGGTGACGAACGCGTCAGCGGAGCCAGGCAAGGCCGGCAAGGAGGCCTGGGCAAGCAAGGCGGGTGAGCCGGAGAGGGATTGGGTGGAGGCTTGCGCCAGCAGGTTTGTGGTCACACCCAGCTGGATACGGGCCGCCTCGCGGACGGGAGTAGCGCGCCGGAAGCGGGCGTTGTGCAACGGGACACGGGTCGCGGGACGGGAATCTGAAGGATTCCGCGAAGGTGCATCAGCGTCCGCAGGGGTATGGGAGGAAGGGTCGGACTGCGAAGCCTCCTGTCCAGAGGCTTGAGACGAATCCTGCGTGGAATCGGGCACAGGGGCGGATTCGCTTGGACCGGCAGGCGGAGTGAGGGCCCCGGGAGTTTCCGGCGCGGACGCTTCAGGGGATGCCGTCCTTTCGTGTCTGGAAGAGGGTCGGGACGTTTGCGAACCCGGCCTTTCCGGGACCGTTTCGACGGATGGAACGGCAGCAAGGGCAGGTCCGGTTTCTTCGGTGACAGGGGACATCTGCTCCGCCAGGCGGTCTCCGGGGCTGGGAACGGCCGGGGGAACGGGGGCGGCCGGACGGGTCAGGAGGACCAGGGCGGCTACGGCAGCCGCCGCAGCGAACGCACCGCCGGCATACCACCAGGCGGCCGTCTTCCTGCGCCGGGGGACAGCCGCTGCCCGGACCGCTTCCCACAGGCCGTCCGGTTCCGGTTCGGTATAAGCTTCCAGCATGCCCGGAAGCTCATCCGTCCAATCTCTTTTAGCGTTCTTCATGCTTCAAAAACTCTTTGATCTGGCGGGCCAGCAGCGTTCGCGCCCGAAAAAACTGCGATGCGGAGGAGTTCTCCTTGATGCCCAGCAGCTGTGCAATTTCCTTATGTGACTTTTTCTCAAAAACGAAAAGGTTGAATACCGTCCGATAGCCGTCCGGCAGGGCCTTGATCATCTCGGCGAGGACTTTCGGCGGCACGGCGGGCAGGCTGTCCAACTCCTCTTCTTCCCGGTCCGGGAGTTCCTCCACATAGCTAAGCCGGCCGCTGTTGCGGAGCGACTTCAGCGCCCCGTTGACCACGATCCGCGTCATCCATGCGCGAAGGCTCCCCTCGCCCCGGAACTCAAAGTCCCCGATCCGTGAAAAAACAGAGATAAAGGCATCCTGAAGGATATCTTTCACCGCTGACCGATCCGGCACATAACGGGAGCATACCGCAGTCAGATACCCCACATAGCGCTCGTATAGGACGCGTGTTCCTGCGGGGTCTCCGCTGCGGACCAGCCGGACCAGTTCCCTTTCGCTAAGGTCTGCGGGAACGGAACGGAAATGTACGCCCAACAAGCTTCCCTTCACTGTTTATCCACTTAAGTGTCAGTGTTTTCATTTCATCTCCCGTATCCGGGAGGGATTGCAGGTCGAAATAGACCACGGAGTCTGCCTTTTCATCGCGGCCGTCCCCCCGGGCATCGTGCCGGAGCAGTACTTCGTAGGGATCGTCCGGGTTGAGACCGGTGACCAGCGTGAACGTATGGGGATCAGTCCGGTCTCCCCACCAGGTCTCATAATGCAGGGTCAGGTAACCGTCTTCGCAAGCGGTCATCCAGTCGGAGAGGATATCGAGGGGGTCGTCTCCTCCGGCAGAGGCGACGCTGCTGACCGTACCCTTGTCCAGGGCCTCA
>CAMOTB010000064.1 GCA_946625485.1 uncultured Bacteroidales bacterium | reverse complement strand
CGCCGGCAGGCGGAGGAAGCGGAGCGCCGTCGTCAGGCGGAAGAGGCAGAGCGCCGCCGTCAGGCGGAAGAAGCGGAGCGTCGTCGGCAGGCGGCCGCAGAAGCGGAGCGCCGCCGTCAGGCAGAGGAAGCGGAGCGTCGCCGTCGCGAGGCAGAGGCAATACGCCTGCAGCAGGTCGCGGAGGAGCGTCGCCGCCAGGAGGAGGCGCAGCGCCGCATGAAACAGCAGGCGCTGATGGCGGAAGCGGCCCGTCGCAGGGAACTTGAATTGCAAAATCGGAAGAATTCTCTGAAGATCAAGAAGGACGATGCCACCCTGGCGTTGTTTGTCGCCGTCGCCGTCTTCGTTTTCTGCCTGCTTTTCTGGATCATCGGACTGGCCTCCTGGCGTTATTCGGGCTGGCGGACGTTCGGATGGATCTGTTTTACAATAGGCTGTCTGGACACGATGGCGATCGGCGTCATTTATGAGGAATACTATCTGGAGGCAAAGAATGCCCTCGAACGTCTGAAATAAAAGGTAACAGTTAAAAGAAGAAAAGACATGGACACTTGGAATGAAATGCTGAATGCCGAAATGGCCCGTCTGAAACGGGAACGGCAGGAATGCCAGGCCATCCTCTCGATGGATTATTATCCGGTCTCCGGAACGACATTGTCGGTGAGCCGGCCGGACTATTATCCGGCCGGATACCTGCCTGCGGCGAAATGTCCCGGCCTCTTCCCTTCCGGGCAGATCCGCGGCTTCGCCTTTTGTTACGACGGTTGCGGCAGGGACCGGGTCAATGCGGCCGTCGAGAAAATCGTCCTGGACATGCAGGCCCGCATGGACCCCCGCTATTGCGAGATCAAGGTCTTCGATCCCGAGCAGCTGGGAATGGACTTCGTCCACCTGACCCGCTCGGGGACCAGTCCTGTCTGCGCGCCGGAAGCGGTGCGCGAAGGCATCGATGCCTTGTTCTCCCGGACGATGGCCATCGTGACGGAGTGCCGGACCCGGTATGGTTCGATCGATGAATACAATGTGCTGTCCGGGAACATCCAGCCTTACCGGATCGTCGTGTTCGGTGATTTCCCATCCTGCATCCAGAGTGACCTGGCCAAGATCCGGGCCATGATGAACGTGGCGTGGGAGACCGGGACCCTTTTCCTGATAACCTTCAGCCGCCAGAGCCTGGGCAGTGCTTCACAGCGCCAGCTGTTGAATGAGATCCTTTCCAAGATGGTCGTGATCGATGCGCGGGCGGACGGCCTCTGCCATGTCCGTTCTTCTTCGGCGGATATTTTCTACAACCAGCTCTCCCCGATGCGTCTGGAAACCCTGGAGGAGATATCGCCGTCCCTGGACGCGCTCTGCAGCAAGATCGCCGGCCGTTCCCGCAGGGAGGTCGGTGCCGATGTCATGGACGGTCTCCGGATTCCGATCGGCGTTTCGGACGGTGCGGAGCATGCCCTGACCTTCGGGCTCGATTCAGAGGCCAACCATGGCTTCATTGCCGGCCAGTCCGGCAAGGGAAAGACGAATCTGCTGAATGTGATCATCGCGCGCGGGATCGCGCGTTACAGCCCGGAAGAACTGAATTTCGTACTGATCAACTGCGCCGGAACCGGCATGCTGGAATTCGCGGACTGTCCGCATGTGAAAACCATCTGCTGCACCACCGATCCGGAAGTGGCCGTCGAGGCGGTCCGGACGGTTGAGGGAATGCTGACGGAGCGGGAGGAGCTGCTGCGCAGCGTGAATGCGACGGACCTGAAAGACTATGCCCGGAAGACGGGCCGGCGTCTTCCGCGGATCGTCTGCATCGTGGACGAATGCCATGTCGCCTGGTCCGGGAAAGCCCGGACGACGGAATATGTCGACAACGTCCTGGTCCGGAAGGTGGTCCGGATCGGCCGCAAATATGGCATCCACCTGATAGCCAGCACCCAGACGCTGGGGGCCGGCATTCCCCGGTCCCTGCTGGACAACATCCCGCTCCGGATTGCGCTGGGCATGACGGCCGACCAGTCCCAAAGCATTCTGGGCGTGCACAATACGGCAGCCTGCAACCTGGAGCGCGGCGTGGCGGTCTACAACGACCGGAACGGGGCGCTGTCCGCCAACCGGATCGTTCGGATCGACTACCTTCCGCCCGAAGATATCCCGGGCCTTGTCGCGGGACGATAGGGCCCGGCCGGAAACCGGCCTCTTTTTTCATGATCTACGGATAGATTGGGGCGAAGGGCGCCTCTGTTTACGTCGAGGCAGAACTTCAATGCCTGAACCGTAAACCTTTAAACAGAGTGCATCATGGAAAAGAAAAAAGAACTGATTTGGAAGCCGGTCAAGATGGTTGACCTGGGGTTGCCGAGCGGAACCCTCTGGGCCTCCCGCAACATCGGAGCAGAGAAGGAGACGGCCCCCGGTCTCTTCGCGAATTTCAACACCCTCTATGGTCTGCAGGCTCCCGATGAGAGCCGTTACTTCAACGTGGTCGCCAGCGAATACAATGTCCAGTATTATCCGATGCCGGATCTTTTCAAGGCTCTGGGTCCCTATGTCCATTGCATCCCGTCCGTGGATGATTTCCGGGAACTGGACGAATGCTGCTACTGGCAGCCGGTTGCGAAGGAGTGCGGCGGCGGTTACAAGGTCATGAGCCGCATGAATGGCAACTACATCTACCTGCCCGCCGGCGGCTGGTATGGCGATGCCGGTCATCAGGAGGGGGAGAAGATCGAAGCGAAGTATGATGCCATCGAGATGACGACCCACCAGCGCTACTATCTCATCGTCAACCATGAGAAGGCCCATCACCGCGGCCAGGGAACGGAAGGCCGCTACCTGACCTGCAATTATGACAGCAAGTGGGCCCCTCTGGGCTGGAATGGCGGCGCCTGCTGCCTCTCTTTCGACAACCATGACGCGCGGGTCTCCACGATGCCCCGCAACGCCTGGGGCACGATCCGCCCCGTTTTCCGGACCAAGTAACCGGAATATTTCTTATCTTTGACCTCAGACGGACAGGGGTGCCGGGAACCACTTGAATTTTGTCCGCTGCCATCGGCGGATGTCGGGGTTCCTAGGTCCCGATACAATGTCTTTTTGAATGCGCCAGGCGCTCACTCCGTTCGTCCTGGCGTCCACCGTTTCAACCGAAACGTATTTCGATTGAAACGTAGAAGTTCCGGCTCCCCTCCGTCTTTTTATTCAGGAATATGACTCGAATGGAAGAATTGCGCGCCCGCTGGGAACTGTTTGTCCGGATGGATTCTCCGGAAGGACTTTGCTGGACCCTGCTGCAGCTGATTCCCGCGGTGCAGGCGAATGCCGGCTCCTTTGACGAAGAGGCCATCCTGAAATACCGGAAACGCGCCAACCGTGTTCGGGCATACCATGTTTTTGAGATCCCCAAGAAAAGGGGCGGTTTCCGGGCCATCCAGGCGCCGGACCGCGAATTGAAAACCATCCTCAGGGCGTTGAATCTGGCCTTGCTCCTTTATTTTGAAGTTCCCGCTCCCGTCCATGGCTTTTCCCCGGGACGGTCCGTCGTTTCCGGCGCCCGGCAGCATGTCGGGAAAAACTATGTATTCAATATCGATCTCAAGGATTTCTTTCCGAGCATAACGACCCGGATGGTGACGGAAAGCTTGCGACGGATCGGCATTCCTTTCCAGACAGCCCGGTTCGTTGCCGATCTCTGCACGATTCCCGGAGGCCGGTCCCGGGGCCTTCCTGACGTGTTGCCGCAGGGAGCGCCGACCTCTCCAGCCCTGTCCAACATCGTTTGTGCCCGTCTCGACGAACGGATTTCCGGGCTCGCCTCCAGTTTTGGCGTGACCTATACCCGCTATGCCGACGACCTGTCCTTCAGCAGCCAGTACAATGTCTACAAAGAAGGGGAGATCTTCCGGGAATTGCTGAAAAAGATCATTGAGGAAGAGGGGTTCACGATGAATGATGCCAAGACGCACCTGATGAAGAAAGGTGCCCGGCAGGAAGTTACCGGGGTCGTGGTCAATGAAAAGGCCAATATCCCGCGCCGCTGGATCAAGAATCTGCGGGCGGAGATCCACCGGATGCGCAAGGACGGGTGTACCAAGGAGGGCTGGCGCAGTGTCCAGGGGAAAATCCATTGGATCCGGCAGGTGCGCGGATATGGGGATCCGAAGGCCATGGTCTTGGAAAAAAAGTTGTGGCAGACCCGGCATCAAGACAGAAAAGAAAGGGATATCCTTTCGGATTATTGATCCAGGTTATATCGCTCTCTTTCTTGCCGGGACAGGGGTTTGCTGTACTTGCGGAGCCGGTCCATCAGTTCTTGCAAAGGCGGGAATGCGTACAGCGCATAGCCTTTGTCCCGGACCACGGCCAGGATCTGGTCTCCCGCCGGGTTGAAAGCCAGATGGATGATGTCTCCCATCGGGCATTCCATTTCCGCAATGACCGCATCTGTTTTCCTGTTGCGGATCCGGATGAGATTTCCGTCGGTAACGGAGGCGGAATGCAAGCCGTCCGGATGCGGCAGACCCCGTACCTGCAAGACCTCATCGGGTCGATTCACGAGAGGACCCTCCTGGATTTTTTCCCAGGCGATCCCTTTCTCATGGATGTCCCACAACGCCGCATCCCCGTCCGAGTGCACCGTATAGGCCGTATGCCCGTCCGGAAAGAAATGGAAGGAACGGACATAGCCCGTATTCGTGACCCGGAGATGCCCGAGCAAACGCCCGTCGTCGGCCGACCGGAACTGCAAGTCTCCGTAGTAGGTGCTGATGATCATGCTTCCGTCCGGAGAGAAGGAAGCGTACTGGCCGAGCCGGATGCTGTCGGGGACGAAATAGGGCTGGCCGATATCGATGACGCGGACGGTCGTGTCCTGGCAGAACACGGCGAAGACACTCGGCCGGGTCCGGTCAGACGTTGCGATATGGGTAACGAGTTCGGGACGGATGCTCCGGATGTAAAAAGAGATTCCGGACCGGAGCCCGAGGAACCGGATTCTGCCCTGGATGTCGATCATCAGGGCTTGTTCGTGGCGGTTGGCCGCAGCATGGACGATATCCGTCGGCAGCGGATAAGACTTCGCGTCCGCATCCCGTCTCAGCGGCGAGATCCGGACTTCTCCTTTCGACGGGATGGAGACGGCTGCCTCGTCGTTTTCCTCAAAGGATACGGCCAGCAGCGGGGCCTCATGCCTGCACAGCAGTTTGGGCCATGGGTTCTGCCGCGGCCGCCAGAGTTGGACGGCTCCCTCCTTGTCGCCGGTCAGCAGGTATTCGCCGTCTTGGCTGAAAGCGGCGCAAGTAAACCGTCCGTAGACCAGGCGTTTCCTGCCGATCCGGATCTCGCCATGGTCTCCGAAGGTTACCTTGATTTTCGGGCTGTCGGTTGTGGAAATATGCGTGGGAGGGGTAGTCTGCCAAAGGCGGAAGACCCATTCCGGTAAAGGGAACTGCCGGATGATCTGGGATCGGTTCATGGACGCCAGGCGGAGCGCCCGCTCCGCCTCCGGCGTATAGGTCCGGTCCGGCCGCTTCAGGTCTTTCGGCAGGGTCTCGAGGACGATTCTCCGGGCTGCCAGATGATCCCCTTCCCGGCAGAGCTGGATCGCTTTTTCGGCACAGAACCGGCTGATGCTGGAGTGGAGGGCCCGGTCTCGCTTCTCCAGCATTTCCTGGTGGCAATCCCACAGTTGCCGGAAATCCAATCCGCTTTCCGGAAAGAGCCGGGTGACGACTTTGATGGCGGCAGCTTGTTCTCCCTTGTCGGCGATCTTGATGCCGACCTGTTCCCTGCTCTTGTCCCCTTTCAGGTCCCGGAGCGGCTTGGGAAAGCATTCCCGGCGGGGATTGCGTGCATAGGGCGTCCCTTCCACGATGAACGGAATGATGGCGTTGTGCCTTCCTTCTTCAATGAAAGTCGTGATCTCCTCGGCGATCCATTGGCTGTTCGTGGCCCGGGGAGAACAGATGACGATCAGGAACCGGGATTCATCCAACGCTTCATGAATCCTTTCGGAGAGATTCCCGGTCAGGTCCGTGGTATCATGGAAAACGGGGCTGATCCGGTCGGGGAGTTCCGGATGGGTTCCGGCGACGGCGGACGGGAACTGATACAGTTCCAGTTCCTGATGCAGCCATTCGGCCCACTCCAGGTCTTCGCTCTTGTAGCAGATGAAAGCAAAGTATTTGAAAGTCCCCGATGAATAGCCCATGTCACAAAGATACATTTTTTTTTGATGGCACGGATAGAAAAGGGAAGAACCGTCCTCTATTGTCAGTGAAGGCCGGCAGGCGGGGAGATTCCCGCACCAGGAACGGCCCCGAAAACCATTAAAACACGCAGAGACATGGAAACGAAGAAAACACAGGATTTATTGCGGAGCAGAAGGATCATTGCCGGTTATGAGGCCCTTGTCAATCCCCGTCGGAGACCGCGCTCCTTACTATGACCGGCCGGGCGGCCCTCCCGGCCCCGGCAACAGAGAACGGATTCCGCGGCGGAACCGACGATGGGAAGCGTAAGGATGAGAGAAATACAATGGGTTTCCCTTTGAAAAAGAGGGAGAAAGCGTGCGGATAAAACCATTAATTCATTATATTTGTAGAAATTGTCTTCCATGAATTACAGAACCAGACTTTTATTGGATTGTCTCGCTCATCCGGAAAAAGAGCGGGAGTACAACAAAGCCCTGGCTTTCCTTTTCGGCAGCGACGAGTCGGAACTCGTGAAAGCGGTCAACAATGTCGTTTTCCTGAGTCCCTGGTTCGGATCCCTGGGCCGGGATCAGAAACAGACCGTGGTCCGCATGCTGCTGACGGAGCTGAACCAGTCTTTCGAAAAAAACAATTACGAAGCACTGCGCGGGGCTGGTTCCCTGTTCTCTTATGTCCGCACAAGCGCCTATAACGCGAGTAACAAACGCCCCTTTTTAACGGAAGTGGAACAAGCCCTGGGCATCAATCTCCTGCCCAAGGGAAATGCGCTCGGGGAGAGAATCCGGATCCAGTCGGTGGAGGAGATTGAAAAGCAACTGCGGGATGACCAGGTCGTGGACGGATGGGAGTTCCCCGCACCAGGTGGCCCCGCAGCCAAGGAGATCGATGTGGAAGCGGTTCCGGAGGACCTTCCCGTAGAGAAAGCGTGGCAGACAGAGGAAATGGAGAAGATCGACAGGGGCTTGAAGGAGGAAGAGCGGGAGATGCTCCTGGCCATGCGTGCGGAATTCGCCGACAATCTCATACAGAACAACCCGCAGACGCAGGCACTGTTCGACAAATATAATCTGAGCAAAGAGCAGGGGCAGAACCACCGTCGTCGTGCGAAACTGGCAGCGTTGGCGATCGGAGCTCCCCTGATGCGGGAGCGGTACATACAGTTGTTCAATAAGTACAAGGATGTCGTCTGTTTCCTGTATGGCAAGAAACGCCTCCCGGATCCGGAAAGGCAAAAAAAGGAGATATCCCTGCTCGAGAATGTCCTGCTCAACAAGATGCAGCGCCTGACGAAAGACGAGGCCGGCATTCTGTCGACATTCCTGAAAGCGGTAGAAGAATGGAAGGAAAATGCCGGAAGATCTCCTCAGGAAACCGAGGAAGACCAGCGTCTCCTGCAGGAGGATCGGGAAAAAGAAAAGGCGGCGAAAGACGCAGCGTTGCGGGAGGAAGCGGTAAGAAAGGAGATGAAGGGGATCGGTACCCTTCGCAAGATCCTGGACCGCCTGCAGAGCGATTCGGTCATCCTTTCCATGCTGGACCCCTATCTCTCGGACGGCGATTATCCGGGGGCCGACCTGATGCGCCGTTTCTTTATCGGTAAAGAATCGATTGAGTCTCTCGCCGCATCGAAATGCGGAGAGGTCCTGCTGCGTTTTGCGGACGGCAGGGAAAAGATGGTCAGTCCGCAGTTTGCGGTCAAGCAGGAACTGGCTGAGCGCGTTTATCGCATTCAGGCACAAGTTAAGGACAAGATGATCGACAAGTTGGTCGAAAGGATTTATAAAGAGGTTGTTAACAGTAAAGAAAGATAGTACGATAATATGGAAAAGCGAATAAAAGAACTAATCGACCGTTATCTGGATGACCGTATAACGGAAGAAGAGACTTTGGAGCTGATGAATTATGTCGCCTTTGATCCGGAAGTGGAACGGTACATCATTTCCAACATCCGGATGGAATACGACAACGAGCAGCATGATGAATACGGAAGTTTCATTCCCGCCTCCAGTTTTGCGGCGGACGATGGCAGCAACCTTTGCGACTTCCAGTGCGAGTCATTTATTCTGAAGAAAGAAGGCGTGGAGAAGGATCTGCAGGCCCTTTCCGGTGAATCGCGGAAGAATTACTGGCTCCGGGATCAGGGAACGCCTTTGTACAACATGGGAAAACTGTTGGAAAATGAAGGATTCCTGGTCAACCGGAGTTATGGCAAGACGCTGGAGGACCTGATCGAGGCCCTGGATTCCCTCCATGTCATCGTCGTCGTCAACGGTGATGTCCTGAAAGGAGGAGGACTGGATGTCCTGTCGGACGATTTCTCCCTGGAAGACACGCCCAACCACGCTGTCGTCGTCCTGGGCATCTCGCTGGACAAAGGCATCGCCACCTTGTTCAATCCGGCGGAAGAGGATTCGGCCAAGGAGTACGATCTGGAAGTATTCCTGGCGGCCTGGAACGAATCGAACCATTACATGGTGACGGCCCGGAGGAAGAAGTGCAAGGAAGAGTACAATCCCCAGCCGATCGACACGAGTTCCGTCCAGTTGAACGACAGCCTGCTGGAGACAACGGAACTGATTTGCGAAAATGCACATGATATCTGGGCGGTCGACAAATTCGCCGCAGGGTATGTCTATGCGCCTCTCAAACCGGACGGGAGTGAGGCGGACGGAAAATTCAGCCATTTCCTGCTGCCCTACGCCATGCTGTCCGAGGAGGATAAGGATAAGGATCGGATGATGGTCCTCGGCACCATCCGCCTGATGAAGCGTCTGGGATATCGTCTCGTCAATGTAAACGAAATGCACAAATGCACGAAGTGCGGTTGTGCGATCGAACCCAACTTCCATTTCTGTCCGAACTGCGGACGGGAACTGACCTGGGAAGATTTCCGTTTCATCTAGGATTATCATTTACGCGCATGGGATTCAAGCCGGGAGAAAATACCAGGGACCGCATTTCGCAGCTTCAGGAGGTCTCGTTTGTCAAGGACCAGTTCATCGAAGATGTGTTCAATACGGATTACGTGCTGGTCATCGGGAATGAGGTCATCATGGACAAGGCCGTCGAGCCGACGGGGGACGTCAACCGTTATATCCTGCGGGCGATCAACGCCAGCCTGAGGAAAGAATATAAAGACTTCAACGAACTGGCGGCCGATGCCGCGTCCGGCGTGGACCCGGTCCGGAACCTGCTGAATTCGGAAGAGGATTTCTCTTTCGACTTGCGCGACATGGCCCCGGAACTGCGCTCCCTGCTGGAGACCCGGCTGTTCCCGATTGTCCTGACCACGACGGTCGACGGTTATCTGGAGACCCTGATGCGCTCCGTATGGGGAGACCGGCTCCGGGTCGTCAACATCGATGACAAAAAAGCCATGGATGCGTGGCGGAATGCGCTGCTGACGTACCGCGGCGACGCCCGGTACCAGGAACCGACGCTCTTTTATCTGTTCGGCAAGGCGGAAAAGAACGAAGCCCGGAAGTATGTCCGGACGGACGACGACGCCATCCAGATCATCGAAAAGTGGATTCTCATGCCGAAAGATGACCCCATCGTCTCGCTGGTCCGGAACCGGAAACTGCTGGCGCTGGGTTGCAAATACGACGACTGGCTGTTCCGCATGCTGTGGTATATATGGCGCGGG
>CAMOTB010000063.1 GCA_946625485.1 uncultured Bacteroidales bacterium | reverse complement strand
GGCTGACGGCCTCATCGGCGGAAACGAAACGGAGCTCTGTCATAATTCGGGCAGTTTTTGTAAATTTGAGCCGTCAAAGATATTAAATTATTCCGATGCATACAAAAGAAGAGAAACTTCAGCAGTTTTCCAGGCTCCTGGACATCATGGACGAACTACGGGAGAAATGCCCCTGGAACGCCACCCAGACGATGGAGTCCATCCGTCCGATGACTGAGGAAGAAGTCTACGAACTGAGCGATGCCATCATCCGCCACAGTCCGCAGGAGATCTCCAAGGAGATCGGCGACCTGATGTACCATATGGTTTTCTACGCGCGCATCGCCCAGGAGGCAGGCGACTTCGACATCGCCGACGCCATCGCCAAGGTCTGCGAAAAGATGATCTTCCGCCATCCCCACGTTTTCGGCGGCGACGACCGGCCGACCACGGCCAAGGAGATCGCCGACACCTGGGAGCTGGTCAAAGCCAAGGAGAAAGGTGGCAACAAGACCGTCATGGCCGGGATCCCTGATGCGATGCCAGCCATCCTGAAAGCCCTTTCCATGCAGGAAAAAGCCCGCGGATGCGGATTTGACTGGGAAAAGAAAGAGGATGTCTGGGACAAGGTCCATGAAGAACTGGGCGAAGTCGAGGAGGCCTGTGCCGAAGCCGATCCGGACCACATGGAACTCGAATTCGGAGACCTGCTCTTCGCCACCATCAACGCTGCGCGGCTCTACGGCATCGATCCGGAAGTCGCCCTGGGCCGCTCCTGCGCCAAATTCCGCCGGCGCTTCACCTATCTGGAAGAGAACACCCTCAAGAAAGGGGTCAAACTGACGGACCTGACGCTCGCGCAGATGGATGCCATCTGGGACGAAGCCAAGGCCAAAGGCCTGTAGCCCATGTGGACGGAACGGACGGAATTGCTCCTGGGAGCAGAAACGATGCAGCGTCTGCGCGATGCCTGCGTCCTCGTCGTGGGCGTAGGCGGCGTAGGCGGCTATGCCGCTGAGATGCTGGTCCGCTCAGGCATCGGGCACCTCGTGATCATCGACAGCGACCTGGTCGGCGAAACCAACCTCAACCGCCAGTTGCTCGCGCTCCGCTCCACCCTGGGCCGTTCCAAATGTGCGGTCTTGCAGGAGCGTTTGCTGGACATCAATCCCGGGCTGGACATCCGCGTCATCGAAGACTACATCCACGAAGACAACGTGGCCGCCCTCCTGGATCCGATCCCGGCCGATGTCGTCATCGACGCCATCGATACGCTTTCCCCCAAGATCGCCTTGATCCAGTCCTGCCTGAAGAGAGGACTGAAACTGGTCAGTTCGATGGGCGCCGGAGCCAAGCTGGACGCAACGGCCATCCGCATCGATGACATTTCCAAGACCCGCGAGTGTCCCCTGGCCCACGCCCTGCGCAAACGGCTCCACCGGCTGGGCATCCAAAGCGGATTCACGGCGGTCTATTCGACGGAAAAGCCCCACAGGGAGTCTGTCGTGCTGGAAGAGAGCCGCAACAAGAGGTCCCAGGTCGGGACCATTTCCTATCTGCCCGCGGTCTTCGGCTGCGCCTGTGCACAGGCCGCCCTGCGCGAATGGATAGATATTCACTGAATTTGCTTATCTTTGCACAATTATACCGGTAATTGGCAAAGATGGGTTATACAGTAAAAGTCGTGTCCACGAAGCGGGATCTGCAGAGATTCGTCCGCTTTCCTGACCGTTTATACCGGGACTGTCCTGCCTATGTGCCGGCTTTGCACGCGGACCAGATCCATGCGCTGAGCGGCGTCTCCACGCTGTCGTACTGCCGGCGCAAGATGTGGCTGGTCCTGGATGGCAGACAGGTTGTCGGACGCATCTGCGCGATGGTCAATCCCCGGTATAATGCACGCTACGGCGTACGCCGTGCCCGCTTCGGCTGGTTCGACACGATCGATGATTTCGAAGTCGCACGTCTCTTGCTGGGCAGGGCTGAAGAATGGGCGGCAGCACTGGGCATGGACGAGATTCACGGCCCCCTGTATTACAACACCATGGGCAAGCAGGGCATGCTGGTGGAAGGATTCGATCACATCCCTCCTTTCAACTGCCTGTACAATTACGCCTACTACAACGATTTCGTCACCCGCCTCGGATATAAGAAGGAATGTGACTGGGTGCAGTACCGCATCCCCGCCGGCAAGGGGCTGCCCGAGAAAACCCGCCGCGTGGCGGCGCTGGTCCGGGATCGCTATCCGGAATTGCACACCTGCGACATAGACCGCCTGAAGAAGGATCCGGACTGGGTCCGGCGATTCTTCAAGACCTACAACGACAGTTTCGCTTCTTCCGTCCACAATTTCATCCCCTTCACGGAGGCGGAGATCGAAGAAGAGACCCGGAGCGTCCTGTCCTACGTATCCGGCAAAGGCTGCAGCGTCCTGCTGGACGGACAGGAAGAGGTCGCCGCTTTCGGCATCTGCTTCCCGTCCATTTCCCGGGCCCTGCAGAAGGCCCGGGGACGGCTGTTCCCCTTCGGCTGGTTCCATCTCCTGCGGGCGATGCGCGACTACACGACCGCCGACCTGATGCTCAACGGTGCGGCACCGGCCTGGCAGCACAAGGGCATCTCCGCCCTCTACTATGTCGAGATGGAGCAGAAAGCGCGACAGGCCGGGATGCAATGGGCCATCACCAACCCCCAGATCGAGAGCAACGATGCCGTCAACATATGGAACGCCTACGAACGTGAACCCTACATGAGAAGGCGTTGCTATCTCAAACGAATCAAATAAAAACAGATATTATGGCAGAAAACACCCTGCTGGAGAAGGTACTCTCCCTGCAAGACAAATTCAAATCCCTCCAGGACCAGCTGGCCAGTCCGGAGGTCGTTTCGGACATGAAACGCTTCGTCCAACTCAACAAGGATTACAAGGAGCTGGAGCCCATTATCAAGGCCGGACTCGAATACAAGAAGATGCTGGACAACCTGGCCTCAGCCAAGGACATCCTGGTCAACGAGAAAGACAACGAACTGCGCGAAATGGCGCGTGACGAGATCGCTGAAATCGAACCCAAGATCCCGGAGATGGAGCAGAACATCAAGTTGCTCCTCATCCCGGCCGACCCGGACGACTCCAAGAACGCGATGGTCGAGATCCGTGGCGGCACCGGCGGCGACGAAGCGGCGATCTTTGCCGGCGACCTCTTCCGGATGTACTCCAAGTTTGCGGAATCCCGCGGCTGGAAGCTGGAAGTCACCGACCAGGCCCCCGGTACCGCCGGAGGTTTCAAACAGATCGTTTTCAAGCTTTCCGGAAACGACGGAGTCTATGGCGTGATGAAATACGAATCCGGCGTCCACCGCGTGCAGCGCGTGCCGCAGACCGAAACCCAGGGCCGTATCCAGACTTCGGCCGCTTCGGTAGCCGTCTTCCCGGAAGCCGGAGAATTCGACATCGAGCTCGACCCCAATGACATCCGCAAGGATCTCTTCTGCTCGTCCGGTCCCGGCGGCCAGGGCGTCAATACGACCTATTCCGCCGTCCGCCTGACCCACATCCCTTCCGGCATCGTGGTACAGTGCCAGGAGGAACGCTCACAGCTGAAGAATCTCGACCGCGCGATGGAGGAACTCCGTACCCGGCTCTATAACATGGAGCACCAGAAATACCTGGACGGAATCGCGGCCAAACGCAAGACCATGGTGTCCACCGGAGACCGCTCGGCCAAGATCCGCACCTACAACTATCCCCAGGGCCGCGTCACGGACCACCGGATCAACTGGTCCATGTACAACCTGCCCGTCTTCATGGACGGCGCCATCCAGGAGTGCATCGACCAGCTCACCATTGCCGAGAACGCTGAGCGCCTCAAGGAAGCCGGGGAATAAAGAAAGAAAAGTGAACCCTGCCATACCGCCTCTCCTTCACGAAGGAGGGGTGGTTTTTAAATGAATGCTCGTCGCCGTGCTCCAGGATGAAATAGCATTCCGGATGCAGGATGCCGGCGGAGAGAACCTTGTCGGGCAACAGTTCCAGGCCTTCCAAGGCATAAGGCGGATCGGCAAATACGATGTCGAACTTTTCGTGACAGAGCGGCAGGAAATCAAAGACATTGTCCCGGACCATCGTCACATTGTCCAATCCCAGGCGCCGGGCCTCCGTCTTGATGAATGACGCGTTCTCACGGGCCATTTCCACACAATAGACACGCCGGGCCCCACGCGAGGCAAACTCGAAGGAGACAGCCCCGGTCCCGCCAAACAGATCCAGGACCTGGAGCCCTTCCAGTTCATATTCATTGTCCAGGATATTGAACAGGCCCTCCCGCGCGAAATCGGTCGTCGGACGGGCTTTGTACCCGGCAGGCGGGTTGACGCTCTTGCCTTTGAGCTTTCCGCCGATGATCCTCATAGACGTTCGACGGATTTGAAGTAACGATAGAGGCTCATCTCTTCCTCGGAAGACAACGGGGATGAGACCACTACGGTGGAGACCTCGGGATTGAGCTGGAGAGACTTCAAAGCCAGGAAAAGATAGTACTGCGCCGTCGTGAAATCGGTCGCCGGATAACAATTGGCCAGCAACAGACGGCTGCCCTGGGCTATGGCCAGGTCCAGACATCCGTCCCCGAAATGAAACAGGATCTTGTTGTACTCAGGACAACGGTCGAGGTCCTGGACCAGCGTGTACAAGACCGGCGGTTCACCATCCTCGGAAGCATATACCAGCACCGCCTCGTAGCGGGCGATCTCGCGGAAGGAAACCGTCTCCGAGTCCGTCAGGGGATATAAATCAGAAAGAATGCACCTTGCTTCCTCCTCTTCGAAAAATCGAGCAGGCACCAAGGTGCATTTATGTATTCCGGACATAGGCCAGGGAATTACTCCCAGTTACCCGCGTTGTTGTTCGGGGCGCTGACGCTGCCGACCTGGAGACCCTCGTAACGGTTCATGTCGCGCTGCTCGGCATCCAGATTGATCCTGAGCTGGTTATCCATACCCTTCAGCAGGGACTTGTACGGCATCTTGGCCTCGAAGAGAGGCACCTGCACGCCGGAGACCATCTTGACGACAGCGTCCATGATGACCTCGTCTCCGTCGGAATAGGGGATGTACTTGATCTTGCTGATGTCAAAATCCTTGCGGGAGGCAAAGAGGGTATCCTTGACGGGAATCTTGTTCTCGACGGAGAAGACCAGGTTCTTGTCGCCAGCCTGATAGAGCTTGAACAGATCCATACCGGTCATCTTTCCCTTGAAGGCCTTCTTGACAGCCTCGGTGTGGGCCCATGCGAGCGAGTCATCCGCAGAACCGACCTGCATGATGATCGGCATCTGACCCTTCAGGTAGAAATCCTTGAGGGAATCCAGATCCGCGGTGAAATGGCCGGTGACGGTCTTGTAAGCGACCTCGAGCGTACGGATATCTTTCAACTGCTGGATGGCGACCGCTTTACGGGCGTCCCTTTCCTTGTTGAAATTAACCGGCTTCATGATGCTGGCGACGAGGGCATACACCAAAAGGGCGATGATGACGGGCAGTACGAACCAAGTCAGTACCTTTTTCAGAGTTTCGTTCATTATTTAGCGTTTTTTACATTCCAACTGTCCGACAAAGTTAACAAAACGATTTATTAAATGCAATATTCTTTGTAAATTTGCCCTTGTTTTTAAGCGATGGTCCCCCATGTGGAAATCCTCTTCCATTCCGGCCGGAGACCTTGCCATCCTGGAGGACTCCATCAGACAGGCCTCCCGGATCGGTATCGTCCCGCACACACGCCCCGACGGTGATGCCGTCGGCAGCAGCCTTGCGATGAGACGCTTCATCACGGAGTGTTTCGACGGCGGGAAAGAGGTCCGTATCCTGCTGGACACGGACATGCCGGATGCCGTCCGTTTCCTCCTGACGCAGGAAGAGAAGGAGCAGACCCTGGTCTGCGAAAAAGACAAGGAGGCCGTCGCCGGATTTCTCTCCGCCTGTGACCTGCTGATCTTTCCGGACCTGAACCAGATCAGCCGCTGCGGAGAAATCGCTCCGCTGCTCCGGGACCACGACGCCCGGCGCATCCTCATCGACCACCATCCGACCCCGGACACGTCGGCCTTCGACCTGCTCTTTTCGGAGACGGAGGTCTCTTCCACCTGCGAGTTGCTTTACCACATCCTGGTCCGGCTCGCGGGCCTGCGGGGTGTCACGCTTCCCAAATCCTGCCTGGATCCGCTCCTGACCGGCATTACGACCGACACGAACAACTTTGCCAACTCCGTTTTCAGCATGACCCTCGGGACCGTTTCCGAGCTGCTGGAAGCCGGAGCCGACCGTGACACCATCCTTGCCCACATCTACGAGAGTTATCCGGAGCGCAGGATCCGCCTCATGGGGTGGCTGCTGGACCGGGAGCTTGTCATCACGGAGCAGGGAGTCGCTTATATGATCCTGGATGACGCCTGTGCCAAGCGTTTCGGCATCCTGGAAGGCGAGACCGAAGGTTTCGTCAACCTGCCCCTGGCGGTCGACCGGGTCAAAATGAGCCTCTTCCTCAGACAGAACGGAGATGAATTCCGCGTTTCCATCCGTTCCAAGAAAGGCTGGTCCGCCCAGCGTCTGGCCCGCGGCTATTTCGAAGGCGGCGGGCACGAGCAGGCCTCCGGCGGAAAGCTTCGCATGAACGACAAGGCGGAAGCAGCGGCCTGGATCGAACGTTGCCTGAAAGATTTCCTTGCCCATGAACAATAGACACCTACTTGCCCTCTGTGTGCCGCTGGTCCTCCTTTGCGCCTGCGGCAAATCTTCCCTGGAGACGACTTTCGCCAACCAGAGCACCAAGATCGACAGCTACGTCACCAAGCAGATGGAGTCACACTCGGAATACCGGGTCGTGTACGAAGAAGGCGTCGTGCGGATGATCATCGCCGAAGGAGAAGGTGAAGAACTTGCCAAAGGCGGGAAAGTCACTTTCTATTATGCCGGATATAACTTCAACAACAGCTCCCTGACGGCGGCCTCGATGTTTGCGACCAACGACGCGGATGCCGCCGGCGCTGCCAACTGGAACCTTTCCGACTCGACCCTTTTCGTTCCGGCGACCATTACGCTGGGAAAAGACAAGATCGTCAAGGGCCTTGAAATCGGACTGGCCGGAGTCAAACCGGGAGAAGACTCATATATTTTCTTTTCCGGCAAATATGGCTTCGGAAAAAACCAGCTCGGCACGATTCCTGCAAATGCAGCCATCTGTTATCATATCCGCATCGAAGAAGTAGAGAATTGAAAAAGAACACATCGGATTCATGAAAAGAATTTTAATCTTTGCCAGCCTGGTCACCGGCCTTCTTGCAGCCGGTTGTGCGCAGGCCCCGGTCACCGGAAAGAACGAAGCGGCAAAAAGATATTTTGATGCCTGGACTACCGTCCACTACCCCAATGCGCCCAAAACCGAGTTCGGCTCCGTCATTATCAAGGACGAAGCGGGCACAGGCAGCCTGATCGGGACGGAAGAGGAGACGCCCTATGTCTACTGCACTTACCTGATCACGGACCTGGAGGGCAACATCCAGGCCTCGACGGACATGAAGACCGCCCAGCAGCTGGGCACCTACTCGCAGACTTCCTATTACGGCCCCCGGGTGCTCAACCGGGCCGCCGGCCGGATCAATGCCGGTGTCTATGAGATGATGCGTACCATGCGTGTCGGCGGCACACGCACGGCGGCCATTCCGGGCTGGCTGATGACGACCGACGTCTATGAGACCCCGGAGGAATACCTGGAGAACGGATCCGGATCGGAGGCGATCTATACGTTCAAGATCCTGGAAGCCATCAAGGATATCGCCCAATGGGAGGCAGATTCGCTCCATCGTTACATGCGGCGCCACCACCCCGGAGTCGATTCCACGGCTTTCGGCTACTATTACATCCAGACGGCCGCTCCGCTGGACACCAACGGATTTGAAGGCGGCAACACCGTCTATATCAATTATACCGGGCGCAACCTGACGGGGCAGGTTTTCGACACGTCCATCGCCGACACGGCCAAGATGTACCGGATCTACCAGGACACCAAGACGTACGAGCCCGTCTCCCTGAGCTGGCCTTCTTCCGATGACGACAAGGTGACCTTCTCTTCCGGCAACAGCATGATCGACGGGTTCGAGAAGTGCGTCCGCAGCATGAAAGCCGGAGAAAAAGGGATCTGCTTTTTCTATTCCGGACTCGGATACGGGCTTAGTGGATCCGGCGACATGATTCCCGGCTACTCTCCCCTGATTTTTGAGATCCAGATGCTCGGCCTGAACGAAGACGGCAGCATCGACTCGGACGAATAACCATGGCTGGACACTCCGCTCCGACCGAACTGGGCACCCGCGACATCGGTACCCTTTTGAGAATGTACGCAGTCCCCGGCATCATCGCCATGACTGCGTCTTCTTTGTACAATGTCGTCGACAGCATTTACATCGGCCATATCCGGGATGTCGGGCATTATGCCATCTCCGGCCTGGCCGTCTCCTTCCCGCTGATGAACCTCTCCTCCGCACTCGGCACCCTGGTCGGTGTCGGCGCGATGACGATGATTTCCGTCATGCTGGGACAGCGCAACTACGAAACTGCCAACAAGGTCCTCGCCAACGTCCTGTCTCTCAACCTGATCATCGGTCTGCTCTTCACGGTCCTGACCCTGGTTTTCCTGGATCCGATCCTTTACTTTTTCGGCGCCAGTGAGAACACCCTTCCCTTTGCCCGGGACTACATGTTCATCATCCTGCTGGGCAACGCGTTTACGCATCTGTATTTCGGGTTCAACGGGATCATCCGGGCTGCGGGTCACCCGAAGGTGGCCATGGGGCTGACCCTGTTCACGGTGATTTCGAACGCCATCCTGGACCCGATCTTCATCTTTGTCCTGGGCATGGGCATCCAGGGCGCCGCCCTGGCGACGGTGATCTGCCAGCTGATGGCGCTCGCCTACAGCCTGCGTTTCCTGTCCGACAAGAGCCGCGTCCTGCACTTCCCCAGGCCCCTGTTCCAGCTGGACTGGCGGATCGCCCGGCAGTCCCTGGCCGTGGGCATGGGCCCGTTCCTGATGAATGTCGCCTCCTGCATCGTCGCCATCTTCATCAACCAGCAGCTGCGCAAGTACGGCGGCGACCTGGCCATCGGCGCATACGGCATCGCCAACCGCATCACGATGATGTTTGCGATGATCTGCATGGGCTTCAACCAAGGCCTGCAGCCGATCGCCGGCTACAACTACGGGGCCCGGCAATACAGCCGCGTCAAGGAGATTTTCATCCTGACGGCGAAATGGGAAACGCTGGTCACCACGCTCTGCGCCGTGATCTGCATCTTTATCCCGGGTACCGCCGTGCGCCTCTTTACCAACGACCCGGAACTGATCCGCCTGTCCACGCACGGACTGCGCGTGATGAATTGCTGCTTTGCCGTCGTAGGTTTCGGCATGGTATCCGGCAATTTCTTCCAATGCCTGGGCATGGTCAAGAAGTCGATCTTCCTGTCCCTGACCCGGCAGCTCCTGATCCTCGTCCCCATCGTCTACCTCCTGCCCCTCTGGCTCCAGGAAACGGGCGTCTGGATCAGTTTCCCGATCTCGGATGTCGCATCCTCCGTGATCGCTCTCTTCTTCATCCTCAACCTGTTCAAGAAATTCGACCAGCTCAAGGACGGGGAAGATCCGTCCCTGATCGGCAGCAGTATCCAATAGACTATGGAACATAAGATCCTCATCAGCATCGGACGTCAGTTCGGCAGCGGCGGAAAGGCCGTCGCCCGGATCCTGGGGACGAGACTCGGCATTCCCGTCTATGATCACGAGATCATCCTGGAAGCCGCACGGGAGAGCGGCTTCAGCCGCGAACTCTTCGAGCAGAGCGATGAGCGCAAGCGCTCCCTGAGTTTGTCCAGCCTGTTCAGCACGAACCGCTACGGTCATTTCAGCGACAGCTACATCAATGACTCCGAC
>CAMOTB010000062.1 GCA_946625485.1 uncultured Bacteroidales bacterium | reverse complement strand
GGTACACCATTCCCGAATAGGCAAGGCGTTTCAAGTCCGTCTCGGACAGTCCGCCATTGTTGAGGGTTTCTGCGGGAAGGAAGCCGCTGCCGCGCAGCAGCTCGGCCCGGTTGCTGATCCCGGTCAGATAGACCTTGACGCGCCTGAGCGACTGGCCGGCATAAGGACCCTCCATCCGGCAGCGGAGGGAATGGATCTCGACCGTCGACATCATGGGCTCGAGGGTGATGCTGCAACTGTGTCCTTTCCCGGCGACGAAACGGGTCTCTCCGCTCATGACCGGCCACGAAGGATGGTCGCCGGTCAGTTCCACGACAGCCGCCTTCAGGTCTTCGTAACAGTGGATAGACGTTACCTCTTCGTCCGGAAAATCCCGGTTGGCCACGGCTACCACGAGTTTGTCGCCGCTGGCGGAGGGGACGGAAACGGAGTAAGGTGAGTAGGCGTAGCTGCGGGTATAAGAGTCCAGGGCGCGTATGCCGTCGGGGTCGAAGACGAACAGGTCCAGGCGGCGGATCAGTCTCCAGGCATCAGCTCTCGTGCTGATGTTCAGTGACTTGCCGTCACTCGAAGGCAGGCATACGCGCAAGTCCGGGGCGAAACTCGTATCAAAGATATCCCGGCCGTTGCCCTCCTTTTCACAAAGGGAAGGAGCGGTCGGGATATCGGGGGAAACAGACTCAAAGGACGAACATCCGGCGCAGCAAAGGACGGCAGCGATAGCAAGTGAGAGAGTGATCATAGAGAGGGGCAGAAGCGCCCGGGGCGAACGCCCGGAGAAGAGCATTGTGTTCCGGCCTTTTTCCATAGTCCATCCAGTTTGAAGTCCGAAGCAAAAATAGACCTCCCGTCCGGCAAAAGCCAGCACCCGAAAAAAACAAAACCGAGATTTTTATCTTTTTTATCACGGCACAAAAAAACCGCTCCCGATGAGAGGAGCGGTTTTTCCGTTTGAGGCGTTTTTTATGCGCCGAAGTTGTCGTAGAGGATGTTGGCGGGATCGACGCCGAGCGAGTCGAGCAGTTCGTTCACGCACTTAGTCATCATGGGCGGACCGCACATGAAGTACTTGATGTCCTCCGGAGCCTCGTGGTCCTTCAGGTAGGTCTCGTACATCACGTTGTGGACGAAGCCGGCCGTGTAGGGAACGCCTGCCGCATCGGCGGCCGGGTCCGGACGGTCGAGGGCCAGGTGGAACTTGAAGTTCGGGAACTCCTTCTCGATCTCGGCGAAATCTTCCAGGTAGAAGGCTTCGACCAGGGCGCGGGCGCCGTAGAAGAAGTGGACCTTGCGGCCGGTCTTCAAGGTCTTGAAGAGCTGCATGATGTGGCTGCGGAGCGGGGCCATGCCGGCGCCGCCGCCGACGAAGATGTATTCCATGTCCTCCGGATCGTTCTTCGGGAGGAGGAATTCTCCGTAAGGGCCGCTGATCATGACCTTGTCACCCGGCTTGCGGGAGAAGACGTAGGTGGAGGCGATTCCCGGAGGAACGCCCGGGACGAACTTGAACACGCCCTTCGGCTGGGTGCGGTCGAACGGAGGGGTTGCGATACGCACGTTCAGCTTGATGACGTCCTTCTCGGCCGGATACGAGGCCATGGAGTAGGCGCGGATCGTAGGAACCGTGTTCTTGAACTTCAGGGAGGTGATGCCGTACTTCTCCCAGTCGCCCATGTAGATGGGAGCGACACCCATGTCGGAGAAATCGGCCTCGTACTCCGGAATGTCGATCTGGATGTACTCGCCGGACTTGAAGTCGATGTGCTCGCCTTCCGGGAGACGGACGGTGAATTCCTTGATGAAGGTCGCGACGTTCTCGTTGGAGATGACTTCGCACTCGAGCTTCTTGACGCTCAGCGCGGACTCCGCAACCTGGATCTTGAGGTTGTCCTTGACCTTGACCTGGCAGCCGAGGCGCCAGTTGTCCTTGATCTGCTTCTTGTTGAAGAAGCCGGTCTCGGTGGGGAGGATGGTACCGCCGCCGTCGAGGACCTGGACCTTGCACTGGCCGCAGTTGGCCTTGCCGCCGCAGGCGGAGGGCAGGAAGATCTGCTGCTCGGCCAGGGTGTTCATCAGGTTGCCGCCGGGAGTGACTTCAAGGACCTTCTTGCCGTTGTTGATGTCGATCTGGACGGTGCCGGAAGGGGTCAGCTTGATCTTGATGAAAAGGAGGAGCGCCACCAGGATCAGGATCACGATCACCATGATGGCCATTGCTGAAAGAATCGTACTACTCATAATCTTTGTCTCCTTTCCATTAGATTGAAATTCCCATGAAGGCCATGAAGGCGATACCCATCAGGCCGACGGTGATGAATGTGATGCCGATGCCCTTGAGGCCGGCTGGTACATTGCTGTAAGCGAGCTTCTCACGGATGGCTGCCAGGGCTACGATCGCCAGGTACCAGCCGATGCCGGATCCGAGCGCATAGACGACGGACTCTCCGAAGTTGGCGAACTCACGCTGCTGCATGAAGAGCGACGCGCCGAGGATGGCGCAGTTGACCGCGATCAGGGGCAGGAAGATACCAAGCGAGGAGTAGAGGGAGGGGAGGAACTTCTCGACCACCATCTCCACGACCTGTACGATAGCCGCAATGACAGCGATGAAGATGATGAAGCTCAGGAAGCTCAGGTCCACTTCGGCAAACTTGGGGCCGAGCCAGCTCAGTGCACCGGGCTGGAGGACGAACTTGTTGAGCAGGTAGTTGACGGGCAGGGTGATCAGGAGCACGGCGATGACTGCGATGCCCAGGCCGTTGGCCGTCTTGACATTCTTGGATACTGCCAGGTATGAACACATACCGAGGAAGTATGCAAAAATCATATTGTCAACGAAGATTGACTTTACGAATAAGCTGATGTATTCCATGTTCGGTACGTGTTAATTATTTCTCCTGGAGGTCTTTCTGGATGCTGCGCTGGACCCAGATGATGCAGCCGATCAGGATCAGCGCCATCGGGGGCAAGATCATCAGACCATTGTTGACATAGCCGAGTTTGGCCAGGACGGGGATTCCGAAGAGGGTACCCGAGCCGAGCAACTCGCGGAAGAAGGCGACGATGATGAGGATCAGGCCGTAGCCGACGCCGTTCGCGAGACCGTCCAGCAGCGAAGGGATGGGCTTGTTGCCGAGGGCGAAAGCCTCGATGCGTCCCATCACGATGCAGTTGGTGATGATCAGGCCGATATAGACGGACAGCTGTTTGTCGATCGGATAGGTGCCTTCAAAGGATTTGAGCAACTGGTCGACCAGGATCACCATCAAGGCTACGACAACGAGCTGGATGATGATACGGACCCGGTTGGGGATGGTCTTCCGCAACAGGGAGCAGATCAGGCTGCTCAGACCCGTCACGAGGGTGACGGAAAGGGCCATCACGAGGGCGCCCTTCATTTCGACGGTGACTGCCAGGGAAGAGCAGATGCCGAGGACGAGGACCGTGATAGGATTGCCCTTGAGGATCGGATTGAGGATCGTTTCTTTCATTTTCTGATTCATGACAGCTCCTCCTTATTCTGCGGTTTGGGTTTCAGTCTCGGCAGCTTCGGCTTCTGCAGCGGCGGCAGCGGCAGCCTCGGCCTCGGCGGCCTTGGCCTGGATGCGGCCCTGGAGATAAGCCTTGAAAGCGCCCAGCCAGTTGTTGATCGCTTCGTCCAAGCCCTTGGAGGTCATCGTGGCGCCGGTGATGGCGTCGATGGCGTTCCGCTTGTCAGCAGGAGCGCCGCCCTTGACGATTTCGAAGGCCTTGGCATCGGCATAATTGACATTCTTGCCTTTGAACTGGGCACGGAAGGCGGGATCATCCTTGATCTTGCCGCCCAGGCCCGGCGTTTCGCTCTCGTGGTCGAAGTAGGCACCTTCGATGTTGTCGAGGGAAGCGTCAAAGGAGAGGTATCCCCAGACGGGTCCCCAGAGACCGGCACCATAGACCGGGATGACGGTGACGCCGTTGGTGAAAGTATAGACAGGGATCTCGTAGTCCTTGCCGGCCTTGATGGCGCGGTTCTGGACTTTCAGGTCCGAGACGGAATAGATGTCCGCCTTGGCTTTGTCGAGGCTCTTGACCTGGGCACCCTGGGCGCTCACGGTATAGGCCTCGGCGAGATTCTCCTTGTAGAAATCGATGGTAGCTGCGTTGCCGATCTCCTGCCAGTGGGCCTTCTCGTCGAAACCGGCGGCCGTCAGGATCTGGCTGATCGTCTCAGCCTTTTCGTTGGCTTCCTGTTTCGGTTTGAGAAGTTGGGAGACGAAGGCCAGGATCGCAGCCACAAGCACACAGACCAGTGTCGTGTAGATGACGGTGTATGTATTGCTGTTGGTATTCATGGCATGTAGGATTTAAGCGATCTTGACTTTCTTGGCCTTCCGGGCGAGATGCCGGTTCACCACGCACCAGTCGATGAGCGGGGCGAAGGTGTTGCCGAGGAGGATGGCGAGCATCATGCCTTCGGCGTAGCCGGGGTTGAAGAGACGCACGATGACGCAGATGGCGCCGACGAGGAAACCATAGATCCACTTGCCGGGCTCGGTCTGGGCCGATGTGACAGGGTCGGTGGCCATGAAGACGGTACCGAAGGCGAAGCCGCCCAGGACCAGCTGGGTCAGGGCCGGGACGTCGGTGGCGCCGCAGACATTGCCGAGCCAGCCGACCAGCAGGGCGCCGGCGACGGTCGAAACCATGATCTTCCAGCTGGCGACACCCGTCCAGAGAAGGATGACTGCGCCGATCAGGATGGCGATGACCGAAGTCTCACCGACCGATCCGGGCACGGTGCCGATGAAGAAATCCCAGAACGAGGTGCCGTACTGCGCGCCGGCGTTGGTCAGGGCATCCATGCCGTCTCCGGCGAAGGAGAGCGGCGTGGCGCCGGTAGCGCCGTCGAGCATTGCCTCACCCTTCTTGAGGGCGATCCAGCTGCCGGAACCGGACATGTGGTCCGGATAGGAGAAGAACAGGAAGGCGCGGGTCAGCAGCGCTGGGTTCCAGATATTCATGCCGGTGCCGCCGAAGACTTCCTTGCCGAACAGGACGGCGAAAGCCACGGCGACGGCGAGCATCCAGAGCGGGACGTCCACCGGGACGATGAGCGGGATCAGCATGCCGGACATCAGGTAGCCCTCGTTGACCTCTTCGCCGCGGATCTGGGCGGAAGCGAACTCGATGAAGAGTCCGACGCCGTAAGCGACGATGTAGAGCGGAAGGACCTTGAGGAAACCGAACCAGAAGTTGCCCAGGATGTCCAGCGGAGCGCCGGGACCCTGGACGGCCAGCGCGTGCTGGTAACCGACATTCCACATGCCGAAGAGAGCGGCGGGAATGACGGAGATCACGGCGATGATCATGATGCGCTTGAGGTCGATCGAGTCGCGGACGTGCGCACCCTTGAGGGAGACGGTGCCCGGGACTTTCAGGAATGTCTCAAAAGCGTCGATCGTTGAGTGCAGGAAATAGAGTTTTCCGCCTTTTTCGAAAATCTTGTTCATAACTTTTAAGCCATTTCTTTGATCATCAGGTCAATGCCGTTCTGGACGATGTCCTGGATGTAGTTCTTGGAAGGGTCGATGTATTCGCAGAGGGCGAGATCCTCGGGGAGGACCTCATAGATTCCGAACTGCTCCATCTTGTCGATGTCGCCTGCGAGGCAGGCCTTGATCAGGTACAGCGGATAAATGTCCATCGGGAGCACATCCGCATAGTAGGCGTCTGACATCACGAAAGCGCGGGGGCCGCCGTGAAGGTTGGTGTCCATGTCGTATTGCTTCTTGGGCAGGAGCCAGGAGAAATAGGAGCGGGTCGAGCTGAACTGGTTGAAGCGGAAAGGCTTCGCCCAGCCGAAGAGTTCGGTCTCCTTGCCTTCCCGGATCAGGGTGACCTGGTTGTCGAAGAAACCGAGCGCGCCCTTTTCGCCGACGCACTTGCCCGTCAGGACGTCGCCGCTGATGATGCGGATCTCACCTTCGCCGACGAAGCTGGAGATCTCTTTCATGGGCATGCCGGGCAGGGTCTCGACATAGGCGGGGTTGACAGCGGCAGGACCGCAGACCGCCACCTTGCGGGTGAGATCGTATCTGCCTTTGAGGAAGAGCTTTCCGATGGCGGCAGCCATCAGCAGGGAAACCGTCCATACCGTCTCGTCCTTGCAGATCGGCGCGATGTGGCTGATCTGGACGCCGACGTTGCCGGCCGGATGCTTGCCGGAGAAGGTGTGGAGGATGGCGTGCTCCAGCTTGTGGAACGGGGTGCTGGAGTAGTTCTCGCTCTTCAGGGAAACATGGACGCCGCCGTCCGTCAGTTTGGAAAGGGCGTTGACGCCGGCTTGGACGGCTGCGAACTCGTCGCCGAGCACGAACTCCGTGTCCGGTGCGAGAGGGGCCGTGGAGAAGGCTGAGATGAAGATGGCCTTCGGCTTGACCGTGGGATCGGCGAGGATGCCATACGGCCGCTGTACGATGGCTGCCCAAAGTCCGCTCTGGAGCAGGGCCGTGCGGACTTCGTCGCCGCTGAGGCTTTCAGGCCTCTTGCAGCCGAAGTCGAGATACTCCTGTTCGGAGTCGGTCCCGATGAGCACTTCAAGCAACTTTCTCTTGTCTCCCCGGACGATCTCCTTCACCGTGCCGCTGACCGGCGAGGTGACGAGGATGTCAGGGTGTTTCTTGTCCGCCAGGACGGGGGATCCGGCCAGCACGCGGTCGCCCTCCTTGACCAGCAGCCTCGGAATCAGGCCTTTGAAGTCGGAGGGAACGATTGCAACCGTGTCAGGAACCACCGTCTTGGAGACGACGGGCTGGGCGCTTCCCTTGATCGGGATGTCCAAACCCTTCTTCAGATCGATGTTGTTTGACATTATTGGATAAGGTTAAAGTAATTCTATCGAATTAATCGTGCAAAGATACCCTTTTTTTAGTAATTTCGCAGCGAATATGGAAAACAATGTAAGTACAATTTTGGAAGGATTGAACGGCGAACAGAAAAAGGCCGTTCAATGTGTGGATGGACCGGTACTGATTGTAGCGGGGGCTGGGTCCGGGAAAACCCGGGTGCTGACGAGCCGTATTGCGTATATCCTTGAGCAAGGGTGCGATGCGACCCGTATCCTGGCGCTGACTTTCACGAAGAAGGCGGCCACGGAAATGAAGGAGAGAATTGCTTCCATGGTAGGGGAGAGAAAGGCGCGGAAACTCCGGATGGGGACTTTCCATTCGGTGTTCGTCCGTTTCCTGCGGGAATTTGCCACGGACCTGGGCTATCCCGAGTCGTTCACGATCTACGACCAGAGCGACTCGACCAGCGCCGTGAAGGCCTGCATCAAGGAATTGCAGCTGGACGACAAGGTTTACAAGCCGAAAGAGGTGCTTTCGCGCATCTCCATGGCCAAGAACAACCTGTATACGGCGGATACGTATCGCAACAATCCCAATATCATCGCGGACGACACCCGCCGCAAGCGGCCGCGCCTGTGCGATGTGTTTTCGCTTTATCAGCAGAAATGCAAGCAGGCAGGCGTCATGGATTTTGACGATATCCTGCTCAATATGAATGTTTTGCTGCGCGACTTCCCGGCAGCGCTCGAGTCTGTCGCCGGCCGTTTCTCCTATATCCTGGTGGACGAGTACCAGGATACCAATTATGCGCAGTACCTGATTCTGAAGACACTGGCCCGGGGACACAGGAATCTCTGTGTCGTCGGCGACGATTCCCAGTCGATCTACGCTTTCCGGGGCGCCAAGATCGAGAATATCCTCAATTTCAAGAAAGACTATCCGGAATGCAGGATGTTCCGCCTGGAGCAGAACTACCGTTCCACGCAGACCATCGTGGATGCGGCCAACTCCCTGATCGCCCACAACGAGGGCCGGATCCCGAAGGAGTGTTTCTCCAAAGGGGATTCGGGCGAGAAAATCCGCCTGATCCGCACGGGAAGCGAGCAGGAGGAGGCCATGATGATCGCCTCAACCATCCTGGAAAGGATGCGCGAGACGAAAGCGAAATACCAGGATTTCGCCGTCCTGTACAGGACCAATTCGCAGTCCCGGTCCATCGAAGAGGCGCTCCGCCGCCGCAACCTGCCCTATATCGTCTATTCCGGCAACGCGTTCTTTGACCGCGCGGAAGTGAAGGACATGATGGCGTATTTCAAGCTGCTGGTCAATCCCAACGACGACGAGTCGTTCAAACGGACGGTCAACAAGCCGGCGCGGGGGATCGGCGACACTTCGCTGAATGCCCTTTCCGCCGCAGCCCGGGCGGGGGGAGTAAGCCTTTTCCAGGCTGCTTTCTCGCCCGATCTGGAGGCTTTCGGCCTTCGGAATGCCGCTGCGCTCAAGATCCGCGCCTTCTGCGGAATGATCGGCAAACTCGCTGAGCAGGCTGCCGCCACGGATGCCCATGAACTGGCGCTGCGCATCGCGGACCAGTCGGGCCTGTACGCCTTCTACAAGAGTGATACGACGATCGAAGGCCTGTCGCGTTTCTCCAATGTCGAGGAATTGATCAACAGCGTCAAAACCTTCGTGGAGGAACGCCAGAACGAGATCCTGGCCGACCTCGAGGAGAGCAGCGAGTCCGAGGAACTTCCGCTCGTGACCCTGGGCGACTATCTGGAAAACGTTTCCTTGCTGAGCACCGTCGATGCGACCGACGAGGAGGACGCTTCCAACAAGATCGCCTTGATGACGGTCCATTCCGCCAAGGGGCTGGAGTTTCCGTATGTCTTCATCACGGGCCTGGAAGACAATCTTTTCCCTTCCGGCAACATGTTGTCTTCCAAAGCCGACATCGAGGAGGAGAGGCGCCTGTTCTATGTCGCCCTCACCCGCGCGATGCGTGAGGTCATCCTGACCTATGCGGATACCCGGATGCGCAACGGCAGCCACGAATCCAACATGCCGAGCCGCTTCTTGCGCGAAATCGATGCCCGTTACCTGGACCGTCCTGTCGGAATGGATGAGGACGACGAAGAAGAGGAACCGCCGTTCTTCGGCGGATTCGGTTCCCGTTTCGGGCGTGGCCAGGGCCGTTTCGGCAAATCGCGTGACGATGAACGCGGTGGCTATCGGTACGGGGCTTCGGGGGGCGTGCGGTATGAGGGGCGTTCTTCTTCCGGCAGATCCTTCGGCAAGCCTCAGGATGACAGGCGCAACCCTCAGGGCCAACCCGCCTTCGCCGGCAAAGCCGCCGTCCTGAACCGTCCCCTTCCACCCAAGATCCCGGACGCGGAGTTCGTCCCCGTCCCCATGTCCGCCATCAAGGTGGGGCAGCGTATCGAACACAACCGCTTCGGCGGGGGCCTTGTCGAGGAAATCACCGGAACGGTGCCGGAGCTGAAGGCCCGGATCAATTTCGACGGATATGGGGTGAAGGTGATCCTTCTGAAATATGCCAAACTGAGATTTGAAACCCAACAATAATTTTTTATGAAACGTTATTTTTTATGGATGATGGCAGTACTTGCGCTGGTAAGCGCCGGGTCCTGCTCCAAGTATGAGACGGTCAAGAATGATCCGCTCAAGACAAAGATCTACACCCTTGACAACGGGCTGAAAGTGTATATGTCCGTCAACAAGGAGGAGCCTCGGATCCAGACCTACATCGCGGTCAAGGTCGGAGGCAAGAACGATCCTTCCGAGACCACGGGTCTGGCTCACTATTTCGAGCATCTGATGTTCAAGGGCACGCCTCATTTCGGTACGACCGATTATGAAGCGGAGAAACCTTTGCTGGACGAGATCGAACGCCTGTTCGAGGTCTATCGCAAGACCACGGATCCGGCGGAACGGGAAGCCCTGTACCATCAGATCGATTCCATCAGCTATGAGGCCTCCAAGATTTCCATCCCCAACGAGTATGACAAACTCATGGCGATGATCGGCGCCAATGGCACCAACGCCTGGACCTCCCATGACGAGACGGTTTACACGGAGGACATCCCCTCCAACCAGATCGACAACTGGGCCCGCATCCAGGCGGACCGCTTCCGCAATACCG
>CAMOTB010000061.1 GCA_946625485.1 uncultured Bacteroidales bacterium | reverse complement strand
AATTTGCTTCTTGTTTTCTTTACCTCGTTATCTTTCTCAAACTTGTCAATGAACTATCCGTTTTTCTCAAACGGGCTGCAAAGATAAGGACTTTTTTTATTCCTGCAAATCTTTTTTCGATTTTTTTGTTTTTTCCTGCCCTTCCGCACCCTCCTACCGATTTTATATATATATTTATGCCCACAAAAGCTATCGTATGGACGAGAACAAGAACATTTCCCTGCCGGAAAACGCGACCCGCGAACTCAAGCCGGGCGAGACCTATGAACCCCTGCTCAAACCCGGAAAGAACTATCCTGAAGTCACCGTTTATTCCGTGACGATGGGTCTGCTGATGACCGTCATCTTTTCCGCCGCCGCAGCCTATCTGGGCCTGAAGGTCGGCCAGGTCTTCGAAGCCGCCATCCCGATCGCCATCCTGGCCGTCGGTTTCACTTCCGCCCTGGGCAAGAAGAACGGCCTGGGCCAGAATGTCATCATCCAATCCATCGGCGCCTGCTCGGGCGTGATCGTGGCCGGCGCAATCTTCACCCTCCCGGCGATCTACATCCTCGGACTGGAGGTCAACTTCTGGCAGATGTTCCTGTCCTCGCTGCTCGGCGGCGTGCTGGGCATCCTCTTCCTGATCCCCTTCCGGAAGTACTTCGTCAAGGAGATGCACGGCAAATATCCCTTCCCCGAAGCAACGGCGACGACACAGGTCCTGGTCAGTGGCGAGAGCGGCGGAAAGAGTGCCAAGACCCTGCTGATCAGCGGATTGATCGGTGGACTGTACGATTTCATCGTGGCGACTTTCGGCGCCTGGAGCGAAACGCTCAGCACTACGGTGACCCACTGGGGGCAGGTCATTGCCGACAAGGCCAAGCTGGTGCTCAAGATCAACACCGGCGCAGCGGTCCTGGGCCTTGGCTACATCATCGGACTCAAATATGCCTTTGTCATCTGCTGCGGCAGCTTCCTGGTCTGGCTCATCATCATCCCGCTCATGAATCTGCTCTGGGGCGGAAGCGTCATCGACCTGATGGGCTCCGGCATCACGCAGACCATCGCCGAGATGTCGCCGGACCAGATCTTCCGCGAATACGCCCGTCACATCGGCATCGGCGGCATCGCTACGGCCGGCATCATCGGTATCATCAAGTCGGCGGGCGTGATCAAATCCGCCGTCGGCCTGGCGACCAGCGAGTTCCGGCGCAAGCCCGGCGAGCAAGTCAGCGACGTTCCGCGTACGGAACAGGACATCAAGATGAAGAATGTCGTGTTCGGCATCGTCATCGCCCTGCTGGCCGTATTCGCCTTCTTTGCCTTCGGCGGCGTCGTGGGCAATATCTGGCAGGCGCTGATCGGGCTGCTGATCGTCGCCGTGATCGCCTTCCTCTTCACGACCGTGGCGGCCAACGCCATCGCGATCGTCGGCACCAATCCGGTCAGCGGCATGACCATCATGACCCTGATTATCACAGCCTTGGTCCTCGTGGCCGTGGGGCTGAAAGGCAATGCCGGCATGTGCGCCGCGATGATCATCGGCGGAGTGGTCTGCACCGCGCTTTCGATGGCGGGCGGCTTCATCACCGACCTCAAGATCGGCTACTGGATCGGCACCACGCCGGCCAAGCAGGAAACCTGGAAATTCCTGGGCACGCTGGTGGCTGCGGCGACGGTCGGCGGCGTCATGATGATCCTCAACAAGACCTACGGATTCACGGGCGAAGGCGCCCTTGTCGCGCCCCAGGCCAACGCCATGGCGGCTGTCATCCAGCCGATGATGAACGGCGGCAACGCACCCTGGCTGCTGTACGGAATCGGTGCCGTGATCGCCATCCTCCTGACAGTCTTCAAAGTCCCTGCGCTCGCCTTCTGCCTGGGCATGTTCATCCCGATCGACCTCAACCTTCCGCTGCTGGTCGGCGGCGCCATTTCCTGGTTTGTCAGCACACGCAGCAAGGATGCCGCCGTCAATACGGCCCGTCAGGAAAAGGGTACCCTGATTGCCAGCGGCTTCATCGCAGGCGGTGCCCTGATGGGGGTCGTCAGCGCCATCCTGAAGTTTGCGAACGTCGACTGGTGGCTGAGCGAGTGGAATGCACAGTACGGCGAAGCCATCGCCATCCTGCCTTTCGCGGCCCTGATCGTGTACATGATCCTCGCGACACGGCCGGGCAAGACCCGCTAGCGGGCGGCCCCTGGGGCGTATATCTCAATAATTTGTATTATATTTGCAAATTGTAGATTATCGCCCATGAAGTATCTGAAGCATATTCTCTTGTTCCTGTCGGTGGCAGCCGGCCTGGTCTCATGCGGATGGGTTTCCGACCTGATCCATGATGACGAGGTGATTGCACGCATCGGCAAGAATAAGCTCTATCGCTCTGATCTGGAGGGATTTATCCCGCACGACGCCACTCCGGAAGACAGCGCCAGGCTGGCCGGACAGTTTGTCAACAATTGGGCAAAAGAAGTCCTGTTCCTGGAGAAAGCCGGAGCCGAACTGCCCAAGACGGACGTCGATGTGACCAAGGAACTGGAAGACTACCGGCGCTCGCTGCTGCGCTTCCGCTATGAGCAGCAATACATCCAGGAAAGACTCGACACGGTCGTACGGCCGGATGAGATCGCCGCTTACTACGAGGCCCATCCGGACCTGTTCGTCCTGCAGGCCCCGATCGTCCGGGCCCGGTTCCTGGACATCATGAAAGGATCCCCCGCCTTGGAGCCGATCAAGAAAATGATGGCTTCGGACGACCAGACGGACCTGAACCAGGCGGACAGCCTGGCTTACACCTCCGCCCTGCGCTACGAGGACCGATCGGGAGAATGGATCGACATGTCCCTCTTTGCCAAGTATTTCGGTTGTGACTACGTGACCCTTCTGTCCAAACTGCGGCCCGACGGCTACATCACGATGGAAGACGGGCAGGGAGATGTCAAGATCGGCTATGTCTGCCAGCTGCTCAAACCCGGGGCGACCGCTCCCCTCGCCTATTGCGAAGGAAGGATCAGGGATATCGTGATCAGCAACAGAAAACACGCCTTGCTGGCCAGTTTGGAACAAGACTTGCTTAAAAACGCCCTGGACCAGGAAAAACTGATAATTTATTGAACATGAAACATATTCTCAGGTTGTTGCTTGCCACCGCCCTGCTGGGCGTCAGCACCCTCGCCACCGCCCAACGGTACGGCAAAGTTATTGACAAGACCATCGCAGTCGTCGGCAATGAGATGATCCTGATCTCCGACCTCGAGCAAGGGATCCAGGAAGCCCGCCTGCAAGGCATGGCCTCCGACGAAAAAGCCCGCTGCGAACTGCTGGAGCGGATGCTGGAATCCAAACTTTTCCTGCTTCAGGCCCGTCTGGACTCCCTGTCGATCAACCAGGACATGGTGCAGAGCCAGCTGTCGCAGCACATAGACATGATGCGTACCCGCCTGGGAGGCGATGAGGCCGTCGAAGAGGCCTTCGGCAAACCGCTGTACAAACTGCGCCAGGAATGGAAGAAGCAGATGGAGGACATGAGCCTCACGCAGCAGGAGCAGATGGAGATTGCCAACCAGATTCCGGACCTGACTCCCGCCGACGTCAAGAAATACATCGACACGACGGATGCCGCCGACCTCCCGATCGTCCCGATCAAGTACCAGCTCAGCCAGGTCTGCCTCTATCCTGACCGGGAAGCCGCCAACCTGGCGGTCAAGGAGAAACTCCTTTCGCTGCGCGAACGTATCCTCAACGGGGAGAAATTCTCCACCCTGGCCCGCATTTATTCCGAAGATCCCGGCAGCGCCCGCAAGGGCGGCGAGCTGGGCATGGCTTCCAAGTCCATCTTCTGGCCGGCCTTCTCGGACGTAGCGATGTCGCTCAAGCCCGGGACGATTTCCCAGGTCGTAGAAACGCCGGATGGCTTCCATATCATCGAGGTGATCGAGAAAAGCGGAGACATGTTCAACGCCCGTCACATCCTTCTGAAGCCCCAATACACGGTCGAGGACCGCGAGCATGCCTTCCACGTACTGGACAGCATCCGGACCGAGATCAACAACAAGGCCCTTTCTTTCGAGCTGGCGGCCCGTTTCTATTCGGAAGACAACGCCACCCGCACCAACGGCGGCCAGATGGCCGATCCCAACACGGGCTCGTCCTATTTCGAAATCGACCAGCTGAAGCCCCAGGACTATGTGGCGATCAAGGATCTCAAGGAAGGAGAAATCTCCGAGCCGATCGAGTCGCTGGACAACGAAGGCCGTGAAGGAAACCTGGTGTACAAGATCATCCGCGTGGACAAGATCATCCCGGCCCACACCGCTACCTTCCAGAACGACTTCACGCAGATCTCCGAGCAAGTCAAGAACCAACTGCAGATGAAGGCCATCGACGACTATCTGCGCAAGAAGATCAAGGATACCAAGGTCAAGATCGACCCGATGTTCAAGGATTGCGAGTTCCGCAATGCCGGCTGGTACGACAAGATCAAGAAAAAATAAGCTCCCGCTCCCGTGAAGAAAGCCCTCGTCATCCTGCTCCTCCTTTCTGCCACGCTCACCCTGACGGCCCAGAACCGCCAGCAGCAGCCGGCAGACAGCCTGGTGCGCCTGATGAGTGCGCAATCGGCGGAATTGATCCAGGAAAAGCACCGCAATTACCGGAAAGTCATCGGACCGGCGCGGTTCCTCCACAACAATACCTACCTGATCTGCGACACTGCCTACTGGGACGTGGACGTCCACATCATCCAGGCATACGGACATGTCCGTATCCTGCAGGACGAGACCGTGCTCAGCAGTGAAAAGCTGGATTACTACATCGATGACGACCTGGCCCAGTTCCGGGGCACGGTCGTCCAGTTGCAGGACAAGGACCGCAACACGCTGCGCACCAAATACCTGGACTACAACACCAAGGACTCCGTCGCCGTTTTCCGGCGCGGCGGTGCCATGCGGGACAAGGACGGCCAGCTGATTGAGAGCGACAACGGCTCCTACGATTCCAGGACCAAGATTTTCCGTTTCGACGGCAACGTCAACATGTTCACCGACTCCGTCTTCGTCAAGACGGAAGACCTGACTTATTACAGCAACGACAGCCGGGCCGTCTTTGAATACGGCGTCGATATCTGGCGCAACGCCGACATGCTCTCCGCCCGGCGTGGCGAATACGAGCGCAGCAAGGAAATCTTCCACTTCTTCGACGAAGTCCATGGCATGACGGGCAAGCAGGAAGGCTGGGCGGATACGCTCCATTTCAACAAACTGACCCAGGACATCGAACTGCACGGCAACGTCCAGGTTACGGACGACTCGCGCAAGCTCTCCGGCCTGGGTGAGAATGTCTGGTACGTGGATTCGCTGGACCGGCTTACGATGAGCGTAGATGCCACGATCATCGCCGAAATCGAGGACGAGAACAACAAGCAGAAGCCCAAGGACACGCTTTACATGGCGGCTGACCGGATCGTTCGTACGGCCATCCGCCGCTGCGACATATCCGAGGGACGGATCAAGGACTCGGAGAAGCGGATTTCCGATCTGAATGTCGATCCTGTCTCCGCCTATCGCAAGAAGGCGGGGGAAGAGGCCCAGAAGGCCGCCGAAGAGCGCGAAAAAGCCCTGGCGGAAGCCCAGGGTAAGAAATTCCCCGACGCAGCAGGCCAGGCCGCCGTCCCCCAAACGACGGCTCCCGCCGGTGATACGGCCGCCCCGGACCCCAACGCTCAGGCCCCCGCTCCGGACGGCGCTCCCTCTCCTGACGGCAGCGACACGGCGCCGGCCGATTCTACACAGGCGGCACCTCCGGACACGACCAAACTCTCCTTTATCCAGGCCGTCGGCAAGGTGCGCGTCTTCAAATCGGACATGCAGGCCCGCTGCGACTCGCTCCTCTACTCCGACCTGGACTCCCTGGCCCTCCTCTACCTGGACCCCATCGTCTGGAATGAAGGGAACCGGCAGTATGTCTCCGACAGCATCACGGTGGTCGTGGAGAACAGCCGGATGAAGAAAGCCAGCCTGATGTCCAACGCCTTCATCACCATCCAGGAAGACTCTGTCAGCTTCGACCAGATCCGGGGAACGGAGATGATGGCCTATTTTGACACCGCGACCGTCCTGCAACGTTTCGATGCGTTGGGAGGAGCCAGCGCCGTCTTCTTCCTGGAGGAAAACGATGCCCTGGCCACGGTCAACAAGGTGGAAAGCAAGATGTTGTCCGCCCACTTCGACAAGGGAGAGCTGCAACGGATCTATTATTTCGACAATCCGCACAACGACGCATATCCTACCGTACAGCTGCCCAAGGACGACCGCCAGATGAAGGGTTTCCGCTGGGATCCCGAACGCCGGCCGACCGGCATGGCGGACATCACGCCCTACACTCCACGCAGCTCCGAACGTCTCGCTTATGAAGGCCGGCCCCAGGCCAAATTCCCGCAGACCGAAATCTATTTCCCCGGCTACATGAAGGAAGTCTATGCCGGGCTGGCGGCCCGCGATTCAGCCCAGCGGGCCAACCGGAAGATGCGGGATTCGCTGGAGCTGGACAAACCCAAGGTCGTGACGCCCCGGGATTCAATTGGAAAGATACAGGCACCGGCTGACACGACGAATGCCGGTCTGGAAACGCCGGACGAGAAAACCGATATCCAAGAGGTGAAGGGTGAGCGCTTGGACGAGCAATCCGAAGTCCAGCAAGAACCTGCCGTTCCCGACAGCCTGCAGCGCCCGGCCCTGCCCGATTCCGTCGATGTACGCAAGAGCCTGGCTGACAGTCTCAAAGCATCGGATTCTCCCTCCTTACCCGACTCCGTCGGCAGCCGCAAGGCCCTCTCTCCGGAAGATTCGCTCCAAGCGGCCGAACGCGCCCGAGAACTGGCGGAGAAAGCGGCCAAAGAGGCGGAGCAGGCAGCCCGGAAGGCCGCCCGCGATTCCGCCCGTCAGGCCAAGCAGGCGAAGAAAGAAGCCCGCTGGGCTGAGCTGGACGCCCGGGATGCCGTCAAGGATTCCCTCAAACAGGTCAAGAAACAGGTCAAATACCGGGAAAGCGTCCTCAAGAAACTGGAAATAAGGGACAAAGAGGCCGCCCGCGAGCAAGCGCGCCTGGAAAAGTACATCCGGCATTATGAGAAGGTCAAAGCCCGCCGTGACGAACGGCTGGCCAAGCACCCTGAGCGACAGCTAAGGAAACTCCGGGCCGAAGAGAAAAAGGCCGAAAAAGCGCGTCTGGCTGCCGAAAAGGCAGCGGCAAAGAAGGCGGCAAAAGCGGAAAAGGAGCGCGAAAAAGAAGAGGCCGCTCACCTGAAGGCTGCTAAGAAAAAGAAAGCCTCCGACTAAAAATACCAGGGGCTGTCCAACAGGCGGATGGCACTGTAGTGCGTCTGGGCACGGTAACTCTCAGCATCATAACGATAACGGGCAGGCTGCGTCCCATAGCTGTAGCTGCTCGCGGTCAGGATTCCGCTCTTTTCCACGATACGGACGGCGAAGAGAGGCGTCTTGTTGCCATAATAATTCCGTGCCATCGGATCCAAGGAGCAAATCCGTACGATATGGGACGAATGGATGAACTCCTTGCCGCCCAGACTGATGCCGACGTGAGCGACCTTATCGGGCGTATCGCCGTTGCCCGGCGTGCCGAAGAAGATCAGATCGCCCGCCTTCAAGCGGTTCAGCGGTACTTCGACGCCGCACTTCGCCTGCTGGGAGGCATTGCGCGGAAGGATGATCCCATTCAGGAAATAGGTCATCCAGACCAGTCCGCTGCAGTCCATTCCCTTGACGCTGGCCCCACCCCAGAGATAGGGTATGCCCAGGAACTGGCGGGCTGTTTTTTCCAGGTTGGCGGGCTTGGCCGAACGGGCCTTGGCCCAGTCTTCGAAGGGAGCCAGGTCCCGGGCCTGCACGTAGCCGATCCGCCCGTCAGGCAATGCGACCTGGCAGAATCCCATGTTGCGGACCGCGCGTCCCTTGCCGTCGATCATCGTCAGGACCAGATCACCCAGGACCAGTTCGCTGAGCACCTCGCTCCGCAGGGACGGCCGGTTATAGACGTGGGACAGGAAGGCGGTGCAGATGTACTTCGGGGCTGCGATGTAGCTCTCCATCTCTGCCGGACTCAGCTCGACCAGTCCGAGCTCCGTCGCCCAGGCGACATACGAAGGGTCATGCTGGACGATCTGCCGCCAGTATCCCTGTTCTCCGATAACCTCTACGACCGTACCCATCAGGGCCTGCGTCTCCAGGGCGGACTCGTAGTCCGGCGCAGTACGCATGTAATTGGCAGAGAAATCAACGACGGCCCAACGGGTCTGGGCCAGGCCGGTGAAACTGATCAGGACGGATGCCAGCAGCGGCAAAAGAGCACGATGAGTCATAAAGCGTAGCTAAGATTGTCGGTGCAAAAATAAACAAAATCGCTATATTTGTAAAGCTATGGCTAAACTGGAAAAGACCAACGCAGCCCGCCTGCTGGACAAAGCCGGGGTCTCCTACGAACTGATCCCCTATGAGGTCGATGAAAACGATCTCGCCGCGACGCATATCGCCGCCCAGCTGGGAGAAGATATTTCCTGCGTCTTCAAGACGCTGGTTCTCCAAGGCGACCGGACGGGCTTTTTCGTCTGCGTGATCCCGGGTGACAAGGAAGTCGACCTGAAAGCTGCCGCCAAGGTGTCCGGCAACAAGAAATGCGACCTGATTCCGATGAAGGAGCTCCTTCCCCGGACTGGCTACATCCGCGGAGGCTGCAGTCCGGTCGGCATGAAAAAACCCTTCCCCACCTGGTTCCACGCCACCGCCGCCGGACTCGACTACATCTATGTCAGCGCCGGCGTAAGGGGCCTGCAGTTCAAGCTGGATCCCCGTGCGCTGGCGGAGTATGTCGGGGCGCAATTTGCTGAAATCATCAAAGAATAATCAAATATGGAACAGATTCTTGACCGTTTCCTGAGATATGTCTCTTACGACACGCAGTCCTGCGAAGAGTCTGAGAGTCAGCCCAGTACCGAAAAACAGCTGAAACTGCTGGGCCTGCTGAGAGACGAACTGAACGCGCTCGGCGTCGAGGCGACCCTCGACGAATACGGCTATGTCATGGGCACGCTCCCGGCCAGCCCGGGTGTCCAGGCACCCAAGATCGGGTTCATCGCCCACGTGGACACGGCACCGGACGCCTCCGGAGCGGACATCAAGCCCCAGATCATCCGGGACTATGACGGGACAGACATTGCCCTGGCCGGCGTGCCCGGGCTGTATCTGAAGCCTTCCGAATTCCCGGAACTGCTGGACTACAAGGGCCAGACCCTGGTCACGACGGACGGCACGACCCTGCTCGGCGCGGACGACAAGGCCGGCGTCGCAGAGATCATGACGGCCGTGCAATACCTGGTGGAGCATCCGGAAATCAAACACGGCGAAATCAAGATCGGCTTTACGCCTGACGAGGAGATCGGACGGGGCGTGGTCAAGTTTGACGTTGCCAAGTTCGGAGCTGATTATGCCTACACGATGGACGGAGGGGCGATCGGCGAGCTGGAGTTCGAAAACTTCAATGCGGCTGCCGCGACGGTCCGCATCCAGGGCCGGAACGTACATCCCGGCTATGCCAAAGGCAAGATGAAGAACGCCATCCGCATCGGCATGGAGCTGGACAGCCTGCTGCCCGTGGAGCAGAAACCGGAATACACCGAGGGCTACGAAGGTTTCTTCCACCTGATCGGCTTCAACGGTACGGTGGAAGAGGCGACATTCTCATACATTATCCGGGACCACGACATGGCCCTGTACGAGGAGAAAAAGGCCGTGATCCGGCGCTGCGTCGATTTCATCAACGCCAAGTATGGCGAGGGGACGGCGACGGTCGAAGTCCGGCACCAGTACTACAACATGCGGAAGCAGGTGGAGCCGCACTATTTCATCATCGAAAAGGCCATCCGGGCCATGGAGATGGAGGGTATCACGCCCAAGGTCCAGCCCATCCGCGGCGGTACCGACGGAGCCAACCTCTCTTTCATGGGACTTCCCTGCCCCAACCTCTTTGCCGGCGGACTCAATTTCCACGGCAAGATGGAATTCGTCCCCGTCGAGAGCATGGAGGCCGCCTCTCGCGTCATCCTCAACCTCGTCAAACTGTTCGCAGCCTAGAGCCGGACAATCGCACACTGCCGGCAGGCAGG
>CAMOTB010000060.1 GCA_946625485.1 uncultured Bacteroidales bacterium | reverse complement strand
GCAACTGGTGGCCCTCCTTTTCGCCGAAGACCGACATGGTGCCGCGCCGGAGATGAAACAGGCCCTGGGCGCTGGTGCGACGGTGCTCCTAGACCGGTATGTCTATTCCAACATCGCCTATCAATGCGCCAAGCTTGCCGATCCGGAAGAAGCCGCGCACTTGAGAAAATGGATCCTGGAGACGGAATATGGTCCTTTCGGGCTTCCCCGTCCGGATCTCAATATCTTCCTGGATGTCCCCATTGGCTTTGTCGAGCAGAGTCTGGCCGCGCATCGGGAAGGGGCTGAGCGGGATTACCTCGAAGGGGGAGTTGACATCCATGAGAAGGACCTTTCCCTGCAAATGCGCGTGCGGGATGAGTATCGGCTGCAGGCCGCTTCCGATCCGGATTTCATCGTCGTGGATTGCGCAGACGAGAAAGGGTCCATGCTGCCGCCGGATGCGATTTTTGCCAAGATCAAGGATGTTGTCGATAAGCGATTGAAAGATGCATAAGTTTCATCACAGTTTCCGCCGTTTCTGCGCGCTGCTGATCGGCCTTGTCTTCTTTGTGTCCGGGATGCTCAAACTGATGGATCCTGTCGGTACGGGCCTCAAAATGGCCGAGTATTTCAAGTTTCTCCATCTGGATTTCCTGCTTCCGGCAGGGAAGGGTTTCGGTGTGGCTTTTGCCTTGCTGGAGGCCCTTGTCGGAGCGGCCCTTGTTTCGGGCATAGCCCGCAAACTGGCTGCGATCGTGGTCCTGGCGCTGATTGCATTCTTCACGGGCCTGACCCTGGTCCTGTATCTGGTCAATCCGGAAATGGACTGCGGCTGCTTCGGCGAGGCGATCCACCTGACGCACTTGCAGTCTTTGATGAAGAACGTCGTCTTGCTTGTCCTGGCCCTGATCGCCTTCATCCCGTTGAGTGACGGCTACGAGGCACGGAAGCCCAAGAAATGGGGATTCGCCGTCGTATCCCTTCTGACGCTTGTGTTTACGGTCTATTCCCTGCGTTCCCTTCCCCTGGAGGATTTCACGGCCTTCTCTTATGGATCCCAGATCCTCTCGGGAGCCACGGGGGATGATGATCTGCAGGAGGAAAACCTGGCCGTCCTTTCGTTCAGCGATGTTTTCGGCGAGTATTGTGATGACCTGGCCGGCGTAGGGGAAGTGCTGGCCGTTTCCGTCTATGAGCCGGAGCGCCTGGACTCCCTGCAATGGGCCCGGATCGCAACGGTCGTCAACGATGCGCTGGTTTGCGGCGTCCGCCCGCTTGTGCTGACACCCTCGGCCGATGGGGTCCCGATGACCCTGGGAGAGTGTCTCTACTTCGCGGATTACAAGACCCTGCTGACGATGAACCGCTCCAATGGCGGGGCTACGTTTCTTTCTGACGGATTGATCGAGGATAAATGGACGCTGAAGGATCTTCCTACCGGGGAAGACCTTTCCGCCCTGCTGTCTTCCGAGCCGGTTGAGGCCGCCGCCTCTTCTTCCACACACGGCCGCCTTGCTTTCCAGGGTATGTTGCTGCTTTGTGTGGCGCTGCTGATCCTGCTTTGAGTGCTAAGGACCGTTTACGGGTTGGAATAGGAGGAAATGCAGCGGAACAGGTCGGAGATCAGGACTTCCGGTTCCAGAGAATCCATCCAGATGACGGGATGGCGCGAACTGTCGAAGGCGAACTTACGCTCGTCCGTGAGGACCGGCGCCGGTATGATACGGAGGTGGAAGCACTCCGGGTGTGCGAGCAGGCCGGGCGCTGCGACATCCCACAGGATATGCTCCCAACCGTCCACATTATAAAACTCCCGCGGCAGCTCATCCCGGTAGAATCGGGCGGCCCGGCTGTCCCCCTGGATCCGTGCCAGGTCTTTCTGCCAGATACTCAGCATCTGGGTCCCTTCTCCCCGCTTCCCGGAGGCGGGGAGGACCACGAGCGGAACGCCGGAATTCATGACCATCTGTCCGGCTCTGTAGTCCTGGCGCAGGTTGAACTCATCGAGGTCCCCCTTGCTGAAGCAATGGGTCCCTAACCAGACAATGACAATCTTGTCCTTGATGGAAGGATCCAGCATCAAAGCCGCGGCTACATTCGTGATCATGCCCAGGCAGAGGACGTAGACAGGCTTGCGGGCTTTCCGGGCGATCTGTACCAGGTTCCTGGCTGCCGGGTTGTCCGGATCGAACCCTGCCGGATCCTCGGCGATGCTGTGCTCCGCTCCCTTGAAGACAGGGTACTTTCCTTGATTTCCCGTTACCTCCAGGACTCGGCAGATTTCCTTGTAGCTGCGCTCCATCCCGTCTTTGAAACTCGTGCTCCGGTCGTTGTAGGGGTCGAAGTAAGGCGCCGCGTGCAGCGCAATCACATTGATCCGGTCCGAAGCAAGGGCATAGGCGATGGCATATTGATCGTCCATCTCGTTGTAGGTGTCACTGTCGATGACCACATCCTTGACCGCATTGCTGCGGAGATCTTCCAGGATCCCTTCCGTCGTGATGAGACTCTGTTGGCGGTTCCCGGAGCAAGCCATGCACAGCAGGCAGCCGGCGATGAATAAAGCGAATGATCTAAGCATGATATGTGTGTTGGTTCATCAATGCTCAAAGAGTGAGGTCAGCGGGCGCCCGAACCAGGGCTGGGGTTGCTCCAGGCCCAGCAGCCAGGCCATGGTGGAAGCGATATCGTACTCCATCACACTCAGGTCGTCGAAGCAGTGTCCCTTCTTCACTCCTTTACCGTAGAGAATCAGCGGCGTCTCCATTTCCATCATCGTACGTCCTCCGTGGCCGTGATCGATGCCGCCGTGATCTGAAGTCAGGATAATCACGGACTTATCCAGGATCCCGGCCTGGTCGATGGCATCCACGATGGCGCCGACCCAGGCATCCAACTCTTTCAGTTTCTCGTAGTATTCGGGCGTGTCGTGACCATATTTGTGGCCCACATGGTCCGGATCATCATAGACGAAAGCTGCCAGCCGGGGCTTTTTTGTCGCGATATATGCGCAGGCCGCCTCGCAAAGCTTTTCCTGCGGGACCTGGGCATAGTGGTTGACTGATACCGTGTCGATCAGGTATTTGATGCCGCTCCACTCATACAGACATCCGATCTCGGCCTCCGGCTCCTTGTCCCGGAGCAGTTGGAATACGGTCGGGAAGATGCCGTTCTTTCCCAGCATCCTGGGCTCCAGGTCCGGCGTCTGGGAGCAGCATTCGTAGAAGCCGTGGACCTCGGGACCTACGCCCATGAACATCGACGCCCAGTTGGCGGCGCTGTGGGAGGGGAGGACCGTCCTTTTCTTGAGGGTCCAGGCTCCATCCTCCATCAACTGTTTGACCCGGGTCATTTCCGACTTCTCGACGCTGTAGGCACCCCAGCCGTCCAGGCCGATGAAGAAAACATGCTCAACTTGATTCCTGCGTCCGCAGGAAGTGAAGAGGATCAGGCCCATAATGAGGGCGGCTGCGGCGGTACGTAAATGTTTCATAGGTCTTGTTGCTGAATGATGAAATTGTAGTTTGCTCAAAGATAAGCAATCCCGCCTGAAATGTCAATACTGTTCCTCCTGTCCAAAATAGAGGACCGTAGGGAGTGAAAGGAGATAAAAAAAACGTTCCCTCCGTCCGGATCGCCGGGACGGAGGGAACACTTAAAGGATGAATCCGGAAGATTAATATCCGGGGTTCTGGGTCAGGGTGTAACCATGCTTCTGGTACTCGGTGATGACATCGGTCCGCATCGGAGCGAGGCGCAGGTGTCCGTCCTGAGCCCAGTAACGGGTCTGGATAGGAGTCCAGGAGAGCCGGTTGTTCTTCAGCTGGAGGCCCGTCTCGTTGTTGACAAGGATGTACTGGATTCCGTCTTCCTCCGCGGGCTTCTTGCCTGCATAGAAGTAGACATCATCCGTTCCGTCTCCGTCAACGTCGATCTTGGTATCCAAGCCGGCGCCCAGATTGATACCGGTCCACTCAACAGACGCGAGGTCGTTGCCGCAGCCCCAACGGATCAGGTCGTCATAACGCTGGCCTTCCAGGCAGAGTTCGCAGGCGCGTTCGCGGCGGATCTCCAGGATGGCGGCATTATCGACATTGGGATAGAAGTTGGTCTTCAGATAGTTGTCGACAGCCGTGGGAACCGTTGTCAGGCTGGAGCCCGTGATGCCGGCCCTCTTGCGGATGGCGCCGACGGTCTGAGCCCAGATGGCATCCGTCATTTCACCCAGTTCGGCCTTGGCTTCTGCATAGGAAAGCAGGACTTCAGGATAACGGAAGACGGGGACGGCGTTGGTGTTGCTGCTGCCCTGCTCATCCGTTGTGCCGTAGGCATATTTGTCCAGGCAGAACTTGATGATCTGATAACCCGTAGGTGCAATGGTGAAGTTGGGGACGACCTTGGATCCGGCAAACTTGTAACCGGGAGTGCGGACGATCTTGGCCAGGCGCGGGTCGCGGTTGGCAAACTCCTGCGCAAAGGTGTCGTTCTCGAATCCGGCCTTGCTGGTGTAAGGCGTACCGTCAGCCATGAGGAAGGTGTTGATGAACGTCCGGACCAGGGCACGGGGGTTGGCATCAGCGTAGTTGTAATAGTTGTTCTGGCTGCCCTTGATGGAAGAGGACGTCTCAGCGCCCAGGATCACTTCTTCTGTCTTCAGGTCATCGCTGGTGAAGAGACTGCGATAGTCTGCAACCAGGGAGTATTTGCCGCTGCCGATCAGGCTCTCAGCGGTCTCTGCCGCAAGGCGATACAGCTGCTCGACAGTGTAATTGGCGAAAGCCTCACCCTTGGCAGAAGCGGTCACGTTGTTATACTTCCGGAAAGAAGCCTCATAAAGGCAAGCCTGCATCTTGATGAACTGGATGACCTCCTTGCTGATCCAGGTGTGATCGACGCTTTCGTCTGTCACGTTGGCGATGGCATAGTCCAGATCTTCCAGCATATTCTTGACGATCAGGTCACGGCTGTCGCGGTCCTTGTACTCGTCGGCAGGATCATCGATGGCAATCACATGATCGTACCAGGGCATGTCGCCGTAAGTGCGGAGTTTCTTGAAATACCAGTACCCGCGCAGGAAACGGCCTTGTCCGACAAAGTTGTCTTTCAAGGCACCTTCAACGCCACATGCAGGGGAATTCATCTGGGTCAGGAAAAGGTTGATGTTGCGCAGATCGTCCCAATCTCCCCAAGCTGCTGCCTCGTCAGCGGTAAACGTGGACTGGAAACGGCTGGAAAGAGCGGTGGTCGTCATATAATCGACACTGCTCTGCTCCTTGCTGTAAGCCCCGGAGAGGGAAGGGAAGGTCGAATAGAACGAATAGAGCAGGGACCGGATATTGGACTCACTTCCATATGCCATGGCCGCGCCATATTCATTCGGGTTGTACTCAGACAGGTCGCAGGAAGCAGCCACGATGAGAGCCAGACCCAAAGCAAGTGTTTTCAGTATATTTTTCATAATCGTATCCATATTAGTCGTTCACGATGCAAACGGCGACACGGTTGTTCTCCGGAGTCCAGGAGGAATCCTTCTCGGTGCCGTAGTATTCAGTAGAGATGCGGTCGGGGCCGATGCCGGCGGCCTTCAGGGCCTCGGCGACCACCTCGGCGCGCTCCTTGGTAAGCACGTAGTTGCGCTGCTCGGTGCCGGTACCCTGGTCGGCGTAACCGGTGATGCTGACCTTCGCGGTAGGATTGGACTTGAGGACCTTGACAAGGTTGTCGACCTTGTAGGCCTCGGAGTCGCGGATGACGCTTTGATTGATCTCGAAGTAGATGTCCTCGAGATGGATCGCCTCAGCGCGGCGGACAGCCATCGGCTTGACGTCCTTGGCAGCCTCACAGTCGTCCTTGGCCTTGAGGGCCTTGGCGAGCTCCGCCTTGAGGGCGTCGGCTTCGGCCTTAGCCTTGTCTTCGGCGGCCTTGGCAGCGTCAGCAGCGGCATTCGCGGCAGCGAGGGCATCAAGCAGTGCAGCATTTCCGACACCGCTGACACCAGCCTTTTCGCGGGATCCGCCGGCGAATGTCAGGGAAAGGCCGAGGGAGAAGGTCTTCAGCTTCGGATACTGCAGACCACCCAGGTTGGTGCCGTACCACTCCAGACCATATTCGTAGTCATCGCCGCCGTACCTGATGGTCGTCACGTCGAAGTCACGTCCGAAGGTCTTGTAGAAAGGAGACCAGTTCCAGAGATTCTCGCCGGAGAAGAAAATCCTTGCATTGCTCAGATTGATCTTCTGGATGAGCTTCTTGGGGATGTTATATCCAAAGTGGAGACTCTGCAGGTTGATGTAGCCGATGTTGTAAACATAGCGGTCGATGGGATATTTACCCATCTTGGCGCCGCTGCCATCATACTGCGTGCCGATCATCCACTGGTCGCCGACTGCTGCACGCGGGAAGAGGGCGTCCGTTCTGTCTTCTCTCCAGTAATTGTTGGCCAGCCATTTCGTAATCGGACCGTAACCGGTATTGTAGGACTGGGCGAGCAGGGTGGTACCGCTGACCAGATAGTCCTGGTGCCATACACCCTGGAAGTTGATGTCGAAGTAGAAGTTGAGCCAGTCGAGGTCAAATCCGAAGGAGAATGGATACTGGGGACGGACATTACCGATGATGGTCTTGTCGCCTGCCAGCTCGGTCTCGGGATCCATGAAGTCACTGGTCGTGATCTTGTTGTCACCATCCAGGTCCTTGATCCAAAGATCACCCGGCTTGGCAACCTTGGAACTCTTGGAGGTGTTGGCCACGGTCTGGTTGTAAGGAATACCGGGACCGAAAGCGTTGTCGATTTCATCCTGGCTCTGGAACAGGCCGTTGGCCTGGAAGCCCCAGAGTTCACCCAGACGTTGTCCTTCACGATAGTTGTAGGCCGTAATGTTCAGTTCCTGGTTACCGGCAAAACGATCAACGATCGTGTAGTTGTTGCCAACGGAACCGTGAGCGCCGAAGTGGAAGGGACGTCCGGCCAGCATGAACTGGGTGTTATAATGAACGGTGAGTTCCCATCCGTAGGTGGACATGTCAGCATTGTTTCCCAGGGGAGAGTCGGAACCGAAGGTGGCGGCATGGGAAGCCGCTTCCGTCAGCATGTCCTTGTTGCGGCGGATGAAGTAGTCGTAAGTGACGTCCAGTTTGTTGTTGAAGAAGGACGCGTCCACACCCACATCGAAATTGTGGACTTTGGACCAGGTGTACATCCAGTTGGTGTACTGAGGATAGACCAGGTAACGCTGATTGCTGGAGCCGTTGAGGACTCGGCCGTCCTGCATCTTAATCTCATAGGTGTCTTCCGTATTGTAGGCGCCGGCGGACATGCAGTCTCCGAGGACACCGTAGGAAACGCGGAACTTCAGGGCGCTGATCCACTTGGGATCCAGATGCCACCAATGCTCTTGGGTCGGGCGCCAGGCGGCGGAAACCGATGGGAAGAAGCCCCACTGGTACTGGTTGACGAAAACGGAAGAACCGTCATAACGGCCGTTGACTTCGAGGAGGTAGCGCTCGTCATAGGCGAAGTTCAGGCGGTAGAACAGACCGGCGTTGCGCCAGTGCATGACTTTGAAGTCGCCGCCTTCCATCCATCCGCTGGTTGTAAGGTCTCCGTTGTAGTAGCCTTTCGCGAAGACCCAAGGATTCTCAGCAAGGGCGTCGTCCCAGGAAAGACCATACTTGGTGTAGCCGCTGTCGCCGTCTATCTTGTTCCTCTTTTCATAGTTGAAGCCGGTCATGGCCTTCAGATAGAATTTGTTGGCGAAGGTATTCTCATACTCGGCATAGAGGTTGGTCGTGAGCCAGTTATATTCCTTGAACTGCTTGACAACCTTCTGTTTGTACTGGTTGGCTTCCGACTGCTGGGGAGTTAGCACGTCCTTAGTGTCAGAATAGTAAGCCATGGCCCGTTTGGCCTGGACATCGTAATTCTTGTCACGATAGGAGAAGTCAGCGTTGATGCGGAAGGTGTTGTCAAAGAAGGATGCCGTCGCGCTGGTCGTCGTCTTGAAGCTCTTCGTGATCTTCTGCTTGTCATTGCGCTGCGGCGCATCAGGATCATTGGAATCTCCGATCAAACCGGCCAGGACATAGGCGCCGGCCTTGGTGAAGGTGCCGTCCGGGTTGAAGATCTCCCAGTTCGGGGAACCATAGGTATAGATACGGGACTGGGGAGAATAGTGGGAGCTGCCGTTGGTAGCTACGCCCATGTGGACGTTATCGTAAGTGTACTCGATATTCTCGCCGACCTTGAGCCAGGGGAAAACCTGGGTGCTGATCTTGCTGCGGAGGTTGAAAGTCTGATAGGGATCGGACTTGCCCTCATAGAGACCGCCGTAATCGTAGAAACGGCCGGAAATCAAATAGCTGGTCTTGCCGACGCTTCCGTTGATGGAAAGGTTGTGGATCTGGGATTTGACATAATCCCGGTAGATCGCATCGAACCAGTCGGTGCTTCCATAGTAGGAATAGGCATCCTTCTTGCCGACAACGGCTCCCGACAAGCCTTCGGCATAGGCATCAATCAAAGACTGGTGCGTTACCTTGGAAGGCTGGAGGTTGCTGTAGGTCGTCGTATGGTTTCCGTTCCAGCCATAGGAGAATTCATCCTTTACCTTGGCATATTCGGCGCCGTCAATCAAGAGGTCCGGCATCGAACGGGGCATGGAAATGTTGAAATTGGCCGTATAGTTGACAGAGATCTTTCCATCCGTTTCAGCCGATTTCGTGGTAATGAGAACGACACCGAACGCACCGCGGGATCCGTAGATGGCGGAGGCGGCAGCGTCCTTCAGGATGGAGATGCTCTCAATGTCATAGGGGTTGATGAGGGTAGGATCACCTTCCACACCGTCGATAAGGACGAGGCAGCCCTCATAGTCTTTGGCAGCTGAACTGGCGCTCAGGGTCTGGTCGGTACCGCGGATCTGATAACCGTAAGCCCGGCGGTAAGGGGCGCCGTCCGTCATGGCGATATTGACGCTCGGGACATTACCGACGAGCATCTGGTCCACGTTGGATGTGACGCGGTTCTCGAAGGTCTTGGATGTGACAACATCCACGGCGCCGGTCAGGTTGGCGCGCTTGGCGGTGCCGTAACCCACGACGACGACATCGTCCAGGGTGGTCGCCTGAGAATCAAGCGCTGCGTTGACCTGGGTGCGGCCGTTCACGGGGATCTCCTGATCCTTCATGCCGACGAAGGTGATGACCAGTGTCTGATTGGGCTTGACGCGGATCTCGTAGTTACCGTCGAGGTCCGTGACCGTTCCCTGGGTCGTACCCTTGACCATGACGCCGGCACCGGGCAGGGGAGCGCCCTGGTCGTCATAGACGACACCGCGGACAGTCACCGTCTTGGCCGGAGTCTGCTCGGAATCGGCCTTGGAAGGCGCTGCGGAGGCGACCGCGGCAAACGGGCCGGCCAGCAGCAACAACGCAACGCCGAAGCGAACAAGGATTTTTGTTTGATTCATAATCAAGCCGGACGGAATCTTTTCGCCCGGCTTGATCATTCTGTGTCAGGAGGATGGCGGAGACTTGTCAAAAAGGGGTGTGGAACAGGCCTGGGAGATGGGACAAAGCAACGGGAGGATGCCGGGCTGGATCCCGAATGTCAAAAGAGGCCTTTGGCCGCAGTCAGACAGGGATTTGGCGGGATCGGAGCCGCCGTCTTGTTTTACTCTTGCAGCAGTTGTTTCAGCAATGCCTGTTTCATCTCCGGGCTGAGGCCGGAAAGCAAAGAATCCGCGGATTCTGCCGGGGTGGCACTCCCTTCGAGAAGGAGTCGGTTGAAGGCCATCTGCTGCTCAAGGGGGAATTCGGCGATATAGCCGGCGGTCACGCTACGTCCTGCGCTATGTCCCATGCTCTCGCTGATGTAGCGGGTGGGTACGCCGGAGAGGGACAGGTTGGTGGCGAAGCTGTGGCGGCACCAGGTCGGAGTCGGACTGACCGGCCAGCCCAGGTGCCGGGCGATGATCTCCATCCGGGCAGAGATGTTGCTGTTCATCAGGTTGATCCTTTTCCGGCAGTCGGCTTCGTCCCGGGCATCAGCCAGGATAAAAGGGAAAAGCAGTTGTCCGGCTTGCTCTTCTGCTGCTGTATTGCGCAGGATCTCAGCGAGTTGCGGAATGACGGGCACGATCACTTCGCTGTTGTTGTCTGCCCGGTCCCGGGTCTTCTGACGCTCGAATCGGAACGCCCGGCCTCCATGTTCGTACCAGAAACCGTCGTAGCGCAACCGGGCCGCGTCGGAGAGATTCATCCCGTTTGCCAGATACAGGAAGAGAAACAAGCCCAGACTCTGCCGG
>CAMOTB010000059.1 GCA_946625485.1 uncultured Bacteroidales bacterium | reverse complement strand
CGATCCGGCCGTTACCCAGCGGAAAACTCTCTTCCCAATAGCCTGCCGGCGTATTAAAATGATAGCGCAGCCCTGCCGTCCGTTCCCTCGCAGAGAGGGAAGGGACGAGCGCACACAAGAGGCTCAGTGCAAGAATCCATTTCAAATGCTTCATACTACAAATATAAGAAAACTGTATGAAGTCGTTCTGATAAATCTGTCATTCCGGACGAAAGGAAGAATCTGAAGAGGCTGACCAAAAAGATTCTTCACTACGTTCAGAATGACAGTCAACTGCACCGGACCCGGATAGCACAAAAACGGCCCTTTCGGTGCGGTCGTGTGAGAGGAAGAGTGGAGGAGAAAGGAAGAGGAATGGATGGAACGCCCTCGTGCCGGCGGGCAGGGCCTGACGCAGCGGTAACGCAGCCGCAGCGCAGCGAGGATGGACTACCGCTGCGTCAGGCCCTGTCCGCTGGCCGAAGAAGTTGCACGCACCCCCTCAAATCAGGGGGTAAAACGACAGAAAGGAGACAAGGCCCCAAGGAAAGAAAAGCGGCGACCCGAAAAGGCCGCCGCTTCAAGCAGTTTTTCTTCGCGACGAGTCGCTACCCGCCATGGCTAAGAATTATTTCCTCTTCAGCAGGCCGCCGAGGATGCTGGTCGCAGCGCCGAGGAGGCCGCCGCCGGTGCTGGCTTGTGCCGGCTGGGCTTTCTTGCCGGAAAGGGCAAGGAGAATATCGTTGAGATCGACGTCGCCGTCACCATCCTGGTCCTTGAAGATGCCGGAGAGATTGCCGAGGATCTTGGGAATCAAAGCGACAATCCCAGCCGTGAGAGCGGAACCGAGGCCGAGTTTCTTGGCCGCGCCGCCGGAGAAAATTTTACCGATCAAAGCGGTGATGGGGCTCGTAGCCGCCGACTGCTTGCCGGTGAGGAGAGCTTTGACCATCTCGAGGCCGCCGGGTTTGACAGCTGTCTGGGTCAAGCCGCCGAGGATGGACTCGGACAGGCCGCTGATGACCTGGTTGGACATGTTGGAGGGAACCTCGACTCCGCCGATGGAACCCTTGACCGCGTTGAGGATCAGATCCTGAATGTTTGCCATAATTGTGTGGTATTAAGTGTTTATAATGCTTCGTACCGGACAGAGAAAGTATCTCCCTGGTTGATATCACCCGTCGCAATACCCTTCTTGAGCCAACGCGAACGCTGGGCGGAAGTGCCGTGGTTGAAGGAATCGGGGACGCTGTAGCCGTAGGCCTGTTTCTGGAGATAATCGTCGCCGATCTTGGCCGCCACAGTGAGGCCTTCGTCGATGTCACCCTCCTCCAGCGAGCCGAAGAGCCGGTTGTCGTGGTGGGCCCAGACACCGGCGAAAAAGTCGGCCTGGAGCTCCAGGCGCACGCTGATCTTATTGCTCTCCTTCTCACTCATCCGGGCCATCTGCTGGTGGGCCTGGCCGAGGATGCCCAGCAGGTTCTGGACATGGTGGCCGACCTCGTGGGCAATGACATAGGCATAGGCGAAGTCACCGTCCGCACCGAGCTGCTTCCGCATGTTCATGAAGAAAGAGAGGTCGAGATAGACACACTGGTCGCCGCTGCAATAGAAAGGACCGCTGGACGACGTAGCGCCGCCGCAAGCGGACTGGACAGCACCCGAGAAGAGCACGAGTTTCGGAGGGACATAGGTCTTGCCATACTGGGCGAAGATCTTGGTCCACACATCCTCCGTGCCGGCCAGAATGCGCTTGGCGAAAGTGGCGAGCTCTTCCTCCTCCGCAGAGGCGGTGTACTCCTGCGATGTCGTGGTCGTCTGCTGGCGCTGGCCCGCCATCCGGATTACATCCGTGGGGTCGCCGCCGAGCAGCAGGGTGATCAATCCGGCGATGATCAGGCCTCCCAGGCCGATGCCTCCGGCCGTTGCCACGGTACGGCCGCGGCGGTCTTCTACATTCGTGCTTTCGCGTCTTCCGTCAAGTCTCATGGTACAAAAGTATCTTAAAATTCGACCTCTAAAATAATCATTTTTTCCAAACAATAGTATAAAATTGCTTAACTTTGGTAAAATCGAAAAACTGCCGATATGAAAGCCCGTCGCCTGTTCATACTGCTCACCGCCGTCCTCCTGCCTTTCCACGTTACCGGACGGACGGCCCTTACGGACCTGCGGGTCCAGCACAGCATACGGCCGCTCGCGGTCGAAGACGCCCATCCCAGTTTCAGCTGGAAGATGGAGTCGGACCAGCCCGGACAAGCCCAGCAATCCTACCGGATCCGCGTCCGGCGTGCTTCCGACGGCAGAGAAGTCTGGGACAGCGGCGAGCGAAAGGATTCGCTCTCTACCGGCATCCCTTACCTGGGGGTCGCCCTCCAGCCCGGGATGGACTATCACTGGGACTTGAGCGTCAGGGACCTGCAGGGAAATATCCATGAAGCGTCTTCCGATTTCGCCACAGGCTTGATGGACCCGAGGCTCTCCGCCTGGAAGGGAGCCGCCTGGATCGGAGACCGCAGACCGTCCCTCGACGCCGCCTCGCTCCATCTTTTCAGCATCAGTGCAGACTTTACCATCGTCAAAGGCAAGTGTGCCGGTTTCCTTTTCGGAGCGAACGACTTCCGGCTCGGAAACATCTTCCAGAACAGCTACAACCTCGCCGGCGAGAATTATTTCAAGGTCCTTCTCGATTTCAGCGGGTACGGGACCCCGCAGGGCGCCCGCATCCTCATCTACCGCGTAGGCTTCGCCGCCGGTGACCGGGCGGACGCGCCCCTGCTGACCCTGGACAAAGCCCATTATCCGGGACTCAACCTGGATCGCATCCTGCGCAGCGGCGCCACCGGGGATCACAGTCTGAAGCTCAGCGCCTGCGACGGTACGCTGGCCTTCGAAGTGGATGGTCAGGGCGTCAGCACAGACGGAAGCAAGACGCCGACCCCTTTCACCGTCTCACCCCTGGGCAAGGGACACGACGTCAACATCTTCCCCCACCTCTGCTGCGTCGGATTCGCCGCCGAGCCCGGCTCGGACGTGACCTACAGTCACTACTGCATCGAGGCCGGCGGCCGGAGCGAAGAGGGACCCCTTTTCTACGGCGCCGACCAATACAGCCGTTTCGAAGGCCTTTCCTGCGTCCGCCTGCCCAAATACCGCAACCAGAGCGCCTATGAGATGGATATCGTCGTCATCAACAAAGGCGAAACGGAAGTCGTGGAGACCATCGATCCCAGTTTCGGCGGGGCCAAGTTGCTGCGAGGCGGATTCCGCATCGCGCCCGGCAAGAGCCTCCGCAGCGCCAAGCTTTATGCTTCCGCCCTCGGCGTATACAATGCCTACCTCAACGGCAGGAAGGTCGGGCAAGACTGGTTTGCCCCCGGCGCCAGCCAGTACCGCGAGCGCGTGACCTACCAGGCTTACGATGTGACGTCGCTGATCCGAAGCGGCGACAACGTCCTGGGCGCAGAGCTCTTCGGCGGCTGGTATTCCGGATTCATGTCCTATGATACGCTGAACTACAACTTCTATGGCGACACGCAGGCTTTCCTCTGCCGCCTGGACTTGCTTTACGAAGACGGGACCCTGGAGAGCGTCGTCACGCGCCCGGACAGTTGGAAAAGCTTCGACGGCGGCCCCGTCCGCGCGGGCAGTTTCTTCCAGGGAGAGCGCTACGACGCCCGGCTGGAATCCGCGGTCAAGGGCTGGAGCGAGCCCGGATACGATGACAGCGCCTGGCGAAAGGCGGAGGCCGTCGACACCCGCAGCTGGGTCAACCCTTACCTCACGGCCCGCGTGGACGGGCTTGTGCGAGAGCAGGAAGTCATTGAGGCACAAGGCCGCAAATACCTGCAAGGCGACGACTACACCTTCATTTATGACATGGGCGTCAACCTGGTCGGCGTCCCGCAGATCACCATTCCGGCCGGCTGGCTCAAGCGCGGGGACGTCGTCATCCTGCGCTACGCCGAGCAGCTCTACCCCGGCGAGCAAGGTGACAGGGACGAATATGTCCGCCGCTTCGGTCCTGCTGGCCGCAACATCGCCGGCCACATGCTCTATGACAACTACCGCAGCGCGCTCTGCACCGATTTCTACATCGCCGGCGGCGATGCCGAGGCCGTCATCCAGCCGCGCTCGACCTGGCGCGGATACCAATACATCCAGATTACGATTCCCTCGCATGCCGGTCCGCTGCCCCTCCAGAACGTCAAGGGCATCGTCCTCTCCTCCTGTGAGCGCCCGACCGGGGCTTATGAAGCCGAGACGGCGGACGGCCGGACCGGAGAATGGGTCAACCAGCTCTTCCGCAACATCCAGCGCAGCCAGCAGGGCAATTTCTTCACCCTGCCCACCGACTGCCCACAGCGCAACGAGCGCATGGGCTGGACCGGCGATGCGCAAGCCTACTGCCGCACGGCCAGCTACTATGCGGATGTCTATAATTTCTTCCGCCAATGGATGATGGCCCTGCGTGACGACCAGGGACAAGGCAGTCCCGCCGACGTGCCCGGCAGCGTACCCAGCACGGTCCCCAGCTTCAAGCAGGCCAAGGATGTCAACTTCGCCGAAGCCACGACCTGGGCGGCCGCGGTCTGCATGGTCCCCTGGCAGATGTACAGCCAGTATGGTGACATCCGGATCGTGGAAGAGAACCTGGAAGCCATGATGACGTGGCTGGGCGGGATGGCCTTCTATCCCCTGAACGACACCTATCCCCATCTTTCAGCCAAGACCGGAGTGCTGGGCGACTGGCTTGCCATGGATCCGGGGACCCCGCACGACCTGGTCAACAATGCCATCTACATCCACATGCTGGAGGTGACCGCCGTCATGGCAGAGGCCGCCGGTCATCCCGATTATGCCCGGAGCCTGCGCGAGCGGCACCGCCTGGCCAAGATGGACTGGAACCGGGCCTATGTCGATCCCCTGAGCGGCAAGACCCGAGACCTGGAAGGGAAGACGGTCCATACCCAAACCTCCTATGCCACGCCGCTGCAGTTCAACGTCTTCGACGAAATCAACCTGCCCCGGGCGCAGCAGTTCCTGGCCGAACTGACCGCCGATCCCAACCGGAGCGGAGCTGACCCGAAGAAACACGCCGAAGCCGGTGATTTCAAGCCCTATACGATCACAACCGGTTTCTCCGGCACGCCCAACATCCTGCCGGCCCTGAGCCGGGCGGGCCGCTGGGAAGAAGCCTATGCCTTGTTTACCAATACCGAACTGCCTTCCTGGCTGTATCCGGTCACGAAGGGTGCCACCTCGGTCTGGGAGCGTTGGAATTCTTATGATGTTGCCTTCTCGGATCCGGACGAGAATACGATGAACTCGTTCAACCATTTCGCGCTGGGTGCCGTCGGACAGTGGATGTACGAATACCAGCTGGGCATCACCAGCGGACCCGAGCCCGGCTACAAGCACTTCGTCCTCCAGCCGGTTGCCGGCGGCAACTACCTTTCGCTGCAAGGCAGCTTCGAGTCGGAATATGGCCGTATCATCAGCGCCTGGGTTGCCGACGGCCTCGGACGGATGACTTCCTACGCCGCCACGGTGCCGGCCAACAGCGCTGCAACCCTTTATCTGCCTGTTTCCGAGGAGCTTTATGCCTTGGGGAGCCATCCCTCTACAGGTTCCAGTCCTTTCGGAAGCGGTCCCTGGGCCGTTTTCCAAGGCGTCGAGATCCACAACGGCATCCCTACCGCCGTGTACGAGCTCAGCTCCGGGACGCATCGTTTCAGCCTGAGTCCCACCGGGATCCAGTTGGCCGGCTCCCAGAAATAATCCGGGTATTCGATACGCTTTTTTTGGCAAATCATTGATTTTACCTATATTTGCAACCCTTGATTTCCGATCCCGGTCCGCCCGGGCGGACAAGGACCTGGAGGAATGGCCGAGTGGTCGATGGCGGCAGTCTTGAAAACTGTTGTACGGCAACGTACCGGGGGTTCGAATCCCTCTTCCTCCGCCAGAAGGTAGCAAAAATCAGCATCAAGCTTGCTTGAATGCTGATTTTTTGATGGCTTATGGCAAGCCCCGCCGCAGGCGGGGAGGGATGTGGCTCGCCGCAGGCGAGACAAATCCCTGAGGAAGAGGGATTAGGACGCTTTGCGCCCAAATCTTTTGCAGACCGGCTCAGCCTGCACAACCTGCCCCGGCCTGTCCAGTCCGACACCGCAACCCGTAGCAACCCGCAGCAGCCAACCATCTGACTATCAGCCAAATAATAGGATATCACCCCCGCCAAATCGAAGGGGTGACATCTTGGTTTTTGCTGAAAACCAGCAACTTAGCCGCCGCGAAAAAAAACCACAACATGGACATCTTCCTCGCCCTGGTTTTGCCATAAAAAACAGTTTGATGAAACGCGTTTCATCAAACCATCCATAAACAACTCTACATCAAAAAGTTTGACGGTATATCACCCACTACTTTTTGCACCTGTACCGGGCCATGCGAAGACCTGTCCCATACGCCGGGTGTGCCGCATTTCACATAAAATTTGGTTTATATTGTAAACTTGTTTATATTTGCAGTGAGGTTAGGGAAGACTGCGCAGCTTCGCCCGGCCGCAAAACAGGTTAAACAGTTGATACAATGGAACAAAACAAAGAAATGACAGCTCAGGAGAGCCTGCAGCTCATTACCGAATCCTTCAACAAAAGCAGGAAGGATATCCTCCGCAACAGCGCAAAGCACTTCATTCTCTGGGGAACGCTGCTTACCGCGATCTCCCTCGCCATCTACCTCTTGTGGCATTTCACAGGGAAACCGCAGTGGAACTTCCTGTGGTTTGCCATGCCGGTCATCGGCTATCCTTTCGCAGCCCTGATCGGAAAGAACAGTGTCGCCATCCCGCAGAATGAGGTGAGCAAGATGCTCGGCGGCGTGTGGTCCGTCTTCGGCGCATTCGCCATTACGCTCAGCGCCATCGCGGTCTTCATGGTCCCGATGAACATCACGCTCATCATTGTCATTATCCTGGGGCTGGCCGAATGCTTTTCCGGCGTCCTGCTCAAGAACTGGCCCATCATCGTCGCCGGTTTCCTCCTGGGCATCGGGGGAGCCGTGTTTGCGCTGCTGGTCAAGAGCGAGGCGCAGCTTCTCATCTTCACGCTGAGCGGTGTCCTGCTGCTCGTGACCGGCATGATCATGAAACTCCAGTACAAGTAGCCCATGTTCCCCAAGTTAGACCCCATCCTTCATTCGGAGCTCCGGCTGGCCGTGATGTCCATCCTGGCCGGAGCCGATGAAGCCGATTTCAGTTTTCTGAAGAAGCAGACCGGAGCCAGCTCCGGGAACCTGAGCGTACAGATAGACAAACTCGCCTCGGCAGGATACATTTCGGTGGAAAAGGGCTTCAAGGGAAAAATGCCCCGCACCACCTGCAAGATCACTCCGGCGGGCCAGGAAGCCTTCGCAAGCTACGTGGAAGCGCTGAAAGAGTACCTTTCAGCAGGAAAATAAGCGTAACAGGCATAGCACCGGGAGGGCTGTGACTTTTTAAAATATTTTTGTATTTTTGTAACGTCGGATATTAGTGCGAATTACAAAAAGAAGAAGATATGAAGAAAAGTGCCCTCATTTCGGCCATCCTGTCCCTGTTGGTCTGTTCCCTCAGTTTTGCCCAAGAGACCCCGCGCTGGCTCCGCCAGAGCGCCATCTCACCGGACGGACAGACCGTCGCCTTCTGCTACCAAGGCGACATTTTCACGGTCAACGCCGCCGGCGGCCAAGCCCGGCAAATTACCACCTCCTCCTACCATGAGGCAGACCCCGTCTGGAGCGCAGACGGCAAGCAACTGATATTCAGTTCCTACCGGGAAGGCAGCAAAGACATCTGGGTCGCGCCGGCCACCGGCGGGACCCCCACCCAGCTGACCACTTGGCAGGGCTCCGAGACGCCCCTCGCCGCCCTCCCCGACGGGACGCTGATCTACAGCGCCAACATCCAGATCGACCCGCAGTCCTCCAGTTTCCCCGGCGATGCCCAACTCTACCGGGTCCCCCTGGCCGGCGGCAAGTCGGAGCCCTTCGCAGCCCTGACCCTGTCCTCCCTCAGTGTCGCCCCCGACGGGACGATCCTCTATGAGGACTACAAGGGCTACGAAGACCCGCTGCGCAAGCATCATACCTCCTCCGTCACGCGCGACATCTGGCTCTACCGCGACGGCAAGAGCGGATTCAGCCTGGACGCCGAAGGACAATTCACCCGCCTCACCCGCTTCAAGGGCGAGGACCGCAATCCCGTTTTCGCGCCTGGTGCGCAGCAGTATTATTACCTCAGCGAACAGGCCGGCAACTTCAACATCTGGAAGGCCTCCGTGGACGGCAGCGGCGCCCCCAGCCAGATCACGAAGCTCCCCACCCACCCGGTCCGCTACCTCAGCATTTCTGCCGACGGCCTGATGCTCTTCTCCTACAACGGCGACCTCTATACCCTCCGCGAAGGGCAGGAGCCCCGCAAGTTGGACATCACCCTGACGAAGGACAAGACCGTCAAGGACAAGATCCGCCGCAGCGTCTCCCTCGGCGCCACCGATATCGCCATCTCATCCAACGGCAAGGAAGTGGCCCTCGAGTCGCGTGGAGACATCTTCGTCACCTCCATCGACCAGAAGACCACCCGCCGCATCACCTGCACCCCCGAGCGTGAGCGGGGCGTCAGCTTCTCCGCCGACGGCCGCGAGCTCTACTATGCCGCCGAACGCGACGGCCACTGGGGCATCTGGAAAACCAGCCTGACCGACAAGAAGGACAAATATTTCACCTTCACCTTCGCCTTCAAGGAAGAGAAAGTCACCCCCGACGGCGTGACCTGCACCAACCCGGTCGTCTCCCCCGACGGCAAGTACCTGGCCTACTTCAAGGACCGGATCGACATCGTCGTGCGTGAGATCAAATCCGGCAAGGAGAGGACCGTCCTCCAGAACGCTCTCTATTCCTATCAGGACGGTGACCTGGACTTCCAATGGAGCCCCGACAGCCGCTATCTGCTGAGCAAATACGAAGCGGACGGAGGCTGGAACAACACCGACGTCGCCCTGATTGAAGTGGAAACGGCCAAGGTCACGAACCTCACCCGCAGCGGATACTCGGACGGCAACTTCCGCTGGGCCCTCGGCGGCAAGGCCATGACCTGGACCTCCGACAAGGCCGGCTACCGCAGCCACGGCAGCTGGGGCGCGGAGAAAGACATCTACATCATGTTCTTTGACGGGGAAGCCTATTACAAGTTCACCCGCGACAAAGAAGACGAGGAGATCGAGAAACTCCTGAAGGAAGACGACAAGAAAGCCCAGAAAAAAGAGGCCAAGGACAGTGTCAAGGCCGAGAAAGGCAAGGTGGACAAACTCGTCCTCGACCTGGACAACCGCGACGACCGCATCATCCGCCTGACCGGCGTCTCCGCCCGCATGGGAGACCATTTCCTCAGCCCCGACGGGACCAAGCTCCTCTTCGTCCAGCGCCTCGAAAGAGGTTACGACCTCTGCCAGATCGACATCAAGAGCCGCTCGGTCAAGGTCCTGGAAAAGGGCGTCAGCGGTTCGTTCTACCCGTCCCCCGACGGCAAATCCCTCTACATGCTGAGTCCCCTGTCCATCAAGAAGATCGATCCCAACACGGGCCGGGGCACATCCATTTCCTTCTCCGACGAATATGACTACTATCCGGCCGCCGAGCGGGAGTACATCCTCGCCCACGCCTGGAAGCAAGTCAAGGAGAAGTTCTACGACGAAACGATCCACGGGATCGACTGGGACGGCTTCTATGCCAATTACAAGCAGTTCCTCCCCTACATCGACAACAACTATGATTTCCGCGAGCTCCTCTCCGAGATGCTCGGCGAACTCAATGCCTCCCATACCGGCGCGCGCTACCGCACCCTGGGCACCGGCGTCGGAGCCGGCCACCTCGGCGTCCTGTATGACACGGCCTACGACGGGCCCGGCCTGAAGATCCGCGAGATCCTGCCCGGCAGCTGCCTGGCCCTGGTCAAGCCCGATCTCAAGGAAGGCGACCTGATCACCTCCGTGGACGGCGTCGAGATCCAGCCCGGAACGCCCTGGTACGAGGCCCTCAGCTACAAGAACGGCAAGAAAACGGTCCTTGGCCTGCGCTGCGGCAAGAAAGACGAGACCGTCACGGTCAAACCCGTTTCCTCCGATGCCGCCGGCCTGTACAAACGCTGGATCCGCCGCAACGAACAGCTCGTCGAAAAACTCTCCGGCGGACGCATCGGCTACGTCCATGTCAAGGGCATGGACTCCGACAGTTTCCGCGAAGTGTATTCCAAGGCCCTGGGCCGCTACCGGACCTGCGACGCGCTGATCGTGGATACCCGTCACAACGGCGGCGGCTGGCTCCACGACGACCTGGTCACTTTCCTGGGCG
>CAMOTB010000058.1 GCA_946625485.1 uncultured Bacteroidales bacterium | reverse complement strand
GGTTGTTGGTCACAATGTAGCCGTCGGGACGGATGATGACGCCGGATCCGCTGCCCTGCCGCTCACGCTGCTGGCCGGGATACTGGTCGCCGAAGAAGAAACGGAAGAGATCGTCGCCCATGTACTGCTGGGCCTGGGCCTTGATGGTCACCTTGACAAAGACGACGGCATCGACGGCAGACTCCGCGGCGAAGGTGAAATCCGGATAATCGTCGAGTGACAGATTGACAGTCCGATACTGGGAACCAGAAATGTCAGAGGCGGCCGCCGGGGCCGCAGAGGCGTTGGAAACATTTGATTTTCCGACACCATACGCCACCAGTCCGCTCAGGAGGACTGACAGCAGGATCGTGAAGATATTTTTTTTCATAATTGCGAAATTTGATTTCTTTTGGCAAAGGGAATATTTTGTCAAAATGTGTGCCATTTTTACGCAAGGTTTTACTATCTTTGTACAAATAATGTTAATAAGTACGTACCGCATATGAAATTCAACGTTTCCAGCGCAGAGCTCCTCCGAGCCATCTTGGATGTATCCAAAGCCATTCCGGCCAAGTCTCCCCTCCCCATTCTGGAGAACTTCCTTTTCTCCATCACCGGCAATCTCCTCGAGATCACCGCGTCCGATTCCGAGCTGACGCTCCGGACCACCATCGAGGTCGACAGCACCCAGGAGGAAGGCCGGATTGCCGTCCCGGCCCGCCACATGACCGAGCTCCTGAAAGCGTTGCCCGACCAGCCTCTCAGCATCCGCACCGTCAGCGACAGCTCCTTCGAATGCGGCTGGTCCAGCGGTAACTCGACGCTCCCCTATTTCCCGGCGGAAGACTATCCCGAGATCAAAGGCGTGGGCGAAGAGGCGGAAACGGTCGTTTTCCCGGCCCAGACCCTGCTGGACGGCATCAACGGGACCATCTATGCGACGGCGGACGACGAGATGCGTCCGGCCATGAACGGTATCTTCTTCGACATGGACCCGGCCTCCACGACGCTGGTCGCCTCGGATTCGCACAAACTGATCTGCTACACCACCGATGACGTGCAGGCTGCGGCCAAGAGTTCCTTCATCCTGCACAAGAAGCCCGCCGGCGTCCTGAAGTCCATCATGGGCAAGGATGCGGACAGCGTGGAGATCAAGTTCGACGCCAACAACGTCGTCTTCACCTTCGGGGCCACGATGATGATCTGCCGCCTGATCGTCGGCAAGTTCCCGAAATACCGCGACGTCATCCCCCAGAACAATTCCAACATCCTCAAGATCGACCGGCAGCAGCTCCTCAACACGGTCCGCCGCGTCTCCGTCTGTGCCAACAAAGCTTCCAACCACATCAAGTTCGACCTCAAGCCGGGCCAGCTGGAAGTGTCCGCGCAGGATCTCGGATTTGCCATCGCCGCCTACGAAAAGACGGCCTGCGACTACAGCGGGGAGGACCTGACCATCGGTTTCAAGTCTTCGTTCCTGACCGACATCCTCGGCAACATGACCTGCGAGTCGCTGGTGATGAAGTTTGCCGATTCGCGGCGTGCCGTCCTGATCGTTCCGTCCGAGGAAGAGACGGAGAGCGAGAAAATCTGCGGCATCCTGATGCCGATCATGATCTAATCCTTTCAGCATGGAATTACAACTCGAAAGGCCCCTGCTCTTTTTCGACATCGAGAGCACGGGCTTGAACATCGCGACCGACGGGATCGTCGAGCTCAGTTTCGTCAAAGCTTTTCCCGGCCAGCCTGAGCCCAAGATCAAGACCTGGAAAATCAAGCCCTGGGACTATCAGCTCCACCGGCAGATCCCGATGAACCCCAGCGCATCCGCCGTCAATGGGGTCAAGGATGAGGACCTCAAGGATTGTCCGAAGTTTATCGACGTCCTGCCCGAGATCGCCGAATGGCTGAAAGACAGTGACCTGGCCGGATTCAATTCCGCCAAGTTCGACCTGCCGATGCTGGCCGAAGAGATCGAACGGGTCCGTGCCTACTGCCTGGACCGTGCCACGGTTCTCCCGTCCATGGAGAAGGCGCAGGCCATGCTGGAACTGATCGGCCAGATCGACCTGCACGACAAAAAGATGGTGGACGTCCAGAACATCTACCACCACATGGAGCCGCGCAACCTCCGGGCGGCATACCGTTTTTACTGCGGCGGCAAGGACTTCGAGAACGCCCACACCGCGGAAGCGGACACCCTCGCGACTTACGAAGTCCTCAAGGCCCAGCTCGACCGCTACAGCGAGCCCACGGAGTACCGGGAGGAAGTGCTCAAGAACGATGTCGCCGCCCTGTCCAAGATCGGAGGGCGTTCCCAGACTGTCGATTATGCCGGACGCCTGTACTACAATGACCAGGGGGAAGCAGTGATCAGTTTCGGGAAACATCGCGGCAAGACCGCGCGGGAAGTTTATGAGACCGAGCCTTCGTACTTCGCATGGATCGCCAACGGCGAATTCACCCTCGACACCAAGCGACAGTTCAGCAAACTGAAAGAGCAGTTTGACGCAGAACGAAAGCAGCGAGCCAAGGCCCCGGCCAGCGAAGAGGCCCTGCGCGGGCTGGCGGACAAATGGAACGGGCGCCTGTTTTAGGCACCCGTTTTTTATTTTTATTGGATTCTTATCCGATCATCGGACGTTGATCACAGCAACCACACGTTCAATGACCGAACTCCCGACTTTCGGGGCGACGGCAGCTTCAATCTTATACCTGCCAGCCTGCGTCAGGCGGAACTCCCGGTCGGCCTGTTCATAGCTTTCCTTGATGCCATCCGGGGCCGTGACCGTCCAAACTGTGCCGGCATAGCGGTCTTTATTGTTCTTCAGCCGGAACTCGAAATAGTCTCCCACCGCATAGGCGGGTTCTGTCTGGATGAATGTCGCCGGCATGAGCGGAAGCTCGCCGACCACTGTCCCATCATTTGGAAACTCGACCTTTTCCCACTCGGTGGCAGCATCGTTCGTCGAGAAATAAGCCACCACCCGGTCACCGAAAGCGAAGGAAGGAACAGTAATATAACAGGTCATCCATGTAAAATAGTACGGTTGTATGGAATAACTCTGTGAGAAAAGCGGATTGCCTTTCGCTTGGCCTGCGGCATCCTCCACGATCAACCTGACTACACCGGAGAAAGTCCCGGCACCCGTATTTTTTACAGGGCCGAGGTTGACCCGAAAGGATTTGCCGGCCGAGATGACCTGATCGGTATATAAACCGTAATACTCCACTCCGGTATCCGCCGTGTAAGAGATGAAGCCGATCTTCGGGGCATAGCTGGAATTCGCATCCGGATAGAAATCAAAGACGGCATCCAGGTCTCTGGAGTAATCCCTGCGTCCATTCAGTTCAGTATTCGTATCCAGGCAAATGTGACGGTAGTAGCCACTGCAATAGCCTCCCCATCCGAAATTGACATGGAAAACAGTCTCCCCGCCATACGTTCCATAACCGTCAAAAACAAACTGGTGACCTGCATAAGCAGGACTTCCATCAGAATACTGTCCGACCGGAGCGACACTGCGGCCGCTGACCAGAATCGGACGTTGGTCGATTTCTGCCTTCAACTTGGCCACCCATTGCCGATCGGAATAGTTAGACTGGTAATCGACATAGGCCCGTTTGTTGATGTCCAAATGCTCGGCGAGTTCGGCCAGCCTTACACTTGCACTGGTACCTCCCCTTTCATTCGTATTATAGGATGCTTTACAAATAGCTCCAAGGTCGGCCATTAACTGGGCGACATTGTCCAGCAAGGCTGTCTTTCCTGCATTAACGGCTTCTCTTATGGCCGTAGTGCCCGTCAGGGAACGAAAACCTTCCCAGTCATAGTGTGTCCCCAACACATACGGGAAATTCGGAAGATAATCTCCGCTAATCGCAGTATAGGCCGTCACGGTACCATGGGCGGAGGCAGGCATGGTGATGCCGGGCTGACCGCTCTCGTACGTGAGAATCTCTCCCAAGGCCGTAGCAACGCAACCGGTCACGGTAAGAGTCGAACCGGCCATCGGACATTTCGTATTAAAAACATTGCGCCCGAAACGGCCCATGTCGTTATTCCCTTGATCCCACTCCGGCGTCAGGCGTTCCACCTTGCCCGTCACACCTTCATCAGGCAAGGCTGCCGTCGCCCGGGTCTTTGCGGACCAGGCCTCCACGGCACGATCCTCCGGAGCCTGTACTGAACGCACGTAAGCCTTCATACGATCCATCCACCAGCGGACATTATCCGGCATACCCTCCACTTTAAAGGTTCCCTTATCGGAAATGGCAAGTACGGGATAGACCCGGTCATCGCCGGCGATGATAATAAAGCCACCGCTCCCACGGCCAATGACGTAGAGTGCTGGTACCTCCTGATTTTCAACCACTTCACCGTCCCAGACCACCTGAAGGGCCGGGGCACCGGTACGCGTCTTCTGATCCGTCGCCAACACCCTTCCGGCCAAGTCCAGAGCCCGGTCCACGGAAACGGGACCGGCCGACAGATTCCATCCGCCCAACAACAGGCAAACCAGGCCCGAAAATATCGAAATCTTCCTCATCTCTTACTCCTCCTCATTGATCATCAGTGTGACATAACCGTTGCCGGTCTGCGAGTCGCAAAGCCACACACGTTCGCCGAATTGTTTAACCACACGCATGGAGACATTGCTCTGGGATGCGACGCCGGTGTTACCCATCGACTCCAGGGAGACCTTGCAGTCCCGTCCTGGCACCAGCGAATAGGGCATCGTAAAAGCCAGGGCGAAACCGTCCGTCCAGTCTTCGAGGCGAAGATAGCGACTGCCGGAATCCCCGGGGACATTCATCCAGGCGTACTGGCTCTGTCCTTCCACATAGCGGCACAAGGCTTCGAGCGAACCGGAAGCAGTGGCCGTTGCCTTTGAGAAAGCGCCGGCGCCCTCCGCAGTCAAGAATGCATCCTTGTATTTGGCCGCATAGGCAAGGACCGGCATCGGACGGATCTCGCTGCGGACGATAGCGGGGGTGGCGTCCGCCGGTGAGTGACGTACAATGGCATTCCCTTCCGTATCCACGGCTTCCACGAAGAAACCGTTTGCCAAAGCACCGATCGGCAGCACGATAGAGAATCCTTTCTCTTGCGAAGACAACGGTACACCCGCTGACCCGCAGGAAAGCGTCATCTGGGCGAAAGACACTCCAGTCTGTCCGGCGTCAAAAGTAAGGACAGGCGCATCACCGTCCCAGCCGCCGATGACAGCCGTCCCGTTGAGCGTCTCACCAACCGGCACGAAAACCCGGACCAAGCGAAGCGTCTTGGACCCGGAAAACTTAAGGGAAAGCGTCCCTTCCAGATTGCGGAAACGAAGATTCTCCAGCACTTCGCCCTTCGCGGCAGCCAGGTTGGCGCCCGCGCCGAAACTCCCTTCTGCGTACGTCTGGGTCGAAGGAACAGTCACATGCAAGGATGTTCCCTCAAGGGATGTTCCGGCAGTAGCCGGATAGACGGCATAATAAGGACCGCTGCCCGGATCCGATCCGGTAAAAACTCCAGTCTGGGTTCCGGCCCCGCCTGTAAGTGTATAATCCAAGCCGTTGGGATGGGAGGCGGTAAACACCCGAATCTTGTCGTTTTCATTCCAAAGGACCTGCATCTGGCCGTCCAGCGATGTCCGCGTACCGACCTGCTCAAGGACGGCAGAAAAACTGATGGCTTCCCCATCGGGAGCCAAGATCTCCGAACCGGCCGGGAGCGGCTCCTGCACCTTGACACAAGAGAGAGCCAGCACTCCGACACATAGGGCCGCCATCCGGATGATGATCGATCTTTTCATGGTCATTGTTTCTTTTCCGTTTGACAACCTGTTAATCTTCGCCGTCGAGCCATCCGCCTTCACCCCCCTCACCATAACCCTCTTGAGAGACGCATAAGGGCGATTGTCCGTAAATGTCGACAGACTCCATTTCCGGACGTTCATAATCATTCTTAGCAAAAAACATGGATTCAAATTGTTTCTCCAATCACAAAAATAGAAAATAATATAGATGAAGGCAAACCTGTTTGAAATCGCTTAAATTTAGCTTACCTTAGCGCCCGTTTTTTCGAAAGCCATGAAACTGATACCGATCTATACCTGGAACAAGGGAGTCCTGAAATTCAACAGACGCAGTGACCGGCTGACCCGGCAGCCCTGGTTTCAGGGCGTCCTGCTGATGACATGCGTGGTCATCGCCATGCTGCTGGCCAACCTCCCCTTCACCAAGGAACTCTATCACAGCCTGTTGGAGACACGGATGCAGATCCACTTTGCCAGCGAGGACGGAACCGTCAACTGGCTTTTCCCGCGCGACATGACGATCGAGAAGTTCATCAACGACATCCTGATGGTGATCTTCTTCTTCACGGTCGGACTGGAAATCCGGCGCGAGGTGGCCTACGGCGAACTGTCCTCCCCCAAGAAAGCCCTGCTTCCGGTCATCGCCGCATTCGGCGGCGTCGTCGCTCCGGCGCTGATCTATACCCTGATCAACCACGGCACGGCGGCATCCTCGGGCTGGGGCATCCCCACGGCGACGGATATCGCCTTTGCCGTATGCATCCTTTCCGTCCTGGGCGACAAGGTACCCGTTTCACTGAAAGTATTCCTGACGGCCCTCGCCATCGCCGATGACCTGATCGCCATCCTGGTCGTCGCCCTTTTCTACGGAGGAAACATCAACCTGCCGCTCCTGGCGGTGGGGCTGGTCGTGATCCTGATCACCCTGCTCCTGCGACGGATCGGAGAAAAGAGCCTGTTCCCCTATCTGCTGCTGGCCGTCATCGTCTGGATCATCTTCTACTATTCCGGCATCCACGCCACGATGTCGGGCGTCGTGATGGCGTTCCTCATTCCCGCCAAGGCGCGGTACAACAAGTCCCAGTATTATCACAAGCGCAACCACTACATCGCCCTGCTGGACCAGTATGACAATATCGACGACGACCGCGAGTTCCCGAACGGGCCGCAGAAACATTGCCTGCGGCAGCTGGACAAGATCGCGACCGGCTCGATGGACATGAGCTACCGCGTCGAGCATGCGCTGGCGCCCTGGGTCAATTTCCTGATCATGCCGATCTTTGCCCTGGCCAACGCCGGCGTCGAAATCACCGATCCCGGCTATTTCAACGTCTTCCACTTCGACCAGACACTCGGGAGCGTCAGTATGGGCATCTTCCTCGGCCTGCTGCTGGGCAAGCCCATCGGCATCACCCTCTTCAGCTGGCTGGCCATCAAGTGCAGAGTCGGAGAAATGCCCGCCAAAGCCTCCTGGCCCATGTTTTTCGCCGTGGCCTGCCTGGGTGGCATCGGCTTCACGATGTCCATCTTCGTGGACACCCTGTCGTTCGGCAACCAGGCTCCGGAAACGATGGAGCACCTGCGCAACGCCGGCAAGATCGCCGTCCTGATGGGGTCCGTTTGTGCTGGCATCCTCGGCTCGGTCCTGGTCAGCCTGGTCCACAAGATCGGACGGAAAGCATAGAGAATTTGACGGCGGGATTTGGGATTTCAAAAAATATTCCTACCTTTGCACCCACAAGCCACTTTAGCTCAGTCGGTAGAGCAGCGCATTCGTAACGCGCAGGTCAACAGTCCGAGTCTGTTAAGTGGCTCTTTTTCAAGAGGCTGGCCCAGGGTGGCCGGCCTCTTTTTTCAAAGGCGTACAGTATGAAATCGGATATCTTGGTCATCGGAGGCGGCGCTTCCGGATTGATGGCGGCCTATGCGGCTGCCCGCACGATCACGGACAAGGGCATGGACGCGCAAGTCTGCATCCTGGAAAAAATGCCCAGGCCGGGCCGGAAGATCATGATCACCGGCAAGGGGCGTTGCAATTTCACCAATGTCAAGGACTGGAACGCATTTTCGCAGCACGTCCAGGCGGGATCCGCCTTTGTCAAGTCATCCTTCTACAACCTGAACCCGCAGAAGCTGACCGAGTGGTTCGAGGACCAGGGCATGCGTACGGTCGTCGAGCGCGGAGACCGGGCTTTCCCGGCTTCGCACCGATCCTCGGAGGTCGTCGACACCCTGGTGAACGCCTGCCTTTCCCTGGGCGTCAAAATCCTGACGGGGACGGAAGTCAAGGCCGTCTCGGCGCGGGAGACGGGAGGATTCGAATTGCAGGCAGAAGGACCGGACGGACCGGAGAAATGGCTGTGCCAGAAGCTGATCCTCGCCACGGGCGGACTTTCCTACAAAGGAACGGGATCCACGGGAGACGGCTATCCCTGGGCGCAGGCGCTGGGCCATACGATCCGGCCGCTTTTCCCTTCGCTCACGGCACTGGTTCCCCGGGGGTACAAGACCGATGAGATCCTGTCCTCAGACGGGCCGAAACACATCGACCGTTCCACGCCGCTGAGCGAGACGGGGCAGCTGCTGCAGGGTATCCAGCTCAAGAATGTCGGCGTCACCCTCCAGATCCAGGGCAATACCGTCGAAGAGGAATTCGGAGACCTGGATTTCACGGACGGGGGCATCGAAGGTCCGATCGGTTTCCAGCTGAGCCGCAAGGCTGTCAAGTCCCTGATCAACGGTTCGAAAGTCCAGCTGGTCCTGGACCTGAAGCCCGGCGTGGCGCTGACGGAAATCACGGAAAGGGTCAAGTCGCTCTGGAAAGAGGTGGACAGCGACCCGCGAAGCCGCCGTATGCATGAGAAAGGGAAATGCAAGGTCATGCTGGAGAAACTGATGCCGCGCGAACTGGTGCCGGCTTTCCTTTCCTGCCACCCGCAGACCCTGACCCTGGAGCGCCGGGGACGGACGGACACGAAGGTTTGGGTCAACCTGCCGACCATCGCCAAAGCCCTGAAATCCTGGACCTTTGAGATCGCCGGCTATGTCGGGTATGAGCGTTGCGTGGTGACGGCGGGAGGCGTTGCTACTGACGAGGTTTCGCCCAAGACGATGGAGTCGAAGAAATGCCCGGGGCTGTATCTGTGCGGAGAGTTGCTGGATGTCGATTCGGACACCGGTGGCTACAACCTCCAGACGGCGTTCTGCACGGGATTCCTGGCGGGTCAAAGCGCCGGAAAATAAAAAAAGGGAAAGCTTAGCACATCGCACCGCTACGACCTCCTACCCTTGCTACCTTCCGGTCCTGGGGGAGTTCAGAGGGAGCTGGTCGTGTACGACTTTCCCGACGGCAAAGTTAGCAATTATTTCTGAAAAGCAAACTAAATGCTGTCGAAGATCAGCGGAAGGATGTCATCCACCTTTCCGAACTTCCACACCTTGTGCGCACCGATCATGATGACGGACATCGGCTTGCCCGCTTTGGTCTGGTACTGCGCCATCACCTGGCGGCAAGCGCCGCAGGGTGTCGCCGGCTGATCAGTGATCCGCCCGTAAACCCCGCCGACAAGCGCGATGCTGCGCATGTCCTTGTCCGGATAACGGGCCCCGGCGGCAAACATCGCCGTCCGCTCCGCACACAGACCGGAAGGAAAAGCGGCATTCTCCTGATTGGCTCCCCGGACGATCTGGCCGTTGGACATCCGGACGGCCGCACCTACATGGAAATGGGAATAGGGAGCATAAGCGCCCTGCATGGCCTGGATGGCTTCGTCCGCCAGTTCACGGTCTTCGGCGGGCAGTTCATCGATCGAGGCGTACTCTTCAAAGTGAATATGAATCTCTTTTTGGTTCATCCTATCGAAAGTATGTACGCAAATGTAATCATTTTCAAAACTATTTCCTTATTTTTGTCTTATTAATCCTTTAATATAAACGACTATGACAGCATTAATTATCGTCGCCATCCTGGCGCTTGTCATCATCTGGGGTATTTCCGTCCAAAGGACGCTCGTCGGCCAGGACGAGAAATGCAAGAACGCCATGAGCCAGATCGGCGTGCAGCAGTCCAGCCGCTGGGATGCCCTGACCGCCTTGGCAGAGCTGACCAAATCGTACAACGAACACGAGTACAACACAATCAAGGATGTCATCGCCCAGCGCGCCCTCATCAATTCCGGCAGCACTGCGGCAGATGCTGACGCACAAGAGAATATGATCACCCAAGCTCTCGGCAAGATCATCGCCATCGCTGAGCAGTATCCCGATCTCAAGGCCAACGAGAACTACGCCAAAACCATGGACAGCGTCAACCTGTACGAGAACCAGGTCCGGATGAGCCGCATGGTCTACAACGACACCGTGACCGTATTCAACCGCGAAGTCCGCCAGTTCCCGACCAACCTGATCGCCAAGATGCTCGGTTTCGTCGAGAAGGATTACCTCAAGGTCGAGGCGGCCAAGACGGAAATGCCTTCAATGAAGATTTAAATGAGACGTCTGAGCGTTATCTGGATTGCGCTTTGTGTCGCGGTGACGGCTTGGGCGGCCTCGCCCGGCGTCCGGGACATTGACATCACCCTGGACCTGCATGCGGACGGCAGCGCCACCGTGACGGAGGTCTGGGATGTCAGCGCGACATCCGGCACCGAATGGTATCTGGTCCGGGAAAACCTGGGCAAGATCCGGATCTACGACCTGTCCGTCACGGACGAGACCGGCCGGGTTTATACCAACATCGGTTCCTGGGACATCCACCGGAGCCTGCAGCAAAAGGCGGGGAAATGCGGCATCGTCCAGAAAGACGACGGCTGTGAACTCTGCTGGGGCATAGGCAGTTATGGGGACCACACATTCACGGCCAGCTATACGATGAGCAACGTGATTGAAGG
>CAMOTB010000057.1 GCA_946625485.1 uncultured Bacteroidales bacterium | reverse complement strand
AGGGAAACTTTACGGATTTCGAGAAAGATCTCCAGAAAGCGGCGGACACCCTGAAGAAGCGCGGATTCCGCAGCGTGGAATTCATCACCACCCGCAATACGACCGCCGTGCTGGAGCGTTATGCCGGCTACCTGGAGGACGAAGGATTCATCGTCACCTTCGGGTCCGAGCACAATACGCCCGCCATGGAGCCTATCCGCCTGCGCACGCGGGATGCCGACGGCCTGTCGGAGAAACTGCGCGCAATCAACTGGCGGGGCGCCTGCGCCGTTGCGGCGCACCAGGCCGGGCTTGACAGCGTCGCGGCGGGAGAGGAGCTGATACTGAAGACGATAGGATGACAGATTGAAATATGGACAAAAACATTCAGGAACTGATTGAAATTTCCCGCCAGTACGGAGCCGATCCGCGCTATGTGATCGCCGGCGGCGGCAATACTTCTTATAAAGACGAATCCCGCCTGTGGGTCAAGGCCAGCGGCCACGCCCTTGCAACCATCGACGAGGACGGCTTCGCGGTCCTGGACCGCAAACTGCTCGCCCCCATGGCCCGCCGCCGCTACAGCAGCGACACGGCCATCCGCGAAGAGCAGGTCAAGAACGACCTGGCCGTCGCCTGCCTCACCAAGGACCGCCGCCCTTCGGTCGAGACCTCCCTGCACAACTGCATGGAATGGCACTTCATCGTTCACCTGCACCCCACGCTGGTCAATGCGCTGATGTGCTCCCGGATGGCCCGGGAATGCTGCGCGGAGCTTTTCCCCGAGGCGCTCTATATCGAATACACGGATCCGGGCTATACCCTATTCCGCAAGGTCTACAACCGGATCAAGGCCTGGCGCGCCGAGAAGGGCGCCGAGCCGCAGGTCATTTTCCTGCAGAACCATGGCATCTTCGTCGGCGCAGACACGACCGCCGAGATCCGCAACATCTATGACGGGATCATGGCGAAGTTGGAAGCGCGCGTGGAGATCTTGCCCTGTCATTCTGAGCAAAGCGAAGAATCCGGATCCTTCGGCAAGCCTCAGGATGACAACCTGACCGAATTCGTTCCCGCCGTGCGTACCGTCCTGAGCCGCGCCGGACGTGGGCTGAAGACCATTCAGGTCACGTCCAACGCCCTGACGCAGTGGGCCATCGAAAGCTGGGACGCCGTCAAGGAGCCGTTCACCCCGGATGGGATCGTTTACTGCAAGAGCGAATACCTCCTGCTGGAAGGAACGGATGCGGATGCAGCCGAAAAGGCCATCGAACGTTACGTCGCACGACGCGGCCATACGCCCAAGGTCATCCTGGTGCCGGGCGTGGGCCTGCTGGCCGTCGGCGACAACGCCAAGAACGCCCGCATCGTGACCGAAGTATTCCTGGACAGCATCCAGGTTGCCTGGGGCGCCGGCAGTTTCGGCGGAGCGCATCCGATGAACCGCCGCCAGATCCGCTTCATCGACAACTGGGAGGTTGAAAACTACCGACGCAAAGTGGCCTCCGGCGCCGCCCGGGGCCGGGTGGAAGGCAAGACCATCATCGTTACCGGAGCCGCCCAAGGCTTCGGCGAAGGCATCGCCCGCGAACTGATCCGCGAGGGCGCCAACATCGTAGTCGCCGACCTGAATGAAGTGACCGGCGAGAAGACGGCCGCTGCCTTCAACGCGATCTGCGGCAGCAACCGGGCCATCTTCGTCAAGACCAACGTCGCCGAGATGGACAGCATCCGCGCCCTGATCCGCGAGACGATCCTGCAATTCGGTGCGCTGGACTGCTTCGTCTCCAATGCCGGCGTCGCCCGCGCCGGAGACCTGGAGACCCTGACCCCCGAGACCTTTGAATTTGTTACTAAAATCAACTACCACGCCTTCTTCTATTGCTCCAAGGTGGCGAGCCACGTGATGAAGATCCAGACCGCCCGCGATCCGGAGTACTTCGCCGACATCATCCAGGTCAACTCCAAGAGCGGCCTGGTCGGTTCGAAAGCCAACTACGCCTATGCGGGCAGCAAGTTCGGCGGCATCGGACTGACCCAGTCCTTCGCCCTGGAACTGGCTCCCTTCCGCATCAAGGTCAATGCGATCTGCCCCGGCAACTACCTGGACGGCCCGCTGTGGAGCGACCCGGAAAAGGGTCTTTTCATCCAATACCTGAATGCCGGCAAGGTGCCCGGCGCCAAGACGGTCGCCGACGTGCGCGAATACTATCTCTCGAAGGTTCCGATGCGCAAGGGCTGCAACCCGGAGGATGTCTGCAAGGCGATCCTCTATGCCATCGACCAGACGGGCGAGACGGGACAGGCGATCCCTGTGACCGGCGGCCAGGTCATGCTTGCCTGACGCCCATGTCATTCTGAGCACCCATGTCATTCTGAGCATAGCGAAGAATCTAAAAACACCCCATATGAAAACCAAAGCAGTACGCCTTTACGGCACATGCGACCTGAGGCTCGAAGAGTTCGAACTCCCTCAGATCAAAGAGGATGAGATCCTCGCCAAGGTAGTCAGCGACAGCATCTGCATGTCCTCCTACAAGTCTTCCCACCAGGGAGCCGCCCACAAGCGGGTCCCCAACGACGTGGCCGAGCATCCGACCATCATCGGGCATGAATTTGCCGGCGAAATCGTCGAGGTCGGCAAGAAATGGCAGGGCCAGTTCAAGCCCGGCGACAAGTTCTCCATCCAGCCGGCGCTCAACTATGCCGGCGGCCCGGTGGGTATCCATTCCGCGCCCGGCTACTCCTACCAATACATCGGCGGCGATGCGACCTATGTCGTCATTCCCGCGGAAGTGATGGAGACCGGCAGCCTGCTCCCCTACAAGGGTGAGGCTTTCTATCCTGCTTCGCTGAGCGAACCGCTCAGCTGCGTGATCGGCGCCCTGCATGCCAACTATCACACCACGCCCGGCTCCTACGTGCACGCGATGGAGATCAAGCAAGGCGGCAAGATGGCCCTGCTGGCCGGCGTCGGCCCCATGGGTCTGGCGATGATCAATTATGTCCTGCACCGCGAAGACCGGCATCCGGGTCTGTTCGTCGTTACGGATATCGACCAGGCACGCCTGGACCGCGCGGCGCGGCTCTACACCGTAGAGGCCGCTGCAGCGCGCGGCATCGAGCTGCATTATGTCAACACGGCGGTGGAGAATCCCGTGGAACTGCTGCGGGGCATTGCCGGCGGCGAAGGTTATGACGATGTCGTCGTGATGGCGCCGGTCCCGGCTGTCATCGAGCAGGCCGACGCGATCCTGGGCTTCGACGGCTGCCTCAACTTCTTCTCGGGTCCCGGCAAACCGGATTTCAAGGCTCCGCTCAACTTCTACAACGTCCATTACGCGTCGACGCACATCGTGGGCACCAGCGGCGGCAACACCGACGACATGAAGGAGGCACTTGACCTGATGGGCAAGGGCATGGATCCCGCGGGCCTGGTGACGCACATCGGCGGCCTCAACGCCGTGATCGACACCACCTTGAACCTGCCTTCCATTCCGGGCGGCAAAAAGTTGATTTACACGCACATCGAGATGCCGCTGACGGCCATCGCAGACTTCGGCAAGGTCGGCAAGCCCGTCTACGACGAGCTCGACCGTCTCTGCCAGGCGCACCACGGACTTTGGAACGTGGAAGCGGAGAAGTATCTGCTCGCGCACGCAGACGAGCTTTAGGGCTCCCGTGCATGCTGAATGCGCTTACTGCTGCCGTGCCGGGCGGTAGTAAGCGCATTTTAGGGCAAAAACGCTCCTGGTGCTGCAAGGATTGGGAGCAGGGCGCACACCTATCCATCTATGACTGAAGAAACGATCAACGGCAGAGTGGCGCTGGTGACGGGCGGGAGCTCCGGCATTGGGCTGGCTTTTGCACGGCAATTGGCATCCGAGGGGTATTCGCTGGCGCTGGCGGGTAACCGGGCGGAGGAACTGGCCGAGGCGGCGGAAGGGCTGAGGAAGGAGTTTCCGGTGCGGGTGGAAACGCTTTGCCTGGATCTGGCGTCGTCCGGAGCGGCGGAGCGGGTCTTGGATTGGTGCGAGGGGCTGGACCTGATACCCGATACGTTGGTCAACAATGCGGGGATGTTCTTCATGGAATACCTTACGCCCTCGTCTCTGGGAAAGGTACGGACGATGATGCACCTGCACATGGATGCCGTGACTGAACTGTGCATCCTGCTGGGAGCCCGGATGAAGGAGCGGGGATCAGGCTGCATCCTGAACGTTTCTTCGATGACTGCGCGCATCCCGGCGCCCGGGATCGCCATCTATTCCGCGACCAAGGCCTATCTGAAGAGCTTCGGCCGGAGTTTTTCCTACGAGATGCGTCCTTTCGGGGTGACGGTGACGACCCTTTGTCCTTCAGCCGTGGATACGGGGCTCTATCCGCTCGGAGACGGGCTCCGGAAGATTCTGCGCCGTATCGGAATCATCCGCAGTCCTGAGTGGCTGGCCCGACGGGCCCTCCGGGGGATGCGCCATGGCCGTCGCATGATCTGTCCGGGACTTACGAACTGGCTGCTTCCGCCGCTGGTGGCCCTGCTCCCCGCCCGCCTGATCGACCGCCTGGGGCTGCGATGGATCTACCGGGGTTCCTGAAGATATTCGTCCAGGGCAGCGGCAATGGATAGTATGGTCTGATAGAAAAGGATATTCGACCCCTTCAAGGGCATCCAATGATCCTCTCCCCTGTTGCTTCTCAGATATTTGTCGGTATAGAAAGTGTCCGGCGTACCGACATAGACTTCGACTTGTCCGTCGGCATTCACCCGCATGGCACGGATGGGGAAAGACTCCGTGTATCCCTTCTTGCTGTCATACACGAGGGCCAGCATGTCTTTCTTGTCAAACTGGTTGTTGGAGCAGTTCAGGAAGCCGCCCGCCTTCCCGACACAGTCCCGGATCGCCTCATGGATCGCATCTCCCGCCTTCCGGTAGGTTTCAGACAACGCTGTCAATTCATCTCGTATCATCGCATTGCAGATTAATGGACACATTTTCGCTCTAAGATACGGAAAAACCTGCGTTTTTTCTTTTCTTTGCAAAAAAGAACCGGATATGAAACGAATCATTCTTCTCGCCGGCTTCGTGCTGGCCCTCCTCGCCGGATATGCCCTGGCCCGCATCTTCAACGGACAAAACGGTAACAAGAAAACAGATGACGGCTGCACCGCCTGCCAGGCCTGCGAAACCGCTGCCCCCAGTGCCGTCAACCCGGCTGAATACCAATCCCCTAACCCGGATCATATGCAAAGCGTTCGCGATTTCCTGCATAAGACAGGATACTATTTCATTGCCACGGCCGACGGCGACCAGCCCCAGGTCCGTCCTTTCGGCACCGCTGAAATCATTGAAGGAAAACTCTACATCCAGACCGGCCACGTCAAGAATGTCGCCAAGCAGATTGCAGCCAACCCCAAGGTGGCCATCTGCGCCTACGATGGCGAGCGCTGGCTGCGCATTACGGCGACCCTGGTTGAAGACCCGCGCGTCGAAGTCAAGAAAGCGATGCTGGATGCCAATCCCGGTCTGCGCTCGATGTACGACGAGAATGACGACAACACGGCCGTCTATTTCCTGAAGGATGCCAAGGCGACCTTCAACTCCTTCACGGCCGCACCCGTCGAGGTTGATTTCTAGATTCAAACCCTTCTAAAACTGCTGCTCCGGCTCCCGGTAGGCGGGACGCAGGGAAACGGCCTCCGCATCAGGGAAATCGGCCGGCACGTCCTGCGTGACACAGCCGCGCGCACACCACTCTCCCGCACGCAGCAACAAGGTCTGGAATCCGGCGCACTGCATCGCAGGATTGTCTTCCAGGCTGGTTCCGGCATGTCCGAGCATCGTGTGGAAGATGCGTGCCGATCCGTACTGTACCGTGAAGACCAAGGGCTCTTCGCGGCCCGAGCCGCCCCGGTCCGGATCCGCATAGCCCGTAAGGAGCAGGTCTCCGATCTCGCCGGGACCGCGCATCCGGTCGTACAATTCATCCTTGGCGTGCATCCAATGCTCGGGAAGTCCTTGCATGATGGGATGCTCCTTCCCCCTGCGAAGGTTCAGCAGATAAGGACTGCGTTTCCCGTGCGACCCACCCGGTCCGGCCGTCGTATCCCGCACCAGGGCTCCGTCCTGCCAATACCGGTAAGGACCAGCTGCTTCATTGCGGCCACCCCAGCCTCCTAGGGCAATGACCTGGTTGTAGAACTTCCACTCCGGAAAGGCATTGTCGGCGGCATGATAGATGATCAGGCCGCCACCCCCGTTTACATATTCCTCAAATGCCCGTTGCATCGGCTCCGGCCAGGGATCGCCATTGTAGTCCAGTACGACCAGTTCGTAGCGGCTGAAATCCACCTGAAAACCCGCCATGTCTTCTCCGGCCGCCGGAGAGACGGCCACATCCATGGCGAAAAGCCCGGATTGCTCCAGGGTCAGCCGGATGGCCTCCGAACTGACGGGCCAGTTGTGGTTGTTCTGGCCTGTTATGATAACGCCCTGGATGGGCTGTGAAGGATGCGAACAGGCAGCCAGGCATAGAACGCTTAGGCCGGACAAAAGGACTCGACAGATCTTTCTCATGGCAAAACAGCGGCTAAAAGGCCAAGGCAATGGCAGCGACGGCCACTGCAAGACCTGCGATTTGCAAGGGACGGAGTTTTTCCTTGAAAAACAAAACGCCGATCAAGGTGGCGACGACGACAATGCCGATATTATACAAGGGATAGAAGGTGCCCGTCGCCAGGACGCTCAGCGCCTTGAGCGAGCAGGAAGTACACACGATGTTGATCACCCCGAGGGCGAGACCTGCCAGGAGGCTGCGCCACCCGACTTTGTGCTTGCGGAACGAACCGCTGACCAGGCACACGACCAGTCCGGCGATCGATGCCATCAGGAAAATCACGCAGGTCAGCGCATCCAGCTGCCGGTTCATCAGGACACTGTCGCCCGCACTGACCGGTTCAACGGTATGCTGGGCCAGTTTGAGGGTGAAGTCCGACAGGCCGAAAGCGATGAAAACGGCGATCAGCGCCAGGGCGGCCTTTCCCCGGGACTGAGGAACAGCGGCGGACTCCGGGGACGAGGAATCCTTGCCAGAAGGCAGGACGATCAGCGTCATCGCCGCAAGAATCAGTCCGACAGCCAGCCAGGAAGGCGCCGGCTGGGCCAACAGGATCCAGCTCAGCAGCACCGGCAGAATCAGGGAGGCACGCGCAGAAGCCGTTGTCAGAGCCACACCGCAGCGCATGGTACAGCGGTCCATGATCGAAAAACCGGTCAGGAACAAGACGCCCTGGAGTACGCAGGCCCCAATCGAAGCCGGGCGCAAAGTGAAGTCCTGGGGCGGAACACCGTCCGGACCGGCCATTCGCAGCAGGATGGGAAGCAGGGTCAGCAGGAAAGCAGACGAATAATTAAACAGGATGACTTGCTGGGTATCGATCTGCGCACGCTGGCAAATCTTGAGTACGACGGAAAACAGGGAGCCGAACAGGATGGCGAAGATAAGGTAAATCATCGATTTTTAAACAACTTTATTTGACACGGATTCCCCAGTCGGAAGGCTTGTACTGAGCTTCAACGGATTCTTCCACGTCATCCGGCAGGGCGGCAAAGAAATCGATCCCGGTACGCTTCTCCAAATCATTTACGCTCATGGAACACTTATCCAGATAGTATCTTTTCGTATCGTTGCCCATCACGAATGCAATGGACTGATAACCATTCCTTCCGGGCGCCAGGACGGCCTTGAAGAAGCTGTCGGGAACCACGACGTCCCGGTCTCCGATGGTACCGAAACGATTGCTCCCGATGATGGGGCCGCTGATGACCCAGACCCTTCCGTAACGACGCGCCCAATTGCGCACCTGTTTCTCGAGATAGTTCCAGTCCCCTTTGTTCAATTCTTCATCCTGGGGACATACGTTGGTCAGATAAAACGTCTCCTCCATCGCATCACTGTCCCATTTGAAATCCGCAGCGCAGGCCATGTGGCCCTTGGTCCAGCCGGATTCGGAATAATCCTCCCGCATCGCCTGGCTCCGTTTATAAGAGGGGTCCATCTTGAAAAAGAGTTCGTCCCGCTCGGCATCGCCATGGGTTTCTTCCGCCGTCAATTCATAGGCCACCCATTTCGGGATCTTGGCGTCGGCATCGTACGCCAGGATGAAACCGGCATGACGGATGACGGGGTCACCGGCTTGGGTAGCAGGCAGTTCGAGTAGTTCCAATCCGGAATCATTTCGGTCCAAGGACGGCATCTGAAAGGGTGTCAACGCAACTCCGTCGGTCTGTCCACCTTGGAAAAGACACGAAACGGCCAGCATGGCAACGGACAGGCATGCCAGGATACGTACCGGTATTGAGATGATAGATTTCATCGGGAAGGGAACGGGCAGCTTGGTTTTCTGCCACTGAGACAAAGATAGGGAGGATTTTTGCTTTTTCACCCTAATCTGTTTAAATTTGTGTCTATGCGTTTCCGTCTGATCACCCTGGTCCTGGTGATGGTGTCGGCCTTCTCGGCCTGCGACACCGGAGCAGAAATGCCTGTGACGCTCCGCCAGAGCTGGAAATCTGCGGCCCGGTATGCCGCATCCCACCGGGAAGCCTGGACCCAGATCTGGTCAAGCTATGATGTCCCGGCCGACGTGGCGGAAACCGTCATCTTCCCCGAACTGGTCCGCTATAACTTCTGGCAGAATATGGCAGAAGTATCAGCCGTCGAGAGCGGCTATGTTCCCAAGGGGCTCAGCGGCTGCGACTACAGCATCGGACGTTTCCAGATGAAGCCCTCCTTCGTGGAGGATCTGGAGAAACGATGGATGCGCAGCGGTCTCTCCGGACAATATGGCCTGTCCTTCGACACCGCCGAGACCGAAGCGGCACGGCAACTCCGTTTCGACCGGCTGAACAGCGAAGATGGGCAATGTACCTACCTGGCCATCTATCTGCGGATGCTTTATCTGGACTATGGTTCGAAAGACCGGTCCGGTCAGACGGTACGGCAAGGCCTGGAGACACTGCCGCGCTCCGAGCAAGTTTTTCTGGCGGCTACGGCTTACAACCACGGTACGCCCTGGCGTTCTCCCGGTGCAGGAGACCTGGCACGTTTCCGTAAGGTCGCCCAGGAAAAGACTTTCCCGCTCCCGAACCTGTTCCGCACCCGGATTCGCTACTACTCTTACGGCGAACTCGCCGCCCGGTACTACGCACAGACCTTCTGACCCCGCCGCGAGATGCTGCGCCTATTGCGACACCAGCGGCAGCAGGTAACGTTTGATCTCAGGGAAGGTGGGCAGGTGGGTGCCGGGATAAGGATGGGCGCGACCGGGGTAATGCCTCTCGAATTCCGGTCCGCAATGGACCAGTTCGTCGTCGCGGGCAAACAGGCCGTCCGTCAAGGCGATTTCTTCTTGGGTCAGGTCATCAAACTCGCTGGTCTCCAAGATTTCGTAGCCTTTGCAGATTTCCTCCGTGATCCAAAAGGAAACCGCACCGTCCTGCCGGGGCGAAAGGTATTTCATCTCTCCGATCTTGCTGCGCAACAGGATACTGGGATGCAGGTCGGGATTGATCAGGATTTTGCGGAAACCCCGGAGTTTCTGTGCCCAGAAGCCACCCAGGGACAGACCGACGATCAGATCCGGCTGTTCTGCCTCGCAAAGGGTCCGGAGCAGGGATAAAGCCGCTGCCGGCTCGATCGGGACATCCGGAGCGATGACCTCGCAGGGGCGCAGCAGGGTCCGCAGGGTGCTGGCGGTTTTGTAGGCCCCGGACGAAGCCAAGCCATGGATGAAGAGAACCTTCATCATTTCTTGTCTGGCAAGGTTCATGCGATACATCATAAGGGACAGATCAGGGTGGCTAATTCCTCGGGGGTGAGTCCGTCAAAGAAGGAAGAAACGCCGGCGGATTCCAGTTTCTCCCGGAGCACGGCCGGATCGTAAGCACAACCCAGCAGGGCCGCGGACAATTCCCCGGAAGGACGGTTGCCGAGGAAGTCACCGCTGAAGTGAACATCGGTGATGACGCCCCGCTCCACGCCCAGCAGGACCTCGACGGTTCCGCATGAGAATTTCCTGCTGCGGCGGAAAGTCGTCAGTGGGGACCGGCCCAAGTTCCATTCCCGGGTGGCAAACTTTTCCCGGGCGATACGGTCAATCTCCGCTTGCTGGGCCTCTTCCAGGAGCAGCTCGGTATCCCCGGCCGCCAAGATATCCTGCAGGGCCGCCTGCAGTTCGACGATGTCGTGGAACTGTGGCAGCAAGTTCCTCAGATTGAGAACACGGGCATGGACGGAAGCAATGCCGGAGGCCGTTTCAAATTTACTTCCCGGTACGCTGAGCGCTTCCTTCAAGGTCTCCAGGTCAACGTCATACATCAGCGTCCCATGGATCATCAGGCGGTCGTGCCAGACCCGCTTGGCATAACCGGAGACCTTGCGGCCATCGACCAGGATGTCATTGCGTCCGCTGAGTTCAGCCGGGACACCGAGCGAGCGCAGGGCATCGCAGAACAAATGCAGATAGCCGGGATAATCCCGGTCCAGATCGGCGGAACGACCGACAATCGTATAATTGAGGTTCTGCAGGTCGTGAAACACCGCTCCTCCCCCCGTGACCCGCCGGGCCAGGGCGATGCCATGCTCTTCCAGATAGGTCAGGTTGACTTCGCCGTAGGCATTCTGATTCAGGCCGATGATCACCGAAGGGCGGTTGCGCCAAAGGTAAAAGACCGGTTCTTCGAGAGGCAGCTGCTCAAGGCAGAACTCATCGAAGGCCATATTCCTGTGCGGATCGAGACAAGGATTGGTCAGATAGCGCATTGCATTCGCAAAGTTAGTAAGCGCAGGCTGAAAAACAAAGCCTGCAAAAAGCCATAATAAAACTTTTTAATAATTGACAAAATATGTACCTTTGCGGCCGGAATTTAGCAGATATAATCATGAAGCAGTTGAACACGAAACTGATGCACCCCGCCGAGCAGATCGCCCTGATCATCGGCCGCATTTACCGCAGCGGAATGACGACCACCTCCGGTGGCAACCTGTCCATCATGGACGACAACGGCGACATGTGGATCACCCCTGCCGGCA
>CAMOTB010000056.1 GCA_946625485.1 uncultured Bacteroidales bacterium | reverse complement strand
GCCACTCCACACGGGAGAAATTGGCCCGCCAGATCCGGTGCTTGAGCGGGTCTTCCCCGCCCCGGCTCAGGCCGGCAAAGGGAATCTTCATCTCGACGCTCCAGCCCCGGTCCGTATCCCCGGCGCGGTTCAGCGTCCCGTCCACCCGGACCGCCGTCACCAGGCCCGGGAAATCCCAGGTCATCATATAAGTTCCGCCTTTGCTGTACGGCTTCTCCATCAGCAGGTCCATGACCGTCCCCAGCGCATTGATCTCCAGTTCATAGTAAAGGCGCTCGTCTCCATAGGGATTGAGGAACACCTCGAAATCATTGTCATGATAGACAATGTCATCCCGCCGGCTGACCTGTCCCTTGACTTCCGGTTCCTCCAGCACGGCACTGACATACAGGTTCTCATCATCCCAGAGCATGCGCAGGGTCGTAAGATATTTCGGCGCGGCATAGCCGTCGCCCCGGATGTCCCGGAAATCCGTGCAAGGCACGGCATCGGCCCATTCCTGTTCCGTAACCCGTCCGTCGATCTTGATCTTCGACGAAGCACGATGACAGTCATAGACGGGCTGCGCCGCCAGGCACACCGGCAGCCACAGACCCAATATCCAAAGTATTCTCTTCATAGCCTACTCGTTAAAACTGATGACCTGGCCGGAGCCGCGATACAGGCGCAGCGGTCCGTCCAGTTCGAGGGCGAGCACCGTCATCCGCTCATCCAGCACATCCGCCGGAACCTGGATGTAATACACGCCCGGCACCTCGCTCCAGTCGATATCATTGTACAATTTCCATTGCAGGTCGGCATCCGTCCCGACGACCCGGACCCGCCGGATGCGGCTCTTGAGGCCCTTGAGCTCCAGCGACTCATTGGGCGCATACGGGAGATACACATACAGGATGTCGCCCGCCTTGTTGAGCGTCGTATAGCCCTGGACATGCCCGGCCGGAATACCGGCCCGGGTGCCATAGACCGCCTCGGCGTGCTTGGAAGTCCAGCGGCCCAGCTCCTTCAGGATATCCACCTCCTCCTGCGGGATGGTCCCGTCCGCGCGCGGTCCGATGTCCAGCAGCAGGTTGCCGCCCTTGGACATGCAGTCGGCCAGCATGCACAGGATCGTCTGGGCGGATTTGAAATCCGTATCCTGCTTGCGGAAACCCCACGAATCATTGATCGTCATGCATGTCTCCCACCAGCGGCTCGCAGGCTGCATCACCGGCACGCCCAGCTCCGGCGTATCATAGTCTCCGTTGCCCTGGATGCGGGAGTTGATCACGACCTGCGGATTGGTGGAACGCAACATCGAAACGATCCCGGGTGCATCCCATTCCTCGGAAGAGAACTCCCAGTCGCCGTCGAACCAATACAGGTCCGGATGGTACGTATCGTTCAACTCGCGCAGCTGGGCGCTGTTGAAGGCCAGGAAATGCGCCCAGCGTCCCGGCTCCTTATGGATGTCGTAACGCGCCGGACCGGCCCGGAACACATTGGGATAATCCTCGCGCGGCCAGTCGATCAGCGAATAATACAGGCCCAGCTTCAATCCCCCCTGCCAGCGGACCTCGTCCACGAACGGCGTCAGTACGTCCCGGCGGGCCGCCGAAGACTTCACGGCGCTGACATCGCCGGCCTTCGTATCCCAGAGGGCGAAACCGTCATGGTGCTTGGTCGTGATGACGGTATATTTCGCCCCGCTCTGACGGATCAGGCGGACCCACTCGGCCGGATCGTAATCCGCTGCGGTAAAGTCAGCTTCCTGCGCGAAATAGTCCGCCATACTCACCCGCCCGTTGTGGAAAGACCAACTCTCGGACCAGTCTCCGCGGGAATAGATGCCCCAGTGGATGAAGATGCCCAGCTTGGCGTCGGCGAACCAGGCCATGCGCGCCGCCTTGTCGGACTCGGATTCCGCTTCCGGAACGGCCTGAGCACGGACCATGGGACCGGTCACGAGCAAAGCAGTCAGAAGAATGAAAAAAAGGCGCATCGTTATCGGATCTTAGGGAATACGCGGTCAATGCCCTCACGGAGCGTCGTGTTGTAACCCTGTGAGAAATAATAAACCTTGCCGGAAGCATCGGCGACGATGACATAAGGCAGGGACTTCGGATCCGCCCCGCACCCGGCAGCCTCGATCATTTCCTTGAAAGCCTGGTAATCCTTGTCACCGGGACGCACGATGATGGCATTGGGGTCACCTTCCAGCTGGCGCAGCGCATGCACCGTCGGCTCCCCGTTCTCCTTGACTACGGCCAGCACGAATTTCGGCTTGTCCGTCACCTTCGCGGCATCGATCTGCCCGATCACCTTGAGTTGCGCTTCCTCCGCCGTGCGCACGTGGACAGGCATCTCGTTGACCTGGCCAGGAACGACAGTGAAAGTCTGCAGGTGCGCCAGGACGCTGCCGTCCGGCAGGCGCTTGCCCGTCGTCACCATATAATAGCCTTCATCCAGCGAGAAGCCGGCATTGCCTTCAGGGCCTTCCTGCGGACCGTCGTCCCATTCGGAGCGAAGGGTGCGCACGGACTCCCGGCCCTTCCCGAGGCGGAAAGCGGCCTTGCTGGTGCGCCCGCCCTCGATCCGGTCGACGCTGAAGTCGCCGAAACGGGGCTTTTCCCCTGCATCAGAGACAAGGATTACCTCGCCGGTCGGAGCCACTGCGGATACGGCTTCCTCCAGATCGACGGCGCGCCAGGTCTGACCGTCCGGCATCACCTGGATTCGGCCGGCATGGTCAAGCACTGCAGGCCAGCCCAATGCGCGGCAGGCCGCCACATAGAAGATCTTGGCGGAAATGCGGTCGCTCATCCGGCTGCGCCACACATACAGGGGCGGGATCTTGAGCCCCTGGGGATTGCGGTCTTCATCAATGAGGCGGATATTTTCCTTCGTCCACCGGGCCAGGGCGTCGGGATCCGATACGACGCCGGACAGGCCGGCACGGATCTCAGCCTTGCACGGATACAGCATCTCCGTGTTGACGCGCGGATCCAGCACCAGCGGATCCAGAGTCGGGACGGCCTCGACGGCATCCATCAGGACATCCAGGGCCACGTCGCCCTTGTCCTTCGAACCCATATTGCCCCAGACGATCCGGGCCGCCTCCATCAGGGCCGGATCCTTCTGCTCCACAGCCGCATAGAACGCGGCCTCGCGCGCAACGGCAGGGCTCTCCGGATGACGGGCCAGACGCAGGCTGTCCTCATAAGCGAGACGCAAGGCATTGGCCGCGATCTGCTCCTGGGTCGCGGGCGTCGGCAGCGGATTCTCCGGCGGCGGGACCATATCCAGATCGGCCGAGAATATTTCACCCTCGAAGTGATCCAGGGTCAGCGTCACCGCCTCGTGGTCCAGCTTTGCGAAGCCGAATTTGGCACCGTCGCTGGCCCAGACCAGGATGTCGCCCAGACCCAAGTCCAGGAAGGCACGGCCCTGCGCATCCGTCTTGATCCTCGCCACCGTACTGAAAGTCCCGTAATTGAAGATCTTGTATTCTACCTCAATGCCCGGGACTGGGGTTCCGTTCTCATTGACGACCGTGACGGTGGTCTTGCGGGCCGGCACATAATTGCGGATCACGTTGATCTCGGTATAGACCGGATTCTTGACGATCACGTCTTCCGGCCCCTGGTAATCGCCGGACACCTTGGTATGCAGCAGCAGGGCGCGGGACACGGCCACATTGAACCAGCCCATGTTGAGTTCCGGATCCGGCTCGCAGGCGCCCAGGTAATACCACTGTCCGTCCACCCAGGCCTCAACCCAGGCATGGTTGCTGTCGGTGTGGGCCCAGAGCGGCGTATAGACCTGCCGGGCCGGAATGCCGGCCGCACGCAGGGCGGAAACCGTGAAGGTGGATTCCTCGCCGCAACGGCCCAGGCCCGAAGCCATCAGCGAGAGAGGTCCCCGCGTCCGCGCATCAGTCCCGACATAAGTCGCCCATTCGTGGCACCAGTGATTGATTTCAAGGACGGCATCGTGGAGCGACATTCCCTTCACGCGCTCACAAAGCTCGTCGGCATACTCGATGCGGAAACGGTCCAGGTCCTCGTTGTTGACGCGGACCGGCAGCACGAAATGCCGGAACTCCCGCTCCGGAATGCCCCAGTTCATCCGCTCCCGCACCTCCAGGGTCTTGGCGACCGTCTCTTCCCAATAGGCCCGGTCATTGACCAGGCTGTCCGGGACCGGCATGGACCGGTACAGGTAATCCACATATCCATCCCGCGTCAGCGGTTTGTCGGCCGTACTGGAACTGCAGGCAACGATAAAGCCCGCCAGCAAAGCCAGGCAGAAGAACCATTTTTTCATATCCTAAATTTTATATAACTCATCGAGTATCCGCAGGACGTCCTCCAGGCGATAGAAAGGTCGAACACTTCACAGAGCAAGCCGTCCTTGACGACAAAGACGCGGTCAGACGCTTCCAGGACTTTCAGCATGGGCAGGTGGGTCATCTCCATCAGATTATCTCCGTCATAATAGACGATCTTCTGGCCCAGTGCATCAAATTCAACTTGACATCAGTCTGGGACTGATCGTGGAATACGAGATGTCCGACAACAAACTCCGGGAACAGGTAGACAGGCTGCCAAGGTCCAAAGGATACGCTTCATATAAACAACTTTGAGCTACAAAGATGAGAAAAAAAACGGGCATAAAAAACCAGACTTACTTCTCACCGATGGCCCGCCACATAAGCTACCTGATCTCAAATCTCAAAGCGAGGGACTCTTGTGCGAGACCTTTGGGGAGGACGACGGAGACTTTCCCGTCCCGAACCCTGCAGGAAACCCTCCGTCCGTCACCGACGAGATGCACCCTTCCGGCCGGAATGTTTCCGGTCCACTCGAGCGTGGACGGCAGAACATCATCGTCAGCGAGTGCATAAATGGCATACATCGTCTTCCCATCCTTGGAGGCCGTGAACCACAGATTGCCGTCATGATAGACAGGCGTGGTCCGGGTTCCGTAAATCGCTTCCCCATATTTGCGCAACCACGATCCGATCTCATGCAACCGGTTCCGGGCCATATCGTCAATGGTTCCATACGGAGTGGGCGCTATGCCCAGGATCAGATTGCCGCCTTTCGCCACCACCTCCGCCAATTCGGCAATCACCGTACGTGAACTCTTATACTTGGGATTGAAACGCCAGCTGAAATCCATCAGCGGATCGCAGGTCTCCCAGGGGATATTGCGCTGCTCCGGCGGGACCGTACATTCTGGCGTCTGGTAGTTCTCATTGTCGTCCCGGGATACGCGGTCCACGCAGATCATCCCCGGATTGCGCTGACGGGCGCCGACCAGGACTTCGTCAAGACCGACTTCCTTGCCGGAAATCCAGCCGCCGTCCAGCCAGATCAGATCCATCGGACCATAATCCCGCGTAAGTTCCGTCAGTTGCCCCTTCGTGAAGTCCACGTAGTTCTGCCACCAGTCGGGGTGATTCTCTTTCTTGTAATTGATCCCGCGACGGGGAGTAGCCAGGATCGGGTTCCAAAACCACTCGCAATGCCAATCCGGTTTGGAGAAATAAGCGCCCACCCAGAAATCCCTGGCCCGGAAAGCATCGAAGACCTCCTTGGCCACATTGCTGCGGGGATGGTCGCCGAAGGGACCGGCTGTGATCTTATAATCCGTATACTGTGTGTCAAACATGCAGAAGCCGTCGTGATGCTTGGTCGTGAAGACCATGTATTTCATCCCCGCATCCGCCATCACGTCCGCCCAGGCGTCGGGATCGAACTGACGGGGATTGAAGAAACGGTTCAGCCCCCAATACCACTGCTTGAACTCCTCATACGTCATACCTGTCTCCTGACGATACCGGTACTCCCACTCTTCATCTTCGGAGCAGAGATTCCAAGACTCCATGATACCGGCCACAGAATAGATGCCCCAATGAAACAAAACGCCGAACTTAAGGTCCTGCCAGGCATCCAGTTTCTCCAGCACCAGCGGATCCGTCGGCACAACATAGCCGTTAACCGGAGAATACTTGTGAGTATAGCCCGTTTCCTGACCGAAGCACAAGCCGGAAAGCAAGCAGAAGATGATGAGAAACGAAAGAAATCTTCGCATAAATAGAATCGATTACGTTCAAGTGTTACCTTACAAATATAAGAAAAAAAGACCGCATACACGATGAAAACACGGCATGCGGTCCAAAGAATCAGCCCAAAAGACTACTTGAGAGATTTCGCCCAGAAGAGGGTGAAGCTCTCGGAGTCGTCACCGACATTCGCCTTGGCCTCAGTATAGTTGGCTTTATTATTGGCATTCTCCGAATTCGGATATTTAACGCGGTTCACGATATTAGGGAACTTCACGCCGGTACCCGTATCTGTCGGATAATCGAGTTTCGGATAGCCCGTACGACGGATGTCAGTCCAAGCCTGGGTCGGCTGGGTGATGCCGAAATGGGCCCATTTCTGGGTCATGATGGCGTCCATCTTGTCGCTATAGGCGTTCCACACCTTCTGGGCAAATGCCAGGGCCTCGCCTTCGGAAGGGATGTCCGCAGCCGCAAATTTCTTGAAATAGCGTCCTTCCGGAGAGGTTGCCTTCTCCTGGCTGCCGTTTACATTCTCGTCATAGTACTGCTCGATGGAGGCGGCAATACCATGTTTGAAAGCATCTTCGGCATTACCGGATGCATAGCCCTGCTGATACGCTTCAGCGAGCAGGAACCAGGCTTCGGCTGCCGAGAAAACCGGACTGACGAAGAGGTTGTTATAGGTGAAGGTCGCATAATTCAAGCGGGCATAATAACGTTTATCATACTCTTCAGCGGCCGTATGATCGTTCTGCTCCTGGGAGGTTTCACCGACATGCATACCGAAATAGTTTCCGTCCTCATTCGGGAAATAAACCACAGCCAAGCGGGGATCGTTCTCACCTGTGACCTGGAAAGCGTCGATAACTTTCTGGGAGGCTGTCGCATTGATATCCTTCCAACTGTCGCGGAAGTTCTCCCAATAGGCAAAACTCTCGAAGTCGGCATGGACCTTGATGGACTCATCCCAGGTAGCGGGGAGCTTGCGGCCAGCCGCTTTGGCTACCGCCGCTTTACCTTCGGAAGCGAGCGCACCTTGGGACGCGACATGGATACCAAGACGGAGAAGTAAGGCATTAGCATAACTCTGCCACATGTCCAGGTCCCCGCCGCAAATATAGTCCTGCTTTTCGAGAGATGTCTGGGTCGCCTTTCCAATCGTCCCGCTCAAGCTTCCGATTTCAGTATATAAGGCATCCAGATTGGTCAGCATCATCTTATACAGGTCAACATCGCTGTCATAGGCCGGATAGGAAGAAGCGAGATCACCAGTGATGGCAAGGTAGCCGGCTTTTTCAAAAGGTACAGGGCCGAAAATATCGACAATCTGAGAGAGATGGTCATACAGGAACACCTCGGTCAATGCCAGGAAAATCCGGTCTTCCGCCTGCTGCTCTGCAGACTCAGATTCATACTGCCTCTGCATGATACGATAATTGCGAAGGATATCATAGAACGACGTCCAACGGTTGTTGGCATAGCCGTCATTGATATAATACATACTTCCGCTATTTACGGAGAAACCGATGGTCTGAGCCAGTTTTCCAAAATAATTGTCCCAGGTATACATCCTCCAGTATGCGTTGTACGTATAACCGTTTCCATACATGAAAGATCCGGTCATGAGTTTGTCGCAGGATACCGTCGTTGTCTTGGCTGGATTGTTATATCTATCCTTGAAAGCTTGGCTGTTGTCGATGTCACATGAGGACAGGAAGGACAACGCAACGATGGTCAGGATCAGAGTATAGAGTTTTTTCATTGTCTTATCCATTTTAAATTAGTCGGATCCAATTAGAAGTTCGCACGGAGAGTAAAACCGAAAGTCCGGGAAGAGGAAGTGGAACCGCCGATTTGGACAGCATCTACCCAATTGGTACTATCCATTGATTCGGCATCGAAAATAGGCAGGTTCTTGTAGATGAAGAACGGGTTACGGGCGAAGACGGAAAGACGAAGTGCATTGCACTTGAACTTGCGGGTGAAGTTCTCCGGCAGCGTATAGGAAAGGGAGAGTTCACGGCACTTCAAATAGCTGTTCCGGAAGATGGAGTGGCTGTAGTAGATAGGGCCACCCGTCCCCCAGGAATAGGTTTCCTCCAGCAAGTAGTCCGTGCTGACAATCGTGGTATTGGGCTTGCCGTCTTCGGTCACACCTTCCAGAATCTGCCCGTCGTGATGGATATATTCGCCGTTGGGGCCAGAGGTCATACCGGCAGCAGCGACGTTGTTCCCGTCAGCATCGACATAATATGCCAAACCGCCATGTTCTTCGTCACGGAAAGGCATAGAGTCTGCGAGAGCTCCTAGGCCCATCATATACTGATAGGGCTGGTTCCAGACATCGCCTCCGATCTGGAAATTGAAGTTAGCGTCCAATGTCCATCTCTTGTAAGACAAGCTGGCTGCGAAACCTCCGATCAGATCAGGCATTGCATTACCGACTTTCACCATCTCCGACGTGACCTTATAAAGGCCTTCGGAATCGACAATTTTATTTCCGTTGGCATCCTCCATCGGGGCGAAAGAATAGATGTCACCCATCTTCTGTCCCACATCCGAATAAATGTCCGCGGCACCATTGTCCCAAGGATTGGCACGCATCTTGAGTCGGTCGAGGCCATCCATCAACTTGACAACTTTATTCGTATTCCACGCGATATTCCCGGACAAGTCGAGACGCCAGTCGCGGCTTTCAATCGGCGTGCCATACAGCGCAAATTCGATTCCCTGATTCTCCAACTCACCGACATTGGCCAAAATACTGCGGCCACCGGCGCTATGAGGGACTGTCGCCTCCAGAATCTGGTCAACGATGCGCTTATGATAGTAGGACAGGTCGAAACCGAGACGGTTATGGAAGAATTTGTTTTCAATACCGAACTCCCATTCATGGGTCATTTCCGGACGAATGCTGTCATTGCCCAGTTTGTCTTCAAGCTGCTGGTACACATACTTTGAAGAAGCGGTCTTCTGCAAATAGGAAATCGGAGCCTTATAAAGTTCAGGAGCCAGACCTACGACACCGTAAGAAGCACGGAACTTACCAAAATCAACCCACGTGGGGAGATCAAAGAGTTCTGAATAAATGATGGATGCGTTGACGGAAGGATACCAGAAAGACTGGCCGTTCAAAGTAGAGGTCTTCTCATTACGGATCGTTCCTTCCAGGTAGGCCCAATCTCTCCAGGACAGGGATGCTGTAGCAAATACGGCCTGTTTGAGCATATCAGAGGTACTCTCACTGGAACGAGCGTCCTCGTTGGAGAAGTTGAGGTGGAAATGATTGAGTTCAGTCAATCCATTCCGGGTACGGGCAGAGGTCTCAAGATACTTCTCGTTGCGGATGGAATAACCCAAAATGGCAGTAAAGCCCAAATCCTCAGTTATTTTTGTATCCCAATTGAGAAGGACATCACCGTATAAGGTCTGATAGTTTCGTTTCGTGATGACATAAGCACCGTCAGGGCTGCCGGTGATCGTCGGTGAAGTCTTGGCACGTTCCTTCAATTCGACATCCTGAACCGTCCAGTCCGTAGCAATGTTGGACTTAAGCGTCAGCCCCTTGACGATCTCCCAGGAAGGGGTCACGCTGGCGATGAGGCGCTGGTTGTTCTCATATTGCTCTCGGCCGATAATGTTCCACGCATATTCATCAAGGAATCCGCCCAGATTGTTGCCGAAATACCAGCCCTCGGAAGGATTCTCATGGCTGGCATCCGTCCATGACCGATTGTAGAAGCCGGCGGAAGTCATCACATGCTCGCGGTAATAGACCACATCGTCGAAAGGACCGAACATACCGCTGTAGTTCGCCACGAGACGGGCGATACGGTAAGGACGGTTCTTGACATTCTGGTTCATGTAGTTGACCGAATAGCCGAGTTTGAGACCCTTGGCAATATCCTGGCTGCCGCTGACCTGGAAGTTGTGCTTACCCAGATGGGAATTGTACTGGTTAGGGATATTGTCCATGAACGTGTAGGAGAAACGGGTGTTGCCGTGCTCGTTGCCGGTCGTGATGGCCAGGTTGTACTGCTGGAGAATACCGGTACGGAACAGGTCACTCCAAGGATCATCCGTGATCGGAAGGAACTTGCGGTAACCGGTCGGCGTATAGACCTCACGGCCGTCATATTTGGGGCCGAAATAGTAATAGGCGTTAAAAACGGAAGGGACATCGATCGTCTTGCCGTTCTTGTCCGTTCCACCCATGCGACGGGTATCAAAGCCGAAATACTCGGAAGAAGGATCGTCGACGAGACCGCCGTAGCCCCACCAGGGATAAGGGTAACCAGGGCCGAAAGTAGTCTGGTACTTAGGCATGTAAGCCACCACATCAGCCTGAACACTGGCGTTGAAGTCGATGTGGACGCCGCTATTCCTCTTGCCCTGCTTCATGGTAATGAGAACGACACCGTTCGCGCCTTCGGAACCATACAAGGAGGTTGCGGAAGCACCTTTCAGGATAGTAAGATTCTCAATATCCTCGACATTGATATCGGTCAGACCATTGGACTGCATGCGCTGAACGGCCCAGTAGTCACCGAGGTTCGCCTCGCCGTTACGGATCGGGACACCGTCCACGATGACGAGCGGCTGGCTGGTTCCGGTAATGGAGCTAAGACCGCGGACATTGATGGAGATAGCGCCGGTAGCGCCGCCCGGAGCCGTGCTGATGCGGACACCGGAAGCCTTACCGTAAAGGGCTGAGCCCAGGGAAGGAGACGCGGTAGCGACCAGCTTGCTGGCGTCGACGGAACTGACGGCATAACCAACTCTCTTTTCATCCTTACGGATACCGAGAGCGGTCACGACCGTGCCCTCCAGCAGTTCAGCGTCCTCATCCAGGACGACGTTGAGGGGAGAACCATTCCAAGTCAGGACCTTGGAAGTATAGCCGATGCAAGAGAATTCGATCTTATCTCCGACTTTGGCATTGGATAAGGTAAAGGACCCGTTCATGTCCACGACAGTGCCATTATGAGTCCCCTGTACAAAAGCAGATGCGCCGATAATCCCGTTGCCGGCAGCATCTTTCACTGTTCCTGTAACGGACGTCTGTGCGAAGAGGGAGGAGGCGATCATCATTCCTACCCCGACGAGAAGCGTACGCATCGCAGTAATCAGATTCGTGCTCTTCATAGAGATTGTTTTTGATTAATAAATAAGGTTGATAGTAAGGTTTCTAAACTTGACGTTAAAGAAAAAAATGTCGCTTAACGAATTGATGTCATTTGGTTTAATTTGC
>CAMOTB010000055.1 GCA_946625485.1 uncultured Bacteroidales bacterium | reverse complement strand
GGTCTGCCCGCGCGGCATCAACACCCGTCACCTGATCCTGTCCCTGTGCCGGATCTGGGGCGATGAAACGAAGGAGGAAGGGAAATGATCGATCGCGTCGCATCCGGGTTCCATCCTTTCGTCCTGCCGTTTGTCTTCGGGATGGTTTTCGTCCTGAGCTATTGCGTTTATGGCATCATCAAGATTCTGGTGCAGCTGTCGTCGGAGGATCGCAAGCGCTTCCTGTTGTCGCTGATCAATCCCGTCACGGCCTGGAAGAATATCAAGGACATCTTTTTGAACTGCCTCTTGCACGTTAAATTGTGGAAACGCAATCCCGTGTTGGGCTACATGCATTCCAGTATCGCCTTTGGCTGGTTCATGATCATCCTGTTGGGGCACATCGAGGTGATGCTCTTCGTGCCGCACCGGATGCGCCAGATCTGGTATCCGATCTTCTTCAATTATTTCGTATCCGAAGGACCGGGACCGGCGACGGTGCAAGGCTCGCTGCTCTTCACCTTGATGGATTTCTTCCTGTTGATGATCCTCAGCGGCATTGCCCTGGCGATGATCAAGCGCGTGCACTCGCGTCTTTTCGGCATGCGCCGGACGACCCGTCCGACGCTGCTGGACCGTGTGGGTCTGTATTCGCTCTGGGCGATCTTCCCGCTGCGTCTGCTGGCCGAGGGCTTCACGGCCCATATCAGCGGCGGCGGTTTCCTGATCGTGCCGCTCAACTGGGTGTTCCGCCAGTTCCTGGGCGACCATCTCCACATGCTGCCGACCTGGTGGGCATATTCGATTGCGCTGTGTGTGTTCATGTGCGTGCTGCCGTTCACGCGCTACATGCACATCCCGGCCGAGATGATGCTGATCCCGATGCGCAACGCCGGACTGACGATCAAGCATGCACGCAGGGGCTTTACGAAGGCCATGGTCTGGTCCTGCCCCAACTGTGGCGTGTGCATCGACGCTTGTCCGATGAGCGTCAAGAAGGCCAATATCAAGGATACGACGGTCTATCTGAACCGTAACATCCGGCGCGGCAACGAGAAACGCATCGAGGAGATTTCTGACAAGTGCCTGCTTTGCGGCAAGTGCCATGAGGTCTGTCAGATCGGTTTGGACGGCCCTTCGATCCGGATTGCTCAGCGGGCGATGCGCCCGTATGGCCTGAATCCCGATTACAGCGGCTTCCAGCCGACTCCTGTTCCGGCCGGGCACAAGGTCCTCTATTTTGCCGGCTGCATGACCCAGCTGACTCCGCGCATCTCCAAGGCTGTCGGGTCCGTGCTCGACAAGGCGGGTCTGGACTGGGAGATGATGGACAAGGACGGCGGTCTGTGCTGCGGACGTCCGCTGATGACTGCGGGCCGTTTCGCCCAGGCGAAGCAATTGATCCGGAAGAACCGGGAACTGATCCTCGCTTCCGGCTGCGACACCCTGCTGCTGTCCTGTCCGATCTGTTACAAGATCTTCAAGGAGCGCTACAAACTGGAGAACGTCCGTGTCGTCCATACTGCGGAGTATTTCGAAGAGTTGATTGCATCCGGCGCGCTCCGGGTGGAGAAGGGAGATATCCGTTACGTCTTCCACGATCCCTGTGAACTGGGCCGGGGAAGCGGCATCTATGAGCAGCCACGCCGTGTCCTCGGGCAGGCCGGCTATCTCGTTGAAGCGGATCAGACCCGTGAGGAAAGCATCTGCTGCGGTGGCTCGCTGGGTTCGCTGACGCTTGGGTTTGCGCAACGGGAGGATATGACGCGCAATGCGCTCAAGCATCTGACCGTGGGCGGCCCCGATGCCATTGCAACGGCTTGCCCCCTGTGCCTCGCCACTTTCAGCCGTTATTCCGACCGTCCGGTCCAGGACATCGCCGAGATCGTCGATCGCGTTTCCTAACCGGCATTGTTTGAAACGGACTGCGCCCAATGGACGCTTTTTCTGTCCATTGGGCGCATTTTAGGCCTTTTTTGCGCCCAATGGAGGTTTTTTTCTTCCATTGGGCGCACTTGCCTTAAAGGATGACTTCCGTGATCTGGCCGCTGAGGCCGGGTTCGTAGGGGCGGGTAACTTTGATGTAGTTGCCCGTGAAACCGGACATGGTGCCGTCTTTTTCCTTGGATTCCCAGAGGACGCGTTCCCGGATGCCGCGGTTGGCTTCGATGAAGCCGGCGTGGAGCCGGTCGCATAGGGCCTCGAGGATCTTGACGCGCTCGGCCTTGACCGGCTCGGGAATCTGATCGGGCCACGCGGCGGCCCGGGTGCCGGGACGGCGGGAGTAGGGAAAAATGTGGATGAAGGCGGGTCGGACGGATTCGATGAAGGAGCGTGTCTCCTCGAACAGTTCGGGCGTTTCGCCGGGCAGGCCTACCATCACGTCGATGCCGAAGAAGACTTTCGGCTGTCCGGGGTGCTCCATGGCATGGCGGATATAGTCGATCCGGTCGCGGAAGAAGGCGGTGGTGTAGCGGCGGCCCATCCGCTTCAGCTGCACGTCGGAGCCGGTCTGGAGCGGGATGTGGAAGTGGGGAAGGAACTTGGTGCCGGAGGCGATCCAGTCCACGATTTCTTCGGTGATGAGGTTGGGCTCGATCGAGGAGATGCGGTAGCGTTCGATCCCTTCGACTTCGTTGAGGGCCTTGAGCAGGTCCAGTAAGCTTTCGCCGGTGGTGCGCCCGAAGTCGCCAGTGTTGACGCCGGTGAGGACGATTTCCTTGGTGCCGGAGGCGGCGATGTCGCGGGCGGCGCGGACGGCTTCGCTGATGGGGATGTTGCGGCTGCGGCCGCGGGCGAAGGGCACGGTGCAGTAGGCGCAGAAGTTGTCGCAGCCGTCCTGGACCTTGAGGAAGGAGCGCGTGCGGCCGCCGATGCTGTAGGCGCCGAAGACCTCATCTAAGGCCGCGGGGGAGCCATGGGGCGCTGGAAACGCCTCGCTTCGCTCGGCCCCACCGTTCGCTTCGCTCACGGTCCCCCCTCTTATGTTGCCGAGGGTGGCACAGTTTCCAGCGCCCCATGGCTCCCCCGCAGCCTCGAACGTCGTGCCAGGGTGACTGCTGCCGGTGGAAATCGCTTTGTAACCGGAGCGGAGCGAGGCGTTTGCAGATACACAGGCCTCCTCCGACGGCGTGGCACAGTTTCCAGCGCCCCATGGCTCCCCCGCAGCCGCGAACGTCGTGCCTGCTTCGGCAGAAAGGAGGGCGAGGGTCTCGGGGACGAGGCGGGCCTTCTCGTTGGCGCCGAAGACGCGAGCGACGCCTTCGAGCGCCTCCACTTCCGCGCGCCGCAGCTCGGCATAGCAGCCGGTCACGATGATCGGAGATTCGGGGCACAGGCGGTGCAGCTTGCGGATGACGCTGCGCGATTTGCTGTCGGAGGTCGCCGTGACACTGCAGGTATTGACGACGAAAGCGTCAGCCCCTTTGCTCCAGGGCACGGTTTCCCACCCGGCGGCCTTGAATCCGCGGGCGTAAGTCGCCGATTCGGCATAATTGAGCTTGCAGCCCAGGGTGACGAATGCGATCTTCATCTCAGAGATCGGAATTCTCGTTATCCCAGTTCATGCTCGCCGTCGCGCTCCAGCTCTGCGCTCCGCAAAGTCCGGGATTCAGTTTCGCGACCTTGACCTTGATGGCGTAAAACGGAAAAGAATCACAAATGGTACGGACGATCCGGTCCGCAAGCGTCTCCAGGAGATGGCAGGGCTTGGAAACTTCCTGCTTGATGGTTTCGCAAAGGGTTCGGACATCCACCGTGTCAGCGATATCGTCGGTCTTGACGGCTTTTTTGGAAGAGCAACGGCCTTTGAAATCGATGACGAGATCGACTCCTTCCGTCCTTTCCTGAGGAAGGATGCCGATGCAGGCGTGGAATTGCATGCCGTTAATTTCCAATGTAGTTACGTTGTCTGTTCTCATTTTTGTGCCAGGATTAGGAATACACAGGGTCTTTTCCCCAGGGTGAGCGGGTTTTTGCGCCATTGGGCGATGGTCCGGGTAAGGATCGTCTCCTCCGGCAGGGTGATGTCGGCCGCGATGCAGAGACGGGTCCCCGGTGCGCAGATACGCAGCAGATCCTCCATCATGGCATCGTTGCGGTAAGGCGTTTCGATGAAAATCTGGGTCTGATGCTGGGCTGCGGACTGCTTTTCGATGGCCTTGATGGCTGCCCGCCTCTCGTCCGTCTTGGCCGGCAGATACCCCAGGAAGGCGAAAGACTGGCCATTGAGGCCCGATCCCATCAGGGCCATCATCAGCGAAGACGGGCCGACAAAGGGAACGACCCGGATGCCTTGCCGGTGGCAGAGAGCGACCAGCGCGGAACCGGGATCCGCCACTGCCGGAAGGCCGGCCTCCGTGATCAGCCCGACGCTCTGTCCTTCCTCAAACAAGGCGGCCATCGCCTCCACCTCAGAGGCGGGGGTGTGCTCATTGAGGGTATGGAATTCCAGTCCCTCGATGTGTCCCTTCAGTCCGGCGCGGGAAAGGTAACGCCGGGCCGTGCGGACCTCCTCCACGACGAAGACATGGAGGGTTTGCAGTTTGGCCAGCACGGGGGCCGGAATCACTTCCGCCGGATCGTTGTCCCCGAGCGGAGAAGGGATCAGGTATAAACAGCCTTTATCGCTCATCTTTCTGGATTTTCAGGGTTTTCTTTCTCTCTTCCGGACGTGGAAGGGCTTGCATCTCCTGCCGTTTCTTCTTGCTGGTGAACAAGTTGCGGAAGAAACTGCGCAGGGTATTGAACTCTTTCTGATAACCGACGCCGACGCCGTTGCGCTGGCTGTAATCCAGGTAGTTGGAATACTTGTCGGCCGAATGTGAGAAGAGGTTCAGGCGGAATTCGCCGGCGTTGTCAAGCTTGATCTCGACATCGAGGTCGCCGACGACATCCTGGTTGTTGCCGTGCGCGGAATACTGCCGGTTGCCGATCACGCCGTTGACGGAGACGCGGTCGTTGAAGAGCTTGGTCGAGACGGCGACGTCAAAAAGGTCGTTTCCTCCCTCTCCGGCCGCGTATTTCAGGCCGAGATCCAGCGGGATCTGCAATCGTTGCAGGATATTGCTCAACTGGCCGGACATCACTTCCATCATGTTGGACATCAGGAGCCCGCTGCTGTTGAAGATGCCGGATTGGTCATTGGGCAGGAAGTTGTTGGTAACCAGGAGGGCCACGAACTGTTTCTGGATCTTGTCATCGGTGTTGAGGGCGCTCTCGACCTGGGATTTGGTAGCGGGATCCAGATCCGGAATGTCGATGGAGAAGGCCAGCTGGGGATTGCGGAGCTTGTCGGAAATGCTGAGTCCGCACTCGACATTTCTCCGGTAAGAGGTGGCAGTGCTGTCCGTGATCAGGTTGGCCAGCGAGGTTTTGGTCTGATAGAGGGCATGGATGTCCAAGTCGCTGTCCATGATGTCTCCGTTGAACTTGATGAAACTGCCGCTGCTGATCGTGAAGTCCTTGGATGCGATGTTCATCGCATTGAAATGGAAGTCGCCGGATGTCAGGTTATATTCACCGTTGATGCTGAAGGCCTGTTCGCCGGCGATGTCCAGCGAAATGGTGCCGTTTCCGCGGCCGGACAGGACATTGCCGTTGTCTTTGTCGATCTCCAGATCGCATTGGACTTCAGGGCGGACCGTGATCCGCATCTTCAAGGCCAGGCGGCCCTTGTCGTTCCCCTTTTTGCTGAGTGTCTTGAGCATCTCCTCGTAAGGATCCACCCAATCGTCGGATACCGGCTGCTTGAAAGTCAGCAGGTCCGTACCGTGGATGGCAGACCCGTTTCTCAGCGGGATATGGAAGTCGCCGTTCCCGTCAGTCCTGGCGTTGATGTCCAGCAGCAGGGAGGAGAAGGGACCGGTGATATTGACGGTGCCGGAGGCCGATACGTTGCCGTAAACGGGAGATTCTCCGTCATCCTGGGTATTGAAGGCTTCCACGCCGTTCACCCGGATGGACGTATTCATCCGGATGTTTTTCAGGTGGTCGAAGCTCAGCCCGCCGCTGACGGTGCCGCTTCCCCTGAAGCGGTCTTTCAGGTCCATGTCATCGAAGTAGACCCCGTAGTCATCGAGATGGAAGGGGCCGCTGACATAATACGGGACATTGGTATAGGCGACATGCAGGAGCGCATCGTCGAGACGGGCTCCGCGGCTGGAGACGGACAGGCGATCCATCGTGCCTGTGAGTGCGACTTCGCCGCTGGCCTTGCCCTCCATGCGGCTGAACACTTCTTTCAGGAATCCGCTGGCATAGCCGATCTGGAGGCTGTCCATCCGGGCCCGGGCCCGGATCTCTTTCGAAGCGGGATGATAGGTGCCGTCTGCCACCAGCGTCGTCCGTTCGCCGACGGTGTCCTCCAGGCTGAACAGCATCTGTTTCTGCGTGTTCTCCCATTCTCCGGAAACCTTCAGCGTCCCGGCGTCATAGCCGCTGATCACCATGTCCTTCGCGACCATCCGGGCGTTCAGGTCCAGCTGGTCCTTGGTGACGGGCGAGACCAGGCGGGCGTTGCCGGTCACTTTTCCGCCGATTTCCGGCAGGGAAGCGGCGATCATCTGGAGCGGTCCCAGATCCAGGTCGTTGAGCGAGAGCGTCAGGGTATCCTTGCTGCCCTTGGCGATGCCGCCGCTGACCAGGATCTGCTGGTCGTCGTTGCGGGCTACGAAGCGGGGAACCTTGATGCCAGAGGGAAGAATCGCAATGGAAGAAGGGTCGATGTCCCATTTCTCGCCTCCGACTACCAGTTCGGAGGATTCCGTACGGATATCATAGACCAGCTTTCTGTCCGGGTCTCGGTCCAACAGGCAGGCGAGTTGGAGGTCACCCCGGGTCTCCTGCTCGCTGTGGTTGTCGAAAAGGTAGTGCAGGTCCACCCGGTTGCTGTCAGCCGTGATCTGGATGTTGTTGCCCAGGAGCCTGACGCCGGCATTCAACTCCTCTCCTTCGATGTCGCAGCGGAGTTGCCGGCCATCCTCCGTGGCTTGTAACTGGAAGTTCTTGATGTATTTGTCCTGCAGGGCCAGGCGCTGGGACTTCAGCTCGGCCCGCATTGTCCCGTCGCCATCGGCCTTCAGTTCCAGGCTCGTCCCGTCTGCGAGGTACAGGCCCGGCAGGACGAAGGAAAGCAGGTCGCGCGTGTCACGGGTCTGGAGGGTCAGCCGGTAGTCCTTCGGCTCCCAAGGCGAAACGGTCTTCGGGGCCAGGGCCGGCAATTCCTTGTAGAGGATTCCTTGTTTCAGGTCGGACACCAGCGAAAGGACAGGCTGGGATCCGGAATACCGGGCTTGGGCGAAAGGAGCGTTGAACTGGAGACGCTCGTCTCCGTCTGAAGAATAGGAGCTGACGGACAGGTCGCCGATGTCGTGCACGCCTTCCTTGTTCTCCAGCTTCAGGTCATGGACGTCGATGTCTCCCAGGATGTTCTTTTTCCCGATCCGGGTGAAATCTGCATTGACCGCCAGGGAAGCCTTGGAAGGGCCGCGCTTGTCGAGGTTGAGGGCATACAGGTCGGCGTATCCGAGATTGAAATAAAACTTATACAAGGCCTTGTCGGTCTTGTTGGACAGGTTCACCAGGCCTTGGAAAATGAAGTTCAGATTCGGGTCCGAACAGACGATGCGCCCGTTGAAAGCATTATCCTTGAAGGTGCCGGCGCCGGCGATGTTGCTGTACTCATACCCGTGGATCAAGGCCTTGTCCACGTGGAGCGAATCGATGTTCAAATGGACTTTTCCTTTCCCCAGGGTCGCTCCCAGGCTGGTCCTGAGGGTACATTCTCCGACTTCATCCGTTCCGAGCAACTGCCCCAGGTTCAGGTTGTTGACGGCAAGGGATCCGTTGAGATGGGAAGGGATTTTCTCTTCCAGCAGGTCTGCGGCCTTCACGGCTCCCCGGATACCGCCGGAAGGGGAGCTCAGGTCGAAGTCAAGGGTCAGGCGCTCCGCCGGTCCGCTCAGGTGGCCGTCCAGGGTGAAGGGCTCACCCGGAGCATACTGTTTGAGCGCAGCGAGCTTGCCGGGAGCGACGCCCTCCAGGATGTCGCTCAGGGCTTTCGTGGTGAAGTGCAGCCCGGACAGCCGGGCGTCGATGTAACTCTGCCTGGGGTTCAGGATCCCGCGGACGGAGCCGGAAAGCTGCCCGGAGATGCCGCTTTTCTCCCGGAAAGTCAGGTTGGTCAGATCAAAGTCGTTGACGGGTCCGTGGTATTCGGCTTTGGGGATATCCAGGTCCAGGGGAGGGAGGACCAGGCCGGTGAAGCCGGTCAGGGTCTTGCTGTTGAGATGGGAATTCCTGATCTGCACCTCCAGCGAGACTTCGTCGGTGAAGTTCTTGAACGAATGATGGTCCTCGAACAGCATGGCAAAGGAGGGGAGGACCAGGTGGCTTCCGGCGTCGGTCAGCTCAAAGTCAGTGACGGAGACGTTTCCTTTGCGGACAACCGTCTTGCCGTGGGCGTTCCAGAAGGCGTATCCGCTCTTCTCCCGGACTTTCAAGTCGTCCACGGTTCCTTGGACCGTTCCGCTGACGATGTGAAGGTCATGCCCTTTGGCATCGGCAAAGAGGTCGAGGTCCGCCCAGTTGATGCCGGGACTGCCCTTGGGCTTTTTCTTGCCCATGGCATTGGCCAGGGTGAAGTGGAAATTCCGGGCCTCTACCTGCTTGATCAGCAGGATGTCTCCCTTGTCTTGCATCGGTTTCGGCGTACCGCTGTGGAAGATACGTTTGAGGTTGGTGACTTGAGGCGCTTCCGTGACGAGGTTCAGCATGCCGTCCCTGACGGTCACCTTCTTGAGGGTCAGCGGTTTCTTGCCGGTCAACCCCTTGAGGGAGAAGGATAAGGTTGCCATCCCGATGCGGAATACGGTATCCCTGGGCTCGAAGAAAGAGGTGGTCAGCGGGTTGTTGTCCGTCATGGCGACATCCCGGAGAATGACGGTCTTGAACGGGAGGATCTGGATGCGTCCGATGGTCAGTTCCGCCTCGGTCCCGTCATTGACCTTGTCCATCAGTTTCCGGGCGAGGGCTGTCTGCACCTTGGGAGACTGCAGCAACATACCCCCGGCCAGCAGCAGAAGCAGCAGGCCGGCCAGGATACGCGGGACGATATGTCGGACTTTGGCGATGGTTCAGATCGGATTAAGGCATCATACAAAGTTAATAAATATTATGCCAAATATTGCTATCTTTGCGGTCGAAAAGGGTTTTTGTTTTATGGCAGATATCATCTTGGGAATCGAGTCTTCCTGCGACGACACTTCGGCGGCGGTCATCCGTGACGGATGGCTGCTTTCCAATGTGATTGCCAGCCAGGAAGTGCACCGGCGTTTCGGCGGCGTGGTTCCGGAACTGGCTTCCCGCGCCCATGAACTCAACATCGTGCCGGTGGTGAGCGAGGCCTTGAAGCAGGCTGGCGTCGCCAAGGAGGACCTGACGGCCATCGCCTTCACCCGCGGGCCGGGTCTGCTGGGGTCGCTCCTTGTCGGTACTTCTTTCGCCAAGTCCCTGTCGCTTTCCCTGGGCATCCCGTTGGTGATGGTCAATCATCTGCAAGGACACATCCTGGCCGGATTCGTCAAGGAGGAAGGGGCCGAGAACCGGCAGCCTTCCTTCCCGTACCTTTGCCTGCTGGTGTCCGGCGGCAATTCCCAGATTGTCAAGGTCAACAGCCCCCTGGACTTCGAGATCCTGGGCCAGACCATCGACGATGCCGTAGGCGAGGCCTTCGACAAATGCTCCAAGATGCTGGGCCTGGGCTATCCCGGCGGCCCGGTCATCGACCGCCTGGCCAAGCAGGGAGACCCTTCCCGCTTCAAGTTCGCCAAGCCGCATATCCCGGGCCTGGACTACAGTTTCAGCGGGATCAAGACTTCGCTCCTGTATTTCGTCCGGGACGAGATGGCGAAGGATCCGTCTTTCCTGGAGAACAATAAGGAAGACCTCTGCGCTTCATTCCAGAAGACCCTGATCGACATCCTGATGGACAAACTGATCAAGGCAGCCCGGCAGACCGGCATCAAGGAGATCGCCATCGGCGGCGGCGTATCGGCCAACAGCGGTCTGCGTGAGCGCATTGTTGCAGAGGGCAGGAAACGGGGCTGGAACACCTATCTTCCCGCCTTCAAGTTTACGACGGACAACGCCGCGATGATCGCCATCGCCGGTTATTACCGTTACCTGGCCGGTGAGCGCTGCCCGCTGGATGTAGCCCCTGTTTCCCGGATTTCCGATTTTTAGTTTCTTCCCGATATGAAAGAGTTCGACCTGGCCGTCCCGGTGGGGCGTACCCTGTCCCAAGAGCTGATGGAAACCGAAGCGCGCCGGCAGCTGGGCCTCCCCAAGTCGGCCGATGTGCACTGCGTGGTCACCAAGCGCTCATTGGATGCGCGCAAGGATATCGTATATCGCTATCATATAGAGGCTTATGCTTCCGGCGAGGAGTATGAGCCGTATCAGTCCGCTCCCTATGTCAAGGTGGAAAATGCGCCCTCCGTCATCGTCGTCGGTGCGGGTCCTGCCGGACTCTTTGCCGCGTTGAAACTGCTGACGCTGGGCCTGAAGCCCGTGATCCTTGAGCGGGGAAAGGACGTGCACCGGCGCAAGACTGACATGGCGACCCTTTCCCGGACCGGCCGTCCGGACCCGGATTCCAATTATTGTTACGGTGAAGGCGGAGCCGGTGCCTTTTCGGATGGTAAGCTGTTTACGCGTTCCTCCAAGCGGGGGGATATCCGGGAGGTGCTGTACCAGCTGGTCGCGTTCGGGGCTTCGCCGGACATCCTGACCGACGCCCATCCGCATATCGGCTCGGACAAGCTTCCGGTCGTCGTGGAGAAGATCCGCCAGTGCATCGTGGAGCACGGGGGAGCGTATCATTTCGATACGCGGGTGACGGGAATCCGGAAAGAAGGAGAGCGTTTCCAGGTCGAGGCTTTGTCCCAGGGGGAATCCTGCCTGTTCGAGGCGGAAGCCGTGATCCTTGCGACCGGTCATTCCGCGCGGGATATCTATGAACTGTTTGACCGGAACGGCTGGGCGCTTCAGCCGAAGGGCTTTGCCCTGGGTGTACGGGTCGAGCATCCGCAGTCGCTGATCAACAACGCCCGTTATCACGGCCGCCAGTGGCCCGGGATGCCGGCGGCGGAATACAGTTTCGTGGAGCAGGTCGAGGGAAGGGGCGTGTTTTCTTTCTGCATGTGCCCCGGCGGCATCCTCGTGCCTTCTTCGACCGAGCCGGACGGGATCGTCCTGAACGGCATGTCCAACTCGGCACGCAATTCCAAGTGGGCCAATGCCGGTGTCGTAGTGCAGGTGGAGCCGGAAGACATTCCTTCGGACTATGCCGCCGACGGCGTCTTCTCGGTGATGAATTTCCAGCGGGATGTCGAGCGC
>CAMOTB010000054.1 GCA_946625485.1 uncultured Bacteroidales bacterium | reverse complement strand
CCTGAAGGGGGATTACAGCAGCTCGGAAGTCTATTCCGGCGCCCTGACCAACAACCGCCAGCAGGCCGACACCGGCACCAAGATGATCCACATCGGCCGGGGTACCCGCAGCCGTATCGTCAGCAAGGGCATCTCCGCCGGACGCAGCCAGAACAGCTACCGCGGTCTGGTACAGATGAATCCGACGGCCATCGGGGCGCGCAATTATTCGCAGTGTGACAGCCTGCTGATCGGGTCCCGCTGCGGAGCGCATACCTTCCCCGTCATCAAGAGCCTTAATCCCACGGCGATCGTGGAGCATGAGGCGACGACTTCCAAGATCAGCGAAGATCAGCTCTTCTATTGCAACCAGCGCGGCCTCGGTCCCGAGGAAGCGGTCGGGCTGATCGTCAACGGATATGCCAAGGAGGTGCTTTCGCGCCTGCCGATGGAGTTTGCCATCGAGGCCCAGAAACTCCTGCAAGTTTCACTCGAAGGATCGATCGGATAGCCTATGGAATGGACTGATATCGTTCTTTTCACGCTGGGCGGAAAGCCGGTGCTGCTGGTGGACCTGATCAGTTCGCTGCTGGGACTGACCTGCGTCTTTCTGGCAGGGCGCAATTCGAAGTATAATTTCTGGGTCGGCTACCTGTATACGGCGGCCCTGTTTTTCCTGTTCTGGAGCCGGAACCTGTACGCCAGCCTCCTGCTGCAGCCGATCTCCCTGGCCATCAACGTGATGGGCCATTGGCGCTGGACGCATCCGAAGGAGTCGGAGCGCTCTTCTGAAGATGCCAGCAAGCTGAAAGTCAGCATGCTGAGCTGGCGGGAGCGGGGTTTTGCCATCGGGGCGATCTTCGTCGTCGCGTTCCTGTGGGGCTGGGCGATGGATTCCTTCTTCCCGGGGGATCCCCATCCCTACCTGGATTGCTGTGTGACGGTACTGATCCTGACGGCACAGCTGCTGTCGTCCCTCAAGAAGTGGGACTGCTGGATCGCCTGGCTGCTGGTCAACGTGACCCAGATCATCCTCCATATCAGCGTAGGCAATGTATTCATGCCTATCGTCTGTGCCTTGTACCTCGTCAACGGGATCTGGTCCCTTTGGTCCTGGTGGCGGCTGTACCAAAGGAAGGCGTGATTTGCAAGTCGCTGGAACAGAGACAGAAGGGCTTAAGCCCCTCTGCGAATGGAAGAAGGGTGAAAGGTTAAAAGATTGAAAGATAATAAGATATAAAAAACGGTGCAATGAGCCTGTTGACAATTAAGAATCTGCATGCTTCGGTGGAGGGCAAGGAGATCCTCCGGGGAATCGACCTCCGTGTCGGCCGGGGAGAAGTCCACGCCATCATGGGTCCCAACGGCGCCGGCAAATCCACCCTCGGTGCGGTCCTGACGGGCCGTCCGGGTTATGAGGTGACGGAAGGGACGGTCTCTTTCGATGGCCGTGACCTGCTCGCGATGACACCTGAGGAACGCTCCTGGGCCGGCCTGTTCCTTTCTTTCCAGTATCCGGTCGAGATCCCGGGTGTCTCGATTACCAATTTCATGAAGGCAGCCGTCAATGCCCGCCGCAAGGCACAGGGCCTGGAGGAAATGAAAGCCGGCGATTTCCTGAAACTGATGAAGCAGAAGATGGCTTTTGTCCAGATGAAGGGCGAATTCGCCAAGCGCGAAGTCAACGTCGGCTTCTCGGGTGGAGAGAAAAAGCGGAATGAGATTTTCCAGATGGCGATGCTCGACCCGACTTTGTCGATCCTGGACGAGACAGACAGTGGCTTGGACGTGGATGCGCTCAAGATTGTGGCGGCCGGGGTCAATGCCCTGCGCACCCCGGAAAAGTCCGTGCTGATCATCACCCATTACCAGAAACTGCTGGAGTACATCGTCCCGGATGTGGTGCATGTGCTCAAGGAGGGACGTATCGTCCGGACGGGCGGTAAGGAACTGGCCGAACAGATCTGGCGGGAAGGATTCGAGGGTATCGTATGAGCCGGGTTTTCATCGTAGGGTCGTCGGAGCTGCCCCAGAGGGTATCCGTAGGTCGGGACGAAGTGCTCGACTGGGTATTCGTCGTGCTTCCGGGCGTGAGTGCTTCCATTCCTTTGGTGATTGACATTGACGGGCCGGGAGCGGAAGTCCGCCTGGCCGGCCTGTACTTGTGCGGGAGCGACGAGCAAGTCGTCTTTGACATCGAGGTACGCCACAACGTGGGGGATTCGCACTCTTCCCAGTTCTTCAACGGGATTGCCGGCGGGCATTCGCGCGCCGCTTTTCACGGGCGCATCCTGGTGCGGCCGGACGCCCAGCGGATCAAGGCGTTCCAGGAAAACCACAATCTCCTGTTGAGCGAAACGGCACGGGTCGAGACGACGCCGCAGCTGGAGATCTATGCGGATGACGTGGAGTGTTCGCACGGAGCAACGACGGGCTTCCTGAACCTGGACGAGCAGTTCTACATGCGTTCCCGGGGCATTCCGGAGGCGGAGGCGAAGGTGCTGCAGATGATCTCTTTCCTCTCGCCGGTGCTTGCGCGTATTGCCGATCCGGCTGAGCAGGAACGGCTTCGGGCCGAGGTGGAGGCGGCGGTCCGCGCGTTATGATCACGCATCCGCACGTCAAGATCAACCTCGGGCTTTCGGTCCTGCGGAAGCGGCCGGATGGCTATCATGACCTCGAGACGCTCTTTGTGGCGTATCATGGGCTGTCTGATACCCTGGAAATCATCGCAGGGGAGGACTGGAGCGAGACTTCGGCTTCACTGTTTGCCCGGTACAGTCCGGACGAAACCGTGCAAGCGATTGCACCGGACGGTTCTTTGATGGTGACGATTGCGCGTCGGGGCGGAGTGGATTGGGATCCGCTGAAGGACCTGACGGCGCGCGCGTATTTCCTGCTGCGGGACGAGGGTTTCAAGCTTCCGCCGATGAAAATCTTTCTGGAGAAAACTTCTCCTGTCGGAGCGGGTCTCGGCGGCGGTTCGTCGGATGCGGCGTTCGCGTTGCGGATGATCTCGGAGCTTGCGGGCCTGGGGCTGCCGGATGCGGAGCTGGCCGGCTTTGCCGCGCGGCTGGGCAGTGACTGTGCCTTCTTTGTCTATGACCGTCCGATGCTGGGGGAGGGGCGCGGCGAGATCCTGACCCCTTACGACCTGGATATTTCTGATTACGAATTGCGTGTCGTCGTGCCGGAGGGCATCTCCGTCAGCACGGCCGAAGCCTACCGCGGCATCCGCCCACGCCTGTTTTCCGCCCCGGAGGCCTGCTCCCTGCAGGAAGCAGAACTGAACCCTGGCGGGGAATGCTTCCCGCAGGGAGCAGGCCCCCGGGGCTGCGGGGTACAGCCGTCGAGTGGCAGGACAGAGGCGGTTAGGCAGGTCGCTGACGGCAGCATTCCCCGAAGGGACAAAACTTCTGCTGGCGGCAGCGACCTGCCTGACCGCCGGGAGCAGATGCCGCTGCGGGAAGCGCTGGCGAGGCCGGTGGAGCAGTGGCGCGACTGCCTGGTTAACGATTTCGAAACGACGGTCTTCGCCGCCCATCCCGCCCTCGCGACCTTCAAACAGCGACTCTACGACGAAGGCGCCGTCTATGCCTCCATGTCCGGCAGCGGCTCCGCCCTCTTCGGCCTCTTTGCAAAAAAACAGTAAGTCCTGTATTTTTTGGCGAAAAAAATTGTATCTTGGTAGGACAAAACTCCAAACCGATGACCAACCAAGATTATAAAAACGCCGCTTTGGCGGCTCTGAAAGGCAACTGGGCTTCAGCAGTCCTCGCCGTCGTCGTCGTTTTTCTGATCATGATGCCCTATCTGGCCGCCGTCGAGTACCCGACCCTTGCCGGCCTGGACGTCGCAACGACCCTTCCGACCTGGTTCTTGCCCGCGGTGGGCTGCTCGATGCTGTACCTGCTGCTCTTCATGGCCCCGGTCTCCTATATCGGTTTCCCGAATGCCTGCAAGGCCCTGCTTGTCGAAGGCGATGACCGCCTGACCGGCAATTCCTTCCGTTTCGGCCTGCGCTCCTGGCTGCGCAACTGGTGGGGTTATCTGCTGATGGAGATCAAAGTGGCGCTATGGACTTTCCTGTTCATCATTCCCGGTATTGTCAAGGCCTTTGCCTATGCGCTGACCCCTTTCCTCCTCGTGGATTGCCCGGAACTCAGCGCCCTGCAGTGCATCAAACTCAGCAACCAGATGATGAAAGGCCACAAATTTGACCTTTTCTATCTCTACCTGAGTTTCATCGGCTGGATGTTGCTTTCGATCCTGACTTTGGGGATCGGGCTTCTCTGGCTGGTCCCTTACATGCAGACATCGATGGCTTCTTTCTACCTCGACGTCAAGGAGCAGTACCGGGCCCAGTTGGCTGCCAATAATCAATAACCCATTAAATACAAGTAGCTATGCTCGCAAAGATTGTTTACATCCTTGGCATTATCATCGCCATCTGGTGCGTCCTTGACATCTTCAAGAAAACCAAGATCGGTATCGTCGGCAAGATCCTCCTCTCCATCGCTGTCCTTGCGTTCAGCTGGGTAGGATTTCTCGTATACTATTTCTTGATCAAGGACAAGATCTAAAGATCCAGCAGACCGTCCGGGATCTCCAGAGTGAGCATCCGGCGGTCCGGATCGACTGAGACGATCAGTTCTTCATGGAACGGGACCAGGACGCTGGTTCCGTTTTCCGTTTCCACCTCCAGACAGGGGTTGGCCGGAATGTCGATTAAATCTGTGATGTGGCCGGCTTTGACGCCGTCCTGGGCCCCGTTGCCGGCATAGAGCGTCCATCCTACGAGGTCCCCGAAGCCGTCATCTTCCTCTTCCATCTCCTCCCAATCAGCCCAGACGGCTTGTCCGACGAGTTCTTCCGCGTCTTCCAGGGTATTTACATCATTGAGATGGACGACGGCACGCCCGGCTCCGCGGGCCGTCAGGGACGAAATGAAAAACGGAACCGGTAATCCATCGAACGCGATGAATACCGGCTCCTCAAGCGAAATTTCGTTTGGGTCGATGTCACGGAATCCCAGAAGGAGACCGCCATCTGTCCCGTTGGACTTAAGAACCTTGGCTATCTGCTGCAGGGGCATGGAAATTATGCCTCGGGAGCAGCCTCGGTCTCTTCCGCTGCGGTCTCGGCAGCAGCTTCGGCGGCCTTGGCGGCAGCTTCAGCCTCAGCCTCGGCGCGCTTCTTGGCGATAGCCTCAGCCCTTTGCTCAGAAACCTTGATCTCTGCAGCCTTCGCAGCCTTGGCGGCCTCGACGGCAGCCATCGTCAGGTTGGACTTCTTCGCAGCGATCTTGGCGTCCCTCTGAGCCTTCCAGTCGTTCCATTTCTGGTCCGCAACCGCCTGGGTCAGAGCACCCTTGGCGACACCGCCATCGAGGTGGTGTTTCAGGAGGACACCCTCATAGGAGAGGATGCGGCGTGCGGTGAGCGTGGGCTCGGCACCGACCTTGATCCATGCCAGGGCGCGATCAAAGTTGAGGTTGATCGTGGCGGGGTTGGTGTTGGGGTTGTAGGAGCCGATCTGCTCGATGAAACGACCGTCGCGAGGTGCGCGAGAGTCAGCCACAACAATGTGGAAGAATGCGAAATTCTTCTTACCGTGGCGCTGTAAACGAATCTTAACAGCCATTGTGAATCTGTTGTTTTAAATAAAAAATTAATACCTTGTCGTCCCTTCCCGAGGGACAAAAAACTCTGAGAAAGTTCTCAGAGTCTTGTGCGGTAGGTGAGAGTCGAACTCACACAGGCCAATGCCCACTACCCCCTCAAAGTAGCGTGTCTACCATTTCACCACTACCGCAAAATATGTCTCCCTCAATCACTCAAGGGACTGCAAAGATACACCAAAAACTCAAAACCACAAATTTTTTCAACAATTATTTAACAATCCTTTACAGGTACATCCGGTTCTCCCCCGGGCGCAGCGGCTTGGTGCGGCCGTTCCAGACGAATGTGCCTTCGACGCCTTCGGGGAGGGTGATGGTGACGTTGAGTTTGCCGGTGGAAGAGCGCTTGTAGGAGACGGAAACGGTGCCCCTCGGGTGCGGGATGCTGCCGGAGGCTTCCTTGAGGCTGCCGAGGGCCGGGGCGATGCGTACCCGGCGGAAGCCCGACGAAGCGGCATCGATGCCCAGGACGGTGCGGAAGAATTCGATGTTGGGGCTCGATCCCCAGGCATGGCAGTCGGACCGCGAAGGCTCCGGCATCTCGGCCCAGGTCGTCAGGCCCAGGGCCATCTGGTCACGCAGGATGTCGAGGCTGGGGATCAGCAGGTCCCCGTTGCCCGTATGGGCCATCGCCCGCTGCAGGTAGTAGCGGAAGTAGATGGTGCAGGGGCGCAGGTCTTTGTCCTCCAGCGTGCGCTTCAGCAGGTCCGTAGCCTCGGGCCCCGTCACCAGGTTGGCCAGGAGGGCCAGGGCGTTGACATGTTGGGAGAAGGCCTTGCGTGCGCCGTCGTCGGCAAAGAGTTTCCGCTCTGCGGCCCAATAAGCCTCCTTGGCCGCAGCGGCGGCCTTTTCCGCGGTTCGGCGGTAGCCGGCGGCAAACCAGGGATCTCCGAAGGCGTCCTCCATCTCGGCCGCGTCGCGCAGGGCCAGGATGTGGATCAGGTCATAATAGGCGCTCCTTCCTTCGGCGTCCGTCGGGAAGGTGCCGTCCTTCAGGTCTGCCCAGTCGGCGAAATTCCAGGAGGGGACATGGTGAAGCAGGCCGTCGGCGCCCAGGAACTCGCTGAACCAGTGCAGGGTGCTGCGCATCGCAGGCAGCAGGGTCTTGAGATATGCCTCGTCACCCCGGTACATCCACCAGTCGTGGCAGCTGTTCAGCCAAAAGAGCGCATAGGGTGCGATATCCTGCAGGATGTGCGAAGGATAGCGGCTCATCATCAGGCCGTCGGCATTGAGCGACTGCCGCCCCTGCTCCAGGAGGTTGCGCACCAGGCAGGTGTCGCGGGTGTTGTACATCGTCACGAGGGCCTGGATACGGGCGTCGCCGAAGTACTGCAGCTGCTCGTAATAGGGGCAGTCCATATAGGTCTCATGCGCGCAGAGGCGTGCGGTCCGCCAGCCGATGTCCAGCATCTGCTGCAGGCTGGGGTCTTCCGGTGCCTCGAAGCGGCTCACGCGTTCGAAGGGGTACATCGAAGAAACGGCGCTCAGGCTCTTGATGGTCACGGGCTCTTCGGCGGCCGTGACCTTGATGCGGAGGTAGCGCCAGGTGCGCCACCAAAGCGGCTCGAAGCTGCGGTCGGCGCCTCCGTCGGCGAGAATGACGTCCTCGTAGCCGACGAATTGCTTGCCTGCGGTGACGTTGCGGTCGCCCTTGGCATACTTGCCCTCCTTCTCATAAAGGGCCTCGGCGTAGCCCAGACGGATCTCGGCGCCCGCGCCGCCGCTGAACTGCAGGCGGGGGTATCCGGTGGTCAGTATTTTGTTGTCAATCAGGAGTTCGCGCGTCTCTCCGGCCGGGACGGCGAGGCTGTCCAGGCCGAGGCTCAGGTCCAGGGGCTGGATTTCCATCGGGGGAATGGGACGGGGAACCAGGTACCAGAGCGGGTAGTTGCCGGCGCCCTTCAGCGCAGCCTGCCCGAGCAGGCGGGGCGCCGTCCAGAGGCTGTCATTGAAGGCGGACTGCTCCCAGCCCCAGGGATATTTTGCGGCATCCATGCGGTCGGTGCAGCCGGCGGCATAGTAGCCCCGGACATGGACCGGCTCCGGCTGGTAGGCGTCTGTCCGCAGGACCTTCCATTCCTTGCCGGTATCCAGAGCGCGTTCCTTGGCGCTGTTTCCCTGGACGAGAAATCCTGCTTCGCCCCGGCTCATCACGGCCACAGGCCTTTCAGCGGCGAAATTCCAGACCACGGCAGCGATCAGGTTGTCCCCGGCCTGCAGCCAGGGTGCGATATCGACCGTGTCGAAACTCCAGTTGCGCGGATCTCCCTTGGCGGGGCCGTGGGAGACCTGTACACCGTTGACATAGAGCTTGTAGCGGTTGTCGGCGGAGACGTGGATGATATATTCTCCCGGGACTTCGGCAAGCGTCAGCGGCTTCCGGAAGAAATACACGCCGTAAGCAGCGTCCGCGTCCGGGCTGGTGATCCAGGAGGCGCTCCAGCGGCCGTTGTTGTAAACCGTTTTCTCCGACCAGGAGTCCAGCAGTTCCGGTGCAATCCGTTGGTCATAAGCTGGCAGGCGGATCTGGGCGTTAGCGAGGCCCAGATTGAACACGGAGAATACAATGATACAAGTGGCTATTTTTCTCATGATCATGCTTTTTTTCAATGCGATTTCTTGTAAAGATACATTATTTCTTTCATCCATACGCTCCTGCCCGGAGTAAAAATGCTTTGCGGCCTGGTTCTTCACTTAGATTCTTCCCCTTTCCAAGTCCCGTAGATTTTTCCCTATCAGAGTCCCCGGAAGATTTTCCCCCTTTCCAAGTCCGTAGATTTTTTCCTATCAAAGTCCGCGGTATGATTCTTCTCCTTTCCAAGTCCTGGTGCTGCCGATGGCGCGAAAATCGTTCCATCAGCAGCATTTTAGGCCTTTTTTGCTTCCGGTGGCTTCGTTTTTGCGCCATCGGCAGCATCCGCCGATGAATTCGCGCATGATCCGGGCGTTCAGTCGGCGTCCTGTTACTCCATCGGGAGGGCTATTTCGAATCCATCAGCCGGGCTGCTTCCTCATAACTGATCCCTACGACACGAGCCAGTTGATGTGTGTTGGACGAGAAACGGAACCGCAACTGCCTGAGGACTTCCGTTTTCTGGCTGTCCCCAAGTTCTCTGAATGAAGAAACGCCAAATAACTTGAAACAGAGTTCCGGAAGGACGGATAAGAGGGTCTGGTCCTTGAAAGACGGCTGGTTCTCCTCTCCGGATTGCAAGCGCAGACGGGCTTTGGAGGAGTTTTTCAAAAAGTAATCCATCCGTTTCGGATTGCGGAACAACCTTTCTACATAATCAGTCCTGACATAGGAGGAGGGTAAAATGTAACCTTCATTTCCGATAAGCCAATGCCCCGGTAAGCGGGTCTTGCTCCGCGTCAATCGCATGCGTTCCCGGTCCGAGAGGGTATCCACCCGTGTCCCGGAGGGCGGTGTGGCATTGAAAAACAGATTTCCTGTTCCCCAGGGATATTGAGTCGGATGCAGGCAGATGTTTGCCGCGACGCAATTCATCTGAATATATGCGAGGGCGCGCTCAGCAGATTCGCCGTCAAAGGGGATGAGTTGAATATCCACGCCGTTCTTTTTCAAGAATTTCGCCGTGCCATACTTGATCCGGACATAATTGGAATACCGCCTTTTGAATTCATCGATGAACGCTTCCGCCTTCTCCCTTGAGCCCAGAAAGAGAAAATGAACATGATTTGACATCAAAATGAAAGCCAGGATAAAAACCGGCGATCCGGCTGCAATGACTGCGACATAGTTCATCCCAACCTTAAAATCCTCCTCTTCCCGGAACCATACTCCATCCTTCAGGTGATCCGTGGTGACAAGCCATAATTCGATCTCCTTTTTCATATCCACCTTTGTCAAAGCCACAGTGCTTTTCCGCCGCTCAAGATAGGACTGAAAAGGATTTATTCCTATTAAAAACATAAAAACCAGTGCTGCCGATGGCACTATTTTGACGCCATCGGCAGCAAAAAAGGCCTAAAACGCTTCCGATGGCTCTGTTTTCGCGCCATCGGCAGCACCGGGGATGGTCGGATCGAATCCAATCAGTCATAGAGGGGCGCGATTGAATCAACTCCGGGCCAGAGGACCGGAATCAACCGGGTCTCAGGGGAATGTGATGAGCGCCGCTATGGCCTCCTTTTCCAAATTCGATAAAGAATCACTATCTTAGCGGTCCAATCAGACTGTTTTCATCATGAGACCCTACGTCACCCATTTCACGGACAACGACCTGTACACGTTCACCTGTCAGTATTATATTTTGATGAAATATCCCCGCGCGGAAGTGGAATACACCTTCTTTGACCGGAACGGGACCCGCTATCCCAAAGGCTTTGACAAATTGCTGCGGGAGCAGCTCGACCACATGGCCGAAGTGGTCTGCACCCAGGAAGAAGCGGACTACATGCGCGACGCCTGCTATTTCCTGCCGCTGTGGTATTTCACCTTCCTGAAGGGCTATCGTTTCAATCCCAAGGAGGTCTCGGTGGCGCAGGACGAAGAGGGGCATCTCGAGATCACGGTCCGGGGCAAGTGGTTCTCCACCATCATGTGGGAGATGCCGATCCTTTCGACCATTTCCGAGCTGATGCACGAACTGCGGGGCGATTTTGAAAAGTATAATCCCGTCCTGGAGCGCAGACGGGCCGTCGAAAAGTCCGAGCGGATCTTCGGCAACGGGCTGACATTCGGCGATATGGGTACGCGCCGCCGTTTCTCTTTCGCCCACCAGGACATGGTGATCGGCGTGATGAAGGAAGTCTATGATTCCCGGGAGTGGCCGGGCATTTTCACGGGCACCAGCAATGTCTGGCTGGCCATGAAGCACGGGACGAAGTGCCTGGGCACGATGTCGCACCAGCTGATCTCCTTCGAGGAGATCGTCAGCGGCGTATTCGAATGCAACTTCAACGTGATGCGCAAATTCAGCGACGTCTATGACGGCGACAACGGCATCTACCTGTATGACTGCTTCGGCGACAAAGTCTTCTTCAGCAACCTGTCGAAGCGTATGGCCATGATGTACAAGGGCCTGCGTGTGGACAGCGGCGACGAAACCGAGCAGACGGAGAAGATCATCGCCAAGTACAAGTCCCTGGGCATCGATCCGGCGACCAAGCAGGTGGTCTATTCCAACGGCCTCAATGTCGACAAGGCGATCGAGATCCACAAGATGTGCGCCGGACGCGTGCAGGATTCCTACGGCGTCGGGACGCATATCACCTGCGATATCGTGGGCGTCGAGCCGATGAACATCGTTGTCAAGCTGACCCGCGGGCGGATCACGGAGCTGCGCGAATGGCACGATTGCATCAAGCTGTCCTGTGACAAGGGCAAGACCCTGGGCAATCCGGAGAAGTGCCGTTACATCCAGTCGGTGGTAGGAGATTAAGGGCTTATGGACATCCGGATCGGGCAAGGATATGACGTGCATGCGCTGAAGGCCGGGCTGCCGATGTGGCTCGGGGGCGTGCAGATTCCTTCGGAGACAGGATTCGTCGCGCACAGCGACGGGGATGTGGCGATCCATGCGCTCTGCGATGCGCTGCTGGGTGCGTTGGCGCTGGGCGACATCGGGCATCATTTCCCGGACACATCTGATGAATGGAAGGGCGTGGACAGCAAACTTCTGCTGAAGCGGGTGTGCGCGATGGTCTCGGAGCGGGGCTATGCCGTGTCCAACGTGGACATTACGATTGCGCTCCAGGCGCCGAAAATAGGCTTTCTGGTGCCGCAGATGCGCGCTTGCCTTGCCGGTGTGATGGGTATTGCGGAGGATCGCGTATCCGTCAAGGCGACGACGACGGAACGACTGGGATTCGTGGGGCGGGGAGAAGGATGCGAGGTCTGGGCGGTCGCCTTGCTGGTGGCTGAATAGTCCGTTCAGCCGTATTGCGTAAAAGAAAATCTGCCAAAAGTGACGATTTTTTTTGCAATTAACTAAAAGTGTTGTACTTTTGCACTCCCGTTTTGAACGGGATTTGACATTGAGATATGGTGTAATGGTAGCACTACAGATTCTGGCTCTGTCAGTGAGGGTTCGAATCCTTCTATCTCAACAAGTCGACAAGCGGCGCGTCCGCTTGTTTTTTTGACAGCAGGTCAATAGTTCCGAAGGACGGAAGGGGCTTCGCCCCGGGTCCTTGCCGGAGCGGTACGGCGGGGTAGCTCAGCTGGTTAGAGCGTCGGATTCATAATCCGGAGGTC
>CAMOTB010000053.1 GCA_946625485.1 uncultured Bacteroidales bacterium | reverse complement strand
AATACGAGGTAGAGAAGGATGCGATCAGGCTTATACGTCCTTTCGTCCCACAGGAGATACACCTGCGAGAACGCGGAGAACGGATATGAGGGTACGGGGTTGGAGCAACGGATGATCTCAGGTCCATGCGCCCGCACCACTTGATGGGTCGGGTACTTTGTCCACATAACACGTTATGTTGCTCCGTTTGATCGAGGACGGAAAACCTGAGATTTTTCAACAGCAAATATACGATTTGCCGGTGATTATCGCAAGGATTGATATTCGCTTCCCGGAAATGTTATTGCGACGCCACGCTACTTCCCCACGCAAAACCTCGAAAAAATCTCACCCAGCACCTCGTCCGTGGTGACGGCGCCGGTGATGGTGCCGAGATAGTGCAGGGCGGCGCGGAGGTCTTGGGCGACGAGGTCGGAGGGGGTGCCGGCGTCGAGGGCGCGGAGGGCGGTGTCGAGGGATTCGGCGGTGTGTCTGAGGGCTTCGTGGTGGCGGGCGTTGGTGACCAGGACGGCGTCGGAATTGCCGGGGAGGCGTTGCTGGACCTTACGGACAAGGGTGGAACGGAGTTCGTCGAGGCCTTCACCGGAGAGAGCGGAAATCAGGACGACATCTCCATAACTATCAACAGAAGAAACAAAGTTGTTTATATCCTTAACATTTTTGTTAAGGTCCATTTTATTGACCAAAACCAGCAGAATCTGGCTGGAAAAGTCCAGGCGTGCCGTCAGGGATGCCAGCATCTGCTGCGCCTCGGCAGGGGAGCGCGTCGGATCGACGAGCGCAAGGACAATATCGGCCGCCCCGACCATTTTCAGTGTCCGTTCTATGCCCTTGGACTCGACCCAGTCGGAGGATTCGCGGAGTCCGGCCGTATCAATAAAGCGGAACGTGATCCCATCAAGGACCATTGACGCCTCGATGCTGTCGCGCGTCGTGCCGGCAATGTCGGAAACAATGGCCCGATCTTCGCCGACCAAGGCATTCAAGAGCGTGCTTTTCCCTGTATTCGGCTCTCCGACAATCGCCACAGGCACACCGTTTTTGATGGCATTACCTAAGCGGAAGCTTTCACTCAGTCCATGCACCTTCGCACTGGCGGAAACCAGCAGCGAGCGCAGGCGGGACCGGTCCGCAAACTCCACCTCTTCCTCGCTGAAGTCCAGTTCCAGTTCCAGCAGGGATGTGATCTCCACCAACGCCTCCCGGATCGAAGCCAGCTCGGCAGAATAGCCGCCCTTCAATTGCGTTACCGCTATCCGGTGCGCAGCGGAAGAAGAGGATGAAATGACGTCCGCGACCGCCTCAGCCTGAGCCAGATCCATCTTTCCATTGACAAATGCCCGCCGTGTAAATTCACCCGGCTCGGCCAGCCGGGCTCCCGCCTTGCACAAGAGGGAAAGCACCCGCGTCGCAATATAGGCAGAGGCATGGCACGAAATCTCCGCCCCGTCTTCTCCAGTATAGGAATGGGGCGCGCGGAACACGCTGACCAGCACGTCATCAACGAACTGGTCCTCAAGTGACGCTTCACCAAACGGATCCACCAAAGAACCATACAGTATAGTATATCCCTCAGCACCGGCCAGCGTTCCCCGGCGGCTCCGGAAAAACTTGTCCACAACCGCAAAGCTCTCAGGCCCGCTCACGCGGATGACCGTGATGGCTCCCGTACCCGGCACAGTCGCCGGCGCGCAAATGGTATCGTGCAAGTCCATATAAACTCTAAAGGCGTTAATCTCCGCAAAAGTACAGATTTATTCGCAGATAATCCTTACTTTTGCAAAAGACAAGCAACAGTTATGGAAAACGCCTACCAAGAGTATTTCGGCCAGCCGGCCTGCGAGCTCAAGCACATCTTCAGTCCCTATCGCGTCTGTCCCATCGGCGCCCATGTCGATCACCAGCATGGCCTGGTGACCGGTTTTGCCATCAACATGGGCATCGATCTGGTCTACACACCCACTGAAGACGGGAGCGTATCGCTCCGGAGCCTGACCTTTGACGGGCCGATCGACTTTTCCATCACGGAGCCGGCCATCGTCCGCCAGCGCAACTGGGGCGACTATGCCCGCGGCGTCAAGTACGCCCTGCAGAAGCGATTCTCCCTGAAACGCGGCATTAAAGGTGTCATCAAGGGCTCCTTCCCGGTCGGCGGCATCTCATCCAGCGCTGCCGTGCTGATCGCGTACGTGATGGCCTTTGCCCAGGCCAACGACATCTCCCTGACCCCCTTCGAAATCATCCGGATCGCGTCCCAGGCCGAGCGCGAATACATCGGGCTCAACAACGGCATCCTGGACCAGGCCTGCATCGCCCTCGGGAAAAAGGATCACATGTTGATGCTGGACTGCGACACGGACGACTACCGGCTGATCAAGCGCAATCCCGCGATGCCCGACTTCGAGTTCGGCATCTTCTTCTCCGGACTGACCCGCAATCTGGCGGGGAGCGACTTCAACCTCCGCGTCAGCGAGTGCAAGACCGCCGCCTGGAACATCCTGGCCTACGAAGGGCGCCCAATCAAGCCCTTCGAAAAGACCTTCCTGCGCGACATCGACAAAGCCTCGTTCGAACGTTGGAAAGACCAGATGCCCGCCCGTTTCGCGCGTCGTGCGCAGCATTTTTATGGGGAATACAAACGCGTCCGCGAAGGCGTCACCGCTTGGGAGACCGGCAACCTGGAATGGTACGGCCGTCTCAGCTTCGAGTCCTGCGAATCCAGCATGAACAATTACGAATGCGGCTCACCCGAGCTGATCGCCATCTACGAAGCGATGCGGCAGACCTCCGGCATCTACGGCGGCCGTTTCAGCGGCGCCGGCTTCAAGGGAGCCTGCATCGCCCTGGTCGATCCCGCCCGCAAAGAGGAGATCGCCGAGCAAATAAAAACCCGGTACCTGGAAAGATTTCCGCAGTACCGGGATTCGTGGCGCAGCACCTTCGTCCGAAGCGACGACGGCGCACGCTTTGTCTAGCATCAATAGTCGTAATACTTGGCCTCACGGGGCGAAACGCGGTTCATGTTGTCCAGCAGATCCGCGTTTGTCTTGTATTCGTCCATCAACTGCAGCATGAAATTCATGGCCTCGATGGGATTCATGTCGGCCAGCAGCTTGCGGAGGATCCAGATGCGGTTGGCGACGCCCTTCTCGAGCAGGAGGTCATCCCGCCGGGTGCCGGACAGCAAGACGTTGACGGCCGGGAAGATACGGCGGTTGGACAGGCTCCGGTCGAGCTGGAGTTCCATGTTGCCGGTACCCTTGAACTCCTCGAAGATGACTTCATCCATCTTGGAGCCCGTATCGGTCAGCGCCGTTGCGATGATGGTCAGCGATCCGCCGCCCTCGATGTTACGAGCCGCGCCGAAGAAGCGTTTGGGCTTCTGCAGGGCATTGGCATCCACGCCGCCGGTCAGGACCTTGCCGGAGGCCGGCTGCACGGTGTTATACGCACGGGCGAGGCGGGTGATGGAGTCCAGCAGGATGACGACGTCATGGCCGCATTCGACCAGCCGGCGCGCCTTCTCCAGGACCATGTTGGCGACCTTGACATGACGCTCGGCAGGCTCGTCAAAGGTGGAAGCGACCACCTCGGCCTTGACGCTGCGCTGCATGTCCGTGACTTCCTCCGGACGCTCGTCGATCAGCAGGACGATCTCGTACACCTCCGGATGGTTGTCAGCGATTGCATTGGCGATGGACTTCAGGAGCATCGTCTTACCCGTCTTGGGCTGCGAAACGATCAGTCCGCGCTGTCCCTTGCCGATCGGGGCAAACATATCGACGATGCGGCAGGAAGGGTCACCGGAATGGCCATGGCCCAGCAAGTTGAATTTCTCGTCCGGGAACAGGGGAGTGAGGAAATCGAAAGGCACGCGGTCGCGGATAAACTCCGGCGTGCGCCCGTTGACATACTTGATCCGCACCAGCGGGAAATACTTGTCGCCTTCGCGGGGCGGCCGGATCTCACCGGTCACCGTATCCCCGGACTTGAGGGCATTCGACTTGATCTGGTTCTGGGACACATAGATGTCATCCGGCGAATTCAGATAGTTGTAGTCGGAGGAGCGCAGGAAGCCGTAACCGTCCGGCATGATCTCCAGGACGCCGGTCGCCTCGACGGTCCCTTCAAATTCGGGCACCCGGGGCTTCGGCGGCTGCTGGGGCTGGGACTGGGGACGGGGCTGATTGTTGTTCCATCCTTTCTCGCGCTGACGCGGGTCCTGCTGGCGGTTGTTGTCGGCCTTGGGCTGCTGCTCTGGCTGACGGGGAGGCTGATTCTCCTTGGGACGGTCCTGTACCGGTTCCGCCTTGGGCGCGGCCTCCGCTTTTTCGGGAGCGGGGGCGGGAGCAACGGTCTCGACGGGCTCGGCCGGAGCCGCACTCTTCGGCTTGCGGCCGCGTTTCTTAGGCTGCTGCTTCGGCGTCTCGGCCGGAGCGGCCTGTGCGGCTTGGACGGCAGTCTCAGCTTTGGCCTCCTCGGCAGGGGCCTGGACCGGAGCCGGTTCCGCAGGAGCCGCCTTGGACTTGGCGCCGCGCTTGCGGGAAGAAGCCTGTGTCTTTGCCTTTTCGGCCTGGGGCTCGGCAGCCTGGGCCGGAGCGGCGACAGTCTTTTCAGCCGCGGGAGCGGCCTCTTTCTTATCGGTAACTTTGGCTGAAGCGTCCTTCTTCGGACGTCCGCGCTTGGCTTTGGGTTTTTCCGTGGGTTTGAGCGATTCCGCCTTGGCCTCGGCATCGAGGATGGAGAAAGCGATCTCTTCCATTTCCATCTTCTTCGGCACCTTGATGTCATACTGGCTGGCAATGCTTACCAGTTGCTCTCGGCTCATCTCGCTCAGCTCAAAAAGAGTGTGGGGCATATGTGTATTTTAATGTTTTAATTTCGCCATCAAACGCGAAAGGGATTCATATGAAATCAACCGCAGACCGCGGTCTCATCGTTGATGTTGCAAAGATAGGCAAAAAAATCAACGATCCCAATAGCTGCTGGACTTTTTGAACTTCAGCAGGTCGGCCAGCGTGGATGCGTTGGCGGCGATACGGAAGGAATAAGACTGCCACTGTCCGGTCGGCACCCAGGAAACGGCGATATTAAAACAGTGCAGGTCGTAGGTGGCGCTGAACTGGGTCGTGGTCAGTTTCCGCGCCATCAGGTCAAATCCGCTGGTCGCATTGATCGCCAGTTTGGGCGTCAGCTTGATGTTTCCGTTCATGCTGAGCGTCTGGGTATAGCTGTTGTTGGTGACCAGTTCGTTGTTGGTAAAGGAATAGCGCCGGGAATAGTTGAACGAGTAGCTGAAACTCAGCGACCAGGGCGAATTGGGGTTGGTGTAATACATCCATCCGCCCGGAATGTATTCGCCGGTCACGGGATGGTAGTAATTACGGTAGTAGCGGCTGGCCTCACCGCCACCACCGCCGCCGCCTCCCGATTTGGAGCCGTCGTTGCCGTTGATGGCACCCTTGCCGGAAATGGAGTAAGACAGGGAGGCCGAGGCATTGTTCAGCCGCAGCAGGTGGCCGAGGCCATGCTTGACGAAATTGAAGGTATTGATCCGCTGCCCGCGCTCGTTGATGGCATAGGGATCGAAATTGGCATTGGCGCTGACCGTCACTTTGCCGAACAGGGAGGTATTCATGGTGACACCAACGTTGTTCATGTTCAGCGAGTCCGCCAGGAAATTATAACCGGTGCTGAAATTCAGCTGGTCGATGAGCTTGACCTTCTTCGTCCCTTTTCCGGTCGTGTCGGCGAAATCCCGCACCTTCGCTTCGATGTTGTTGCCGATGGAAAGGGAGGCCGTCGCACTCCGGCCCTTGCCGGGCGGAGAGTTCATCTGGCCGGCATAGATATTATAGGAATACTCCTTCTCCTCGCCCTTGTTGTTGATATAATTGAGCGTGCGCCAGCCGTTGGCCGCGGTGCCCAGTTCGGGACTGACTGACAGCGACATGCTGGGCGAAATGACGTGACGGACCGCCTGGATCCGGTGGAATTTGCCGAAATTGTACATGCCGTACAGGCGTGTGCTGACCGAAGCGCTGCCGGAATAGCGCTGGGTGATGCCGAAGGTTCCGAACTGGCGGCCCTTGACCGGCTCCGGCCGGTCCGTTTCCGGATTATAGACATAGTCCGTCTTGCGGAAGAACCAGTTCATGCCATAACTGACTCCCGGCGACACGTTGATGTACTTGAAAAGCGAGAAAGAGGGGAGTCCGATGGAGAAATTATGGTTCATGCCGTTCTGGAACTTGTCCAGGAATTCGGGCGTGATGCCTCCCTGCAGTTCGGACATCTTGAAGCCGATCTTGTTCTGGAGGGAAGTGTTGTAGCCGAAGGAAATCTTCTCGTAAGCCCGTTCCTTGCCGATGCGGACTTTGCGCTTGAAAGGATAGAAGGTGCTGATGGAGAAGGTGATGTTCGGCAAAGTGAACGTGTAGGAGCTGTCGCGGGAGTTCTGGCTGTGAAGTCCGTTGACGGAGAGGTTGAAGCGGCCGTTCCAGTTGCGCGAATACGAAACGGAAGACGAGGCCTGGTTCTGGACGGCCTCCTGGACCGATCGCGAATTGTACTTGCTGTTGGACGGGCTGGAGAAGTTGACGGAGGCGCTGAACGAAGTTCCGGGACGGGCCTTGCTGTCCTGGGAGTGGTTCCAGCGCAAGGAGAAGTTGCGGGTCTGGAAAAAGTCCTTGCTGCCCTTTTCTCCGGTCTGGTCATTGGAAATGGACAGGCCGAATCCGCCGTTGAACTTGTAATTGACCTTGTAGCGGGAGTTGACATCCAGGGCCCAGGATCCCAGCGTATAGAGGTCTCCGGTCACGGAGAGGTCAAAATAATCACCGATGACGAAATACATGCCGGCATCCTTCATGTAGAAGCCACGGGCCGTCTCCTCACCGAAGGTCGGCATCAGGAAACCGGTCGCACGCTGGGGTTTCTCGGGAACGAATCCGAACGGCAGGGCGATAGGCAGGGGGACATCCTCGATCGTGGGCCAGGCGGGGCCGAAGACGATCTTCTGGGAAGGCCGGGTCATGACCTTGGCCGAGGACAGGTTGAGATAGTAATGCGGATGATCCTCGTCGTCGCAGACCGTATAGCGTCCGTTCCGGATGTTGATGGACTTGTCGGGCATCATCTTGATGCTCTTGCCGTGGAGGATACCTTCATCGTCATGGGTCAGCATATTGGTGATGAAGGACTTGCCGGAGTTGAAATTGTACTTCACCTCCTCCATGACATAATTGTCCTTGCCCTGCTTCATCTCCGGCTGCCCCTTCCACTCGCCGGTCAGGGTGTCCAGGGTACCGCGGGCATAGACGACGCCCGTGGACATGTCGTATTCCATGTAATCCGCAGACAGGGACATGTCCTGGTATTCCACCTTGACGCCGCCGTAGTAATAGATCAGGCGTTTCCCGTTGGAGAAATCCTCGACGATGGAGTCTCCGGCGGAAGTGAAGACCGGGACGTTGATCGAGCTCTTGGAGAGCATGGTCAAGGAGTCGGCCGAAGCCAGGGAATCGCGTTTCTCCCGCTCCCTGCGGGCCAGGGCAATCGAATCCAGTTTTTGTTGCTGAAGCGAATCGACGACCGCTTCCGTTGTCTGACGGCTGGCCCTGGCCGCCTGGCGACGGGCGCGGCGGGAGTTCTGGGCAGACAGCGAAACGCAGGTCAGCAGAATCAGGATCAGCGCAACAAATATGGTTTTCGACTTCTTCAATTGCAATTATTTGCTAAATTTGCAAAGTACAAATGTACTTATTATTTCAATGTTTACCAAAATTGAGCGATGAACATTCCCAAGCTCCTCACCCTGTCCTGCCTGCTTCTGTCGCTTTTCCCGGCCGCACCGGCCAGGGCACAGGAAAAGTCGGCGCCGGACCTGACGCTGCGGACGGTCGTCATCGATCCCGGGCACGGCGGCAAAGATACCGGGACCATCAGCGCCGACAAGAAAACCTACGAAAAGACGCTGACGCTCAAGATCTCCCGTCTGTTCGCCGACAAGATCCGCGCACAATATCCGGACGTCAAGGTCCTGATGACGCGCGACAAGGACGTGTTCATCCCTCTCAATACCCGTGCCAAAATCGCCTCCGACGCGAATGCACAGCTGTTTATTTCCATCCATATCAATGCGATGCCCCCGTCGGCCCGCGCGAAGACGATCCACGGTTTTTCCGCCTACATCCTCGGCCCGTCCAAGAGCAACTACGACTCCTATGAGGTCAACCTGAATGTCTGCAAACGGGAGAACTCCGTCATTTTCCTGGAAGACGACTACAGCACCCAGTACAAGGACTATGATGACAGCCCCGAGTCGCAGATCCTGCTTCAGCTGATGCAGAACGCCTTCCGGGAACAGAGCCTGGCCTTTGCGGAAGCCGTGTCCTCCCAGATGAAAAAGGGACCCTTCCAGAAGAGCTGGGGCGTCATGCAGGACAACTTTGCCGTGCTGCGCCGGGCTTCGATGCCGGCGGTGCTCCTGGAATTCGGTTTCATGACCAATGCCGCGGACCTGGAGACCCTCCGTTCGGAGACGAAGCTCGCACAGATCGCCGACCGCCTGTACGACGCCTTCGTCGAATATAAAACCAACTACGACAAGAGCGTCGCCCTGGGGGAGAAAGCACCCAAGCCCAAGCAGCAGGAGACGTCTGCCGCCCAGAAACCGGAAGCTCCGGCACCTGCGCAAGCGCCGGCAGCCACTCAGTCGTCCGATACCTTCTATGGGACGCAGATCCTCGCTACGGCCCGGAAGATGCAGGCCGGCGACAAGTTTTTCAAAGGACTGGAGAGCGTCCCGGTGCAGGTCGGCTCCTTATATAAATATATCGCCTTGCCGGACCCGGACCGCACGCGGGCAAAAGAGAATTACGCCCGTGTGAAAAAAATTTTCCCAGACGCTTTTTTCGTCAAGGTGGAGAACGGCCAGATCCAGCGGATCAAGCCCTGAAACTTCCGCAGCCAACCCGCATTTTTTTGTGGGTACAATCGCGCAGATCGGGTAATAATCCATATTTAACGAAATTGGAATAATTCCAAATAAGCAAACGCTTAAAATAAACGTTTTACGAAAAAAAGGAAAACACAACAGGCTCTATATCAAATATTTAATAAGTAGGACCCAAAGCTAGATCAGTTCTCTATATTTACACACAAAAAAAATCATAAACAATAGGGGCGACATTTTTTTATGATTTTTTTTTCCTCCAATTTTGCACTACAGAAAGCGGGAAAAAGCGCCCTTTCTGCGGACACCTCTTTCAGGTGCCGGATATAGCGAAAAACAATGGAGATTGAGAACAGACATATTGATGTTTGGAACAACTGTCTTCGCATAATCGAACAGATTATCGAGACGCGCAAGTTCGAGACCTGGTTCAAACCGATCAGGCCCGTCTCCCTATCCGGCGCTACCCTGACGGTGGAGGTCCCCTCCGATTTTTTCCGCGAATATCTGGAAGACGCCTTCCTGGACATCATCAAGATGACCCTGAAGCGCGTGATCGGCACCGATGCGAAGCTGGTCTACCAGGTCCGCCCCGTCAAAGTCGAGCAGGCGATGGTCTTCCCGGCCGTCCACGGCAACCCGCCGGTCAACAAATCCATCCCGATCAGCACGTATCAGCCCGGCACCTCGCCCGGCCCGTTCGTGTACCCGGGTCTGAAAAGGGTCAACATCAACCCCCGCCTCAATCCGGTCTATTGCTTTGCCAACCTGATCGAAGGGGAGTGCAACAAGATGGGCATCACGGTTGGGGAAAACATCTCGCTTTCTCCGGGCAATACGCCCTTCAATCCGCTTTTCATCTTCGGCGGACCGGGGCTGGGCAAGACCCATCTGGCGCAGGCGATCGGCATCAGCATTCATGAGAAATATCCCGACCTGGTTGTCCTGTACGTCAGCGGCAACGAGTTCAAGACCCAGTATATGGATGCGGTCAGCGTCCGCAACAAGCTGACGGACTTCCTGGCCTTCTATATGAAGATCGACGTCCTGATCGTCGATGACATCCAGGATCTTCAGGGACAGGGGTCCCAGAACGCCTTCTTCAATGTGTTCAACCACCTCCATCAGAGAGGCAAACAGCTGATATTCACGTCAGACCGTTCTCCCGCCGAGCTGCGCAATTTCGAAGAGCGCCTGCTTTCCCGCTTCAAGTGGGGACTGCCGGTGGAGCTGACCCGCCCGGATTACGCGACGAGGCTCGCCATGCTCCGCGCGCGGAGTTTCCGCGAAGGCGTCCGGATCAGCGATGAGGTCCTTTCTTTCCTGGCCACCCGGATCAAGTCCAATTTCCGGGAACTGGAAGGGGCCCTGATCTCGCTGATCGCCCATGCCACCCTGATCCATAAGGACAGCACCATCGAGCTGGCCGAGAGCGTCACCCAGCACATCATCGGGGACGAGCAAGGCGAACTGACGATAGACAAGGTCCAGGATGCCGTCTGCGAGTACTTCAACATCACCCGCGAGACCCTTCAGTCCACCTCCCGGAAGCGGCAGATCGTCCAGGCCCGCCAGATCGCCATGTACCTGTGCCGCAGCTACATCTCCAGCTGCTCCCTCTCCACCATCGGAGCCGAGATCGGAGGCAAGGACCACGCGACTGTCCTGCATGCCTGCAACACCGTTTCCGACCTGATTGCGACCGACCGCACCGTGAAACAGTATGTCGCAGACTTGGAAAAGATGATCGCTCCGATAGCCTGACAGATTCTTTTGGGACGTTCGAAACGTCCTTTTTTTAATATTTGACGATATGACTGCTGATACCGTATTAGACATTTTCAAGGAGATTACGAAGATTCCCCGCGAGTCCGGCCATGAGGAGCCGATGACGAAATACCTGCAGGACTGGGCGTCAGCCCGGGGCCTTGCCTGCAAGACCGACAAGACCGGCAACGTCTTGATCACGCGCGAAGCCGCCAAAGGGAAGGAGAGTGTTCCCGCCCTGGTCCTTCAGGCCCACCAGGACATGGTTTGCGAAAAAACAGCGGCTTCGTCCCATGATTTCCGGAAAGATCCCATCCCTTATGTCATCAAGGACGGATGGATGATCGCGGAAGAGACGACGCTGGGAGCGGATGACGGTATCGGCATCGCGGCCTGTCTCGCCCTGCTGGAAAGCGACCGCCCGACCGGAAAGATCGAATGCCTGTTCACGATTTCCGAAGAAACGGGCATGGACGGCGCCGAAGCCCTGGAAGAAGGCTTCTTTACCGGCAAGACCCTGATCAACCTGGATTCGGAAGACGAAGGCCAGCTGTTCATCGGCTGTGCCGGCGGCGTCAACACGGAAATCACCTGCCGCTGGCGCACGGCCGCCGTCCCGGCCGGGAAACCGGTCGTCCGGCTCTTTATCGGCGGCGCCCAGGGTGGACACAGCGGGGACGACATCAACAAAGGACGGGTCAACGCCGTCCAACAGATGGCCCGCTTCCTGTACGGACGGCTGGATGAGGGACTCCAGCTGATTTCCTTCAACGGAGGAAACAAGCCCAACGCCATCGCCCGGGAATGCGAAGCGCTGGTGGCAACCCCGATGCCGGACAGCCTGATGGTGGAATTCGCCGGCTTCGCCGACCTGCTCGCATCCGAGTACCACGTGACGGATCCGGACGTCTATACGGAGTCGGAACTCGCTGACGCTCCCTACGGAGCCATCTCCGAGCGCAACACCCGCAAGCTGGTCTCCGCCTTGTTCGCCTGCCCGCACGGCGTCTACACGATGAGCCAGGACATCCCTGGACTGGTCGAGACCTCGACCAACCTGGCTTCCGTCAAGACCTCCCGCGCCGGACGATTCGTGATCCGGACCAGCCAGCGCAGCTCGACGACTTCCGAGAAGACGCTGATCGCGCAGAAAGTCGCCGCCAATTTCGAATTGATCGGGGCTCAGGTCCAGCATCTGCTGCCTTATCCCGGCTGGAAGCCCAACGTCAACTCCCACATCCTTCAGTGCTGTGTCGAGTCCTACCGCCGCCTGTTCAAGCAGGAGCCGGAAGTCAAGGCTATCCACGCCGGTCTGGAATGCGG
>CAMOTB010000052.1 GCA_946625485.1 uncultured Bacteroidales bacterium | reverse complement strand
ACGGCAGCGTGGAGACGCTGCCGGCGCTGCCCGCCGCCTGGGCGTCGGGCAGCGTGCGCGGACTGCGCATCCGCAGCGGCGAGACGGTCGATATGAGCTGGAAAGATGGGAAAGTGCTGTCCATCAAGCGGTATTGAGTCTTTCGCCGATACTTTTATGCAGCTTTGCATGAAGATACGAAAAAAGTTAATAAATTTTTAAAATTTCAGATTGTTAGCAGATTTTACATTATGGTTTAGATTCGTTACTTTAGGTTGAGATTCGCTCTCAATCTTTCGCGAAAAAAGGCCTTAAATCGGCAACTGAAAAGGGTTTAGGCGCAAGTTAGGACTTGGATTTGAAAAGAATTCTTCCGAACTTGCGCCCTGATTTTTCCAGTAGGGAATATTGTACCCTCACGGGTCCCCCGGAAGAAATCTGACATATAAATTTTATATTTAGTTTAGTGTATTATTTGTTTAACCCAAAAACTAGCTTATGAGAAGATTTAAGCTTTTGCTCTCGGCCATGGCCGTGCTCCTTTCAGCAGCGTTTGCTAGTGCCCAGAACATCACCATCCGTGGTTCGGTCCTGGACCAGCAGAGCTATCCTGTCATCGGAGCCACCGTTATGGTCCCCGGCACAACCAACGGCACTGTGACCGATGCCAACGGTGAGTACGTGATCACGGCTCCCGCAGGCGGCAAGTTGCAGGCTTCGGTCATCGGTTTCAAGACCCAGACCGTAGACATCGCCGGCCGGGTCTCGATCAATTTCGTACTGTCCGAAGACACGGAGGCTCTGGAAGGAACCATCGTGGTCGGTTACGGTACGGCCCAGAAGATTGGCAACATCGTCGGTTCCGTCACCACGGTTTCCGCCGAAGAATTGACCAACCGTCCTTCTGCCAACGTCGGTGACGCCCTCCAGGGTAAGGTCGCCGGCTTGCAGGTTTTCAACACCTCCGGTGAGCCTCAGAGCTCCGTGAGCGTCCAGCTCCGCGGTACCTCTTCGCTCAACCTGTCCACGGCTCCGCTGTACATCCTGGATGGTGTTCCGGTCAGTTCCTCCGTTTTCAACGACATCAACCCCCAGGATATCGAGACGATCGCCGTCCTGAAGGATGCCTCTTCGACCGCCATCTACGGCTCCCGTGCTGCGAACGGCGTTATCTACATCTCCACCAAGAAGGGCCGCAAGGGTGAGACTCCGACCGTGTCGGTCCGTGCCCAGCACGGTATCTCCCTGCTGACCAACTATCCGCTGGAGATGATGAACACCGAGGAACTCATCAAGTTTGAGGAAATGGCCCGTCCGAGCCTGAAGCTCGATCCGGCCTACCAGGCCCAGAAGGAGTTCCTGCTCGGCAACAACATCAATTTCAACTGGACCGACTATCTCTTCGACAAGGCGGCCCCGTTGACCCAGGCTGATGTCTCCCTGCGCGGTGCTTCCGACAAGTCCACGTATTACATTTCCGCCGGTTACTACTCTGAGCAGGGTACTTCCAAGGCGAACTCCAGCGTGGACCGTTTCAACTTCCGCAGCAATGTCGACACGCAGATCCGTGACTGGCTCAAGGTCGGCGCCAACCTGGCCCTCACCTATGCCAAGTACCACACCATCACCACGGGCTGGTACACCCAGTCCCCGATCCTGCAGGCCGTCACCGGTCTTCCTTACCGCACTCCTTACGAGCTGATCGACAACGGAGACGGCACTTGGAAATACGGCGACGTGCAGTGGATCTATCCTTGGGATGGCATGATCGACCTGAACGAGTACTATAAGTACAACACCAACGACCGCGAAAGCGCGAACCTGATGGGTCAGACCTACATCATGCTGACTCCCTTCAAGGGCTTCACGCTCCGCGCCGCCCAGGCTATCGATGCGTTTGACTACACGAACGAGAGCATCAACAAGCCTTCCTATACTCCTTACACCTACCGTGGCCGTAACGGCCAGGCCCTGCAGCGCTACTATCAGCTTTCCTCGACCAATACGGCTGAGTATAAGTTCGATATCGCGGACGCCCATCACTTCACGGCTCTCCTCGGCCATGAGTCCATCCTGACGCGTGAGCGTACGTTCAGCGCGACGGGTACCGGCCTGACGGACGACCGTCTGACGGCCTTCTCGACCACGACGGCGATCAGCACCTGGTCCGGCGCCACCTCGGAGCGCGCGATGAACTCCTTCTTCTTCAATTTCAACTACAACCTGAATGCGAAGTACTTCATCGATGCTTCTGTCCGTACGGACGGCAGCTCGGTCTTCGGCAAGAACCACCGCTATGCGACCTTCTACTCCATCGGTGGCATGTGGAAGATGAAACAGGAGCCTTTCCTGCAGAATGTCAACTGGATCACCGACCTGAGCACCAACCTCAGCTACGGTACGACCGGTAACTCCGGCCTGAGCAGCTGGTATGCTTCCCTCGGTCTCGTGGGTTCCGGCAGCAAGTATGACGGACACACGGGTTGGGGCCTCAGCCAGGTGCCGAATGCGGACCTGACCTGGGAAACCGTCGCGACCCTCAACTGGACCCTCAACGGCCGCCTGTGGGACCGGGTCACTTTCGATCTGCAGCTTTACAACCGCAACTCCACGAACCTGTTGATGGATCTGCCGTTCTCCGGCACGACCGGTCACTCTTCCGGCAGCGGCAACATCGCCTCGATGTACAACCGGGGCGTTGATCTCCAGCTGGGCATCGACCTCGTTCACACGAAGAATGTGTACTGGGGTATCGTCGCCAACGTCAACTACAACCGCAACCGCATCACCAAGCTCTATCAGGGCCTGGATGAGCTGTCCTTCCCGGACGAAGGCTTGAAGTACAAGGTCGGTTACTCCTCCTCGCTCGTTTACGTCGTCGAGCGTGCCTATGTGGATCCGGCTGACGGTATGCCGGTCTACTACGACCTCAACCGCAACTACACCAAGGTTTACTCCGACAACAACATGCAGTTCTGGGAGGGTCACGACTCCGTCGCCCCCTGGTCCGGCGGTTTCAGCACCAACTTCTCCTGGAAGGGCTTCGGTCTCAACGCCGACTTCTCCTGGATCGGTGACCGTTATATCTGGCTCAACGAGCGCTACTACACCCGTAACCCCAATTCGACCCTGCTCACCAGCAACTTCGAGAAGGTCATGCTCACCATGTGGACCACGCCCGGTCAGATCACTGACATCCCGCGTGCGGATACCCCCTTCCGTTTCGACACGGGTGTCTACTCCAACGCGGCTTTCCTGCGTATGAAGAACATCTCCCTGTCCTACTCCTTCCCCAAGCAGTGGATGGAGAAGACGAAGGTCCTCAGCGGTGCCAAGCTTTATGTCATCGGCCGTAACCTTCTCACCTTCACCCAGTACGAGGGATATGACCCTGAAGTCGGCTACTCCAATGGTGTCGCGGGTCTCTACCCGAACTCCCGTCAGATCGTAGGCGGCATTGAACTCTCATTCTAACAAGGAGGTACGATTATGAAAAAGATCACTATATTTTTTGTCGGCCTGACCGTTGCCATGCTCAGTGCCTGCGATCTCAACAAGTTCCCCCAGACGGCTATCAACACCGAGGAGGCCATGGAGAGCGTCGCGGACTGCCAGCAGTTCCGTTATGGCCTGTATGCCAACACCAAGGGTGTCTTCACCGGTGCGTTCATTTATGGACAGGACCTGCAGGCTGACCTCTATCATGCTGTCGACAAGTTCGGCAACTGGCAGGGCCCCTTCTATTCCTATCAGATGACGACTTCCGAGGACACGCCCAACAGTGCCTGGTTCGGCATCTATTCTGCGATCGGTAACGCCAACTTCCTGATCGAGGGCACCCAGAAGCTTCTTGACAGCGGTGAGCTGTCCGAGGAGGATACCAAGCTGGTCCAGCTCTATTACGGTGAGGCATGCTACCTGCGCGCCCACTTCTATTTCAACCTGACCCAGTATTTCTGCGAGGATTACGATCCCAATACGGCCGGCGACAAGCTGGGCGTCCCCGTTGTGCTGAAGTATGAGCCGACCGGCGATGCGACCAAGTATCCCGCCCGCGGAACCCTGGCAGAGACCTACAAGCAGATCACCGACGATCTCGCCGAGGCTGAGAAGTACATCACCACGGCCGGTGCGGTTAACTCCAACTACATCACGAAGGATGTCGTGACGGCCATGCAGGCCCGCGTCGCCCTGACGATGCACGACTATGACACCGCTTATGCCAAGGCTACGTCCCTGATCAATGCCGGTACCTATAAGTTCGTCACGACGAAGGCCGGCCTCGCCGAGGCTTGGACCAAGGACAACCTCTCCGAGTGCCTCTGGCAGGCCAAGATGGTGGACGCCACCGACCGCGGCAATTCCTTCCAGTATTTCATCTACAACACCACCGGTGTGGACGGCGAGGATGATCCCCAGTACATCCCTGAGGACTGGTGCCTCAACCTGTATGCGGCCGACGATATCCGCTGGGCCTGGTTCGACAAGCGGGACATCCACCTGCGCGTCACCGGCACCGTGTACCTCCTCGTGAAGTATCCCGGCAATCCGGCTCTCCAGTCCAACGACGTGTCCAACTACTGCAACATGCCGAAGATCTTCAACATCGGCGAGCAGTATCTCATCGCGGCCGAAGCCGCTTACAACAACGGTGACTACACCAACGCCAACAAGTACCTCAATGCCCTCCGCAGCAACCGTATTCCCAGCTGGAAGACGACCGACTATTCGGGTCTGGACCTTTTCCGCGAAATCCGCGAGGAGCGTGTCCGCGAGCTGTATGGCGAAGGTTTCCGCCTCAACGACCTCAAGCGCTGGCACATGGGCTTCACCCGTTCCAAGGGCCAGGATCCTTCGATCCTCTTCCCGGGCCGCAACTATGTCGACTGCACGCGCGAGGCTGACGATCCTGCGTTCCTGTGGCCCATCCCCAAGGATGAGTGCCAGGCCAACCCTCAGATGGAGCAGAACGCCGCTTACCTTTAATCTTTAAAGACCGAACATTATGAAGATTTTCAAAAATATCATACTTGCCTCCGGTTTGGCTCTTGCAGCGCTGAGCGTCGCTTCCTGCGACATCGGCAAATTCGGCAATGAGACCAAGCATGGAGATGGTGACGCGGTGGTCGGCTTTGCCAATGATACTTACTCCTTCAAGGAAAGTGCGGGTATCGTAAAGGTTCCCGTCAGCATCACAGGCTCTCCTACCGACTATCCTCTCACTTTCGATGTGAAGGCCGAAGCCATCGATCTTGTCGATCTGGCCAGCCTGGATAAGCTCGTTCTGTTTACGCAGACCACCGATTTCAAGGACAACGGCAATGGTACTGTCTATGTCGAGTTCAAGATCACGGACGATACCGAGATCAACGACGACCGTTCCTTCAAACTCAGCATTGTCAACGCCAAGGGCGCTGAATTGGCTGAGCTGACTGAGACGACGGTGATCATCAAGGACAACGACAACAACCCTTACGAGAAGCTCTGGGGTGACTGGACTTTCCATGGTCTGGATTACGGCCTGGCTCCCGCTGAGTTCACCGTCAGCATTTCCGGCGGTTTCACGGAGGAAGAGCAGGAGGCCAACGCCGACAAGCTTCTGGTTTGCTGGGGTATAATGGGTTACAAGTGGTCCAATAACACGCCGGTCTGGTACTTGGCCTACGACGCTGACGCGAAGCTTCTTTCCCTTGTCCCTGGCAAGCAGCTTACGGTACCCGGTGCCGTTGACTGGGGTGCCGGTGGCAACCAGTGGGCTGAGACCTGGTACTGGAATCCCGCAACGGGAGAATCCAGCGATTCTATCCAGCTGACGGCTACCTGGAGCGAGGACCTCAAGACGATCACCTTCGATCCGACGGGTGGTTTTGTCCTTCGTATTTTCAATGAAGGCGGTTACCTGGGTGTCTGGGATCGTTTCAGTAAGATTACGTTGACCCGTTAAATATTGAACGCATGAAAACACTTAAATATATTGCAGTTATTTGCCTGGCCGGTCTTTTCCTGGGCGCTTGCGTCAAGGAAGAAGGCCCCAGCGAGCAGAACAAGGGCAAAGCCAAACCGGTCGTGACCCTGACGAAAACCGCTGCCACGGATGGTGTCTTCACGTTTACGATCTCCGCTGACGCCAGCGCCGCGCATTACGGCTACGTGATCCTGGCGGGCAAGGATAATGAGGCTCCCGCTGCTTATGATATCGTCGTTGACGAAGTCGGCGGCACGGTGGATGCTGATGTCTTCGCCTATGCGGATGCTGCCAGCAAGGAGATTACGCTCGAGTGTGACTCCAATACCGATTACCAGGTGTTTGCCGCGGCCATCACCGCGGACGGCCTGGTCGGTGACGTGGTTTCCCTGGATGCCTTCGTGACGGATACGGTCAATCCCGATATTGCCGTCGACGAGGAGTACAATGAGTATATCTTCGAGGCCGCCGGCTCCGTCATCTATCTTCAGTATACCGAGCCGGTCAGCTATGTGAAAGACAAGGAGATCACGGCCACCCTGTATCCTGGTTATTCTTATGACGACGAACTGTCTATCCAGGGACAGACGGTTCCTGTAGTTGTTGTCCCCGGTCTCTCTTATGAGCCCGTCGGAACGGCCAAGGCCACAGTTACCGTCAACGATGATGTGGTCAAGCTTGACTTTGGCACGCTCACCCCGGGTACCTTCTTCGTGATCTCCATCCCGGAAGGTGCCTTCGAGGATGGTGCAGGAAATGTAACCCCTGCTTTTGCCAGCAGCTTCCTCGCCCCTTACTTGTATGAGTACAAAGGCGCCCTGGTCGATGCCCTGGGTGTGGTTCGGAACAATGTCTTCAGCTATACGGAGAATGCTCCGTTTGCGCTCACGCAGCCGCAGGTGACGACCATTGAGGATGTGAACGAATGGATCGCCGCATCTTCTGCTAATCCGATCGTGGCGTTCGACAGCACGGCTACCAACTTTACGACGGTGATTAAGCATGTCGAAGAGGTGGATGGTGTGAAGTCCGAAACGACTTCCACCTATCCGATGACGATTGAGACACACTATGCCGCCAATGATACGGCCGTTCTCGTCCGGCCTGCCGGTGCGCCTAAGTCCAAGGATCAGATCACGATCACGATCCCGGCCGGTGTCGTCACTGATATCTATGGCAACCCCAACGCCCAGGCGGTTCTTGGTCCCTTCACCTATGCCTACACGCCTGTCTATCCTAAGGTCGGAACGTATTACGTGACTAGCGCCCGTTTCCAGAATGAGTTCTCCATTACCTTGGAGATGCTGACGGATGATCCGGAAGGACCTTATACGCTGTCGGCTGACTGGTTTGGTGCGACGGGTATGGATTTTGCTTATCCAGTGTTGTATTTCACGCTTGATGAACCCAGCCGTACGCTCAACTGCTCCCAGCATATCTATAATGGACAAGTCAGCACTCTGTGGGGCGCCGGATTCTACTATTTCGACGCAGCTCATACCCAGTACATCTCCTTCTGGGGTGGTGGTGACAGCGGTACGGATCCGATCGTCATTACTTACAATGACGCCGGAGAGTTGACCACGATCAGCTACTTCGAGTATGGTGTCAGCCAGGATAGTGACGATGCCTATCTGGGTCGTTATGAGTATTGCGATGATGACACTCCGATCCGGACGGCACCTTCGGGATCTTCCGTTTCTGCTCAGTCCGCTTCCAAGATCTCGGGCTCTACTTCCGAGATCCTCTCGAAACGCAGCGTCCGAAAGTAAGCCAGACTCTGATTGTTCTTTAATTTATAGCACTCCGTTTTCGGGGTGCTATATTTTTTCGTATATTTGCCGTCTATACCTGATAGAATATGAAGAGATTAATTTCCTATGTCTTGCTTCCTGTCGTCCTGGTCTGCGCGTGCAACCGCAATGTCCGGGAGGAGTTGCCTGCCGAAGTGCAGGATCCTGCCGTACAGGAGGGGACTGAGACTGAAGCCATGACCCAGGTCATGGAAGTGTATCTGAGTGAAGAATTGTGCGCCCTTGTCGAGAAGAGTCTTCCAGAAGGTGGCGGCCCTGTCACGCGCAGCGCCGAACTGGAAGGCATCTTTGCCGATGCCGGCATCGTCTCCATGGAGCGGATTTTCCCCGACGGAGGCGAATATGAGGAGCGGGCCCGCCGCGAAGGCTTGCACCGTTTCTACCGTGTGACCTATGATACCCGGCGTCCGGTAACGCGCGCCACGGCGGAGCTCTCTGAGATCGCGGGCATTGAGAATGCGACGCCCGTGCGTCCCATGAAGCTGCGTACGTTCAATGATCCGGAGTGGAGCCGGCAATGGCAGTATCTCAATACCGGCGCCCTGGGCGGCAATTTCAGCAAGGGCTGCGACATCAATGTCCAGCCGGTATGGGACGAATATACCACGGGCAAGCCGAATGTGATCGTCGGCATCGTCGATACGGGTATCGATTACGACCATCCGGACCTGGCCGGCAACTATGTGGACGGGTTCAATTTCTGCAACAATTCCAAGGTGATCCAGCCGGGTGACCACGGTACCCATGTGGCCGGCACTGTCGCTGCGGTCAATAACAACGGTATCGGCGTCTGCGGCGTCGCCGGCGGTGACTATGCCGCCGGGCAGAAGGGTGTCGGGATCCTCAGCTGCCAGATCATGGACAATGACAACGGAAATGGCAGCGGAGCTTCCGCGGTCCGTTGGAGCGCGGATCACGGCGCGGTTATCTCCCAGAACAGCTGGGGATACGAGTTCGAGAAGAAGGAAGATGCCATCGCTGCGGCGGACATGGGCCTGGCGGCCTATGCCCCTTCGCTCAAGGCGGCCATCGACTATTTCATCAAGTATGCGGGCTGTGACAACAACGGCGTACAGAAGCCGGACAGCCCGATGAAGGGCGGCGTCTATATCAATGCGGCCGGCAATGAAAACATGACCCGGGATGTGATCGGCGAGTACGAGCCCGTCATCACGGTGGGCGCCGTGGCTCCCAATTTCAACAAGGCTTATTATTCCAATTACGGCGACTGGGTGGATATCTGCGCCCCCGGCGGAGATGCCCAGATGGGTACCGCCACGCAGATCTACAGCACCCGCGTCAACGGCTATACCTATTTCCAGGGGACGTCCATGGCGTGCCCGCATGTCAGCGGCGTGGCGGCCCTGATCGTTTCCTACTTTGGCGGACAGGGCTTTACGGCCGAGCAGCTGAAGGAAAAGCTGTTGGGCGGAGCCAATGCCGAGGTGATGGCGAACGTCAACGCCCGGACCCACATCGGCCCGCTGGTCGATGCATACGGCTCCATGACTTTCGGCGGTACCCTTCCTCCGGCCGACGTGGCCGGCTACGCGGTGACTCCGAAGTCCAACAACCTGGATTTCACCTGGACCGTTACGGCGGACGAAGAGGGGATCAAGGCCTATGGTTATGTCCTCCTGGCGGCCAAGGATCCCACGCTTCTGAAGAACCTGGACCTCACGGCCGAGCTCCCGTCCGGCGTGATCGCCACCAAGGTCTTTACAGAGTCCTACAGGGCGGGGCAGACCATGAAAGGCCGGATGTCCGACCTGGAGTTCAATACGCTCTATTATACCGCCATCGCCGGATTCAGCAAGAACAATTATTATTCGGAGGTGACCAATGCCAACGGCGCCCGTACGAGCGCTGCCGATCCGACTTCGGTCCGGACGGGGGCCAATTCCGCGCCGGTGATCACGCCCAAGGGCGCTGCCACGCTGACGCTGAAGGCGCATGAGACGGGGACCCTGCAGTTCTCCGTCAGTGATCCGGACGACCATGCCGTGACGGTGGACTTTACCGCCGGTTCGGCCGCCGCCAGCTGCAAGGCTGCGGATGAGGCCAACTACACGATCACGGTCAATGCGCCGGCCGTGGACCAGGGGACATATACGGCCGTGGTGAAGGCGATCGACAAGTATGGCGCTTCCTCCACCCGGGAGTTCACCTACGTGGTCCTGGAGAACCATGCGCCGGAGAAGGCGCGTGAGGTGGACAACATCCTGATGTCCCGTATCGGCGAGAAGGTGACGCTCAACATGCCGGATTACATCCAGGATCCGGACGGGGAGACGCTCAAGTATTCGGCGACCCTTTCGACGAGCACCAACCTTACGCTGACGCAGGATGGCGACGCCATTGAGCTTCGGGCGACCAATTACGGAGAGACGACGGTCACGATGCGGGGTTCGGATGCCAAGGGAAAATACGGGACGCTGTCCTTCATCGTCCTGACGCGCGACCCGTCCATTCCGGTCGACGTGTATCCCAACCCGGTCGTGGATGTCCTGACGGTGCGTCCGTACAAGGAGACCTCTTCTACCCGTGTGACGGTGGTTTCGGCGACCGGCGCCCAGGTGCTCGAGGAGAGCTCCGCCAGCTCGCCGTTCGAGCCGGTCAAGCTCAGCATGGGCAATCTGGCTCCCGGGAAGTATGTCATCAACGTCGCTTTCGACGGCGAGACCCATCAGAGAACTGTCGTAAAACTGTAGATCCTGTCAGAAAATGAAAAAAGTATTGATCAGCATAAGCCTTCTCGCCGGATTCACCGTCCTTTCCTTTGCCGGTGACGGCGCGGGAAGCGTCGCCATGCCCTTTGTCGAGATCCCGCACAACAGCGTTTCGCTGGCGGAAGGCGGGACGCGCCTGGCCCGTCCTTCGTCGATGGCTTACGGCGCCTTCGAGAACATCGCCGCGCTGCCTTTCAGCACGTCGAAGATGGAATTCAGCGCCGCTTACCAGAAATGGGCGCCTTCGCAGACGAATGAGGGATTCATCTCCTTCGGTACCGGCGCGAAACTGGGTTCCCTGGCCTTGTCCCTGTCCGGGACGCTGGGCAGCCATCAGCCTTATTCCGAATATCGCGAGGGCGGTTTCGAGGGTTCCACCTTCACGCCCAAGGATGTGGTCGTCGGCTTCGGTGCGGCGTACGGCATTTCGGATGCCTTCGGTATCGGCCTGAGCGCCAAATACTTGAGCAATACGCTGTCTTCGTCGGCTTCCTATACCGCTTTCTGCGCGGATGTCATGGGATACGGCCAGTTCGGCCCGGTCGGCGTGGGCGCGGGTGTGCGCAACCTGGGATCGAAGGTGAAATCCTATTCCGGTACGTCCTACAGCCTGCCGATGTCGCTGTCGGCGGGTGCCGCGTATGAGTCGGAAGTCGGGGTCGGTGCGGCGCTGGATGCCGATGTGTATCTGGGCGGCGGCTTCGACCTGGGCCTGGGTGGCCATTATTGCTGGAACGACATGATTTCGGTGCGCTGCGGCTATCACCTGGGCTCCGTGCTGCCTTCGTTCTTTGCCGTGGGCGCGGGCTTCCAGATCGTCGGAATCCATCTGGATGCGACCTATGTCGTCGCTCCGGCGCTGGCGTCCGGCAGCCTGTGCGTGGGGCTGGGCTACCGCTTCTAGCCTATGCATCCGGGGCGTCTGGCTTGCGCGTTTGCGCTTTGTATGGTTTTCGGGGTCGCTTGTCAGCGGACCCCGGAATCGTTTTGTGACCTGGGTCAGGGCTTCTCGTCCGGCGCTTTGCATGCGCCTTGGGACGGGCGGGACAATGATACGCGCTTCGACTGTCACAGCACGGCGGAGCGTTTCTTTTTCCGTTTTGAAGTCAGCGATTCGACGCTGACGCTGACGGAGCCGTTTACCGGGGAGCGGGACGTGGATCCGGAGGACCGGGTGGAGATTTTCTTCGCTGCGGATTCTTCATTGTCGCAGCCGTATTATTGCGCGGAGATGGATCCGCTGGGGCGGACGATGGATTATAAGGCGCAGACTTACAGGCAGTTTGATTTCGACTGGGACTTCCGGACGCTGGAGGTTCGCGGCCAGGTCACGCCTTGGGGCTACCGGGTCGCAGGCAGCGTTTCGCGCGCGGAACTTGCGTCGCTGGGGCTGGATCTGGAAGGCGGATTCTGGATGGGCGTTTTTCAGGGGGAGGCGGATGGCGGGGGTGCTGCTAGTGGGGAGATCCGCTGGTACTCGCTGGTCCCGACGGACGATGCCACGCCCGATTTTCATCAGCCGAAGGTGTTTTTCCCCTGCCGGATGACGCCGCGGCCGGAACAGCGGGGCGTGGTGGTCTATCCCGGCGATGTCACTTCCCTGGGAACGGGGGAGTGGGAGAAGCGCATCCGTCTGGGCGGGCTTCGGACGCTGGGCTTGCATGCCGCGACGTCCAATGATCCGATCGACAGTTTGGAGGCCTTTGTCCGGAGCGCGACGGGGCAGGAGTTCCTGGCGCTGTGTGAGCGGGAAGGGGTTGCTGTCGAATATGAACTGCATGCGCTGGAGACGCTGCTGCCGCGGGAGCTCTTTGCGTCGCATCCGGAAT
>CAMOTB010000051.1 GCA_946625485.1 uncultured Bacteroidales bacterium | reverse complement strand
GCACCACGTTGAAACCGGCCTCCTGCATCTTGGCGATGTCGCTCTTCCATTGTTCCAGGGGAACGTCATGCGGGTGCCAGTTAACGCCTACAAAGAGTTGCTGGGCATAAAGCGTCGAAACGCTCTGCATCAGGGCGCAGGGCGAAACGAGTGCAGCAAGCAGAACGATTAGATGCTTCCAGGTCATGGCTTATGGTTTAACGATGATGACTGGTCCGTTGTGATGGTATCTGAATGGTAACTGGTGTGGGTAATAATGTTTTTCTCCGGGGTATCGTCTTCCAGGATATAGATCTCGAAGTCCTCTCCTCCCGGATGGACCCGGATGACGATATGCCCGGAGAAGGACTTGTAATCCGTCGTGTAACGTCCCATGAACTCCCTTGTGGCAGGGGCCATATAGGTCGTATAGATATCCCGGTCTCCGGGATAGACATAGCGGCTGGAAATGCGGCGTATCACTTCTTCTCCAGGGTGTCGTATGCCCCAGCAGAGACCGATCCAAACCCGGGGCTTGAGCGTCGCGACGAAGTCTTCGTTCTGGGTGTCCCGGTTGCCGTGATGGTTCATGACGGCAACGTCGACCGGACCGATGAGACGGGCCACCTCGGACTCCATACTTTTGGGATCCGGTTTGCCGGTATGTCCGATGCCTGAGATGTCACCTCCTGAATAGTAGGAGAAGCGGCCGTAATTCAGGCGGAACCCGACGGACAGGTTGTTCTCCCCTGGGTAGTCTTTACCTTTGTACAGTGATTTTGCGGCCTTCTCCTTGTTCCTGTGGGCGATTTCGCCATTGGCAAAGAGGATGCGTATCCGAAAATCCGGATACGCATCCGGCTCGTTGACCAGAGAGATCTGCTCGCTGGCACCGACCCGGGCTTTCTCGTACACCATTCCCGCGTGTGCGCATTGCCAGTCCAGGAAAGACTGATAAAACTCCAGGAACCGGGCGACTTTTTCGGGATAGTCTTTTCCTCGGTCGATGAAGGTCCGGATGGGGATCAGTGTCCCGACCTCGGTGATACCGGACAGGGGATAGCCACCTTCCGGCGCAACCCGCCGGGCATTCATCGGGCATCCGATATGGTCGTCGTGGAAATGGGTGACAAGTGCGTAATCCAGGACCGGGGCCTTCCCGGCAGGTATGCAGTCCAAGATATAATCCGCAATCCATTCGCCGGGACTGAGGGTACTGTCCGGTTTCGGGGCAGAGGCCCTGACGTCCGGACGTCTGATATCTCCGGCATCCACCAGCATCGTGGTTCCGTCGGGCAGGAGGAAAAAGGTGCAATTGCCGCATCCTGTGCTGATACAATGGATATCCAGCATCCCTTTTTCCCAGGCAGGCAGGCGGCCCTGATCGGGGCCGCCTGCGTATGCCGGAAGGAAAAAAGTGATCAGGAAAACGGTGCTATATAGGATCCTTCGCATTATTCAGCGTTGGTCTTGTATGCGTTGTTTGTCTGCCGCTCCTGGAGCGGGATCTGATAGTAGTACTTAGAATAAGGATACTTGATCGGCTGGAACTTGGACGGGTCGCGGTCACCGATCGGGATATCCTTATGGAGGGCGGTGAGCCAATAGATGCGGTCGGCGTTCTCGCCGGCCATCTCCTTGATGCGTTCGTTCTCAATATCAGTTTCCGTCAAGGCTGAAGCTGCAATACTCTCAAGGCCTGCGCGGTTGCGGACGACGTTCAGATCGGCTGCAGCCCCGGTCTTGTCGTTGTTCAGCCAGTTGATCTCAGCCCGCATGAGGTAGAGATCGGCCAGACGGATGATGGGACGATTGGCGCGACGCTGACCACCGTTGGGATCCTGGGCACGGAAATACTTAAAGAGGAAAATGTACGGGACACCGTAGCCCTCTGAGTATTTGTATAGTTGGGTGAACCGCTTGTCGGCGCGTGCAGCATCGGTGACTTCGTGGTTGGCATTCATCCAGCCCACTTTCTCCATGGCGTAATAGGACATGGCGAAGGCGCAGTAGCCGCTTTGCTTGTTGGCGTTGCCGTTATAGGCGGCGAAATTCATGATGCCAGGGTTGCGGTCGTAGCGATTGGAGTCGCCACTGTAAACGATCTCGAAGATAACCTCCTTCCCGGAACCCTGGCCGGAGATCTTATTCCATGCTTCGTAGGGTTCTTCGCTCAGATCGTAGAGAGAGGTCTGCTTGATCACATCGTCGATGAGGGTTTTAGCGTCGCCGAACTTGCCCATCGAGAAGTACACGCGGGCAAGAAGGGCCTCAGCCGCATACTTGTTAACGCGCATACGCTGACCATTGTCGCCGTTGTAGTATGTCTCCGGCAGGACGTCGATGGCATCCTTGAGGTCCTTGACGATGGCATCGTAAACTTCTTTGACGGATGCTAACTCGCTGTTTTTTAATGTGTTGGAGTCGTTTATGTAATCCTGGTACAGAACGAAGTGCTTCGTGTCGTTTGCCCCGTTGGAATCGTATGGCGGACACCAGGTGCGTGCCAGATTCCAATAGGTAAAGGCGCGCATGAAGAGCAACTCGCCCTTGATCCGCTGCACCAAGTCACGATCGGCGTCGGACATGTCCACAAAGGGATCCTTTCCCTCTTTCTCGGCACTCAGGATCATATGGAGTGGCGCGTTGCAAGCCGTCACGGCATAATACAGGTATTCGAAACCACCTTCAAGCTCCTTGGCGTTTTCCAGCACAAGGGTCTCCCAAAGACGGTCCCAATAGGCATAGTAGTAGCTGTCGCCGGTCTTGCCGGTGAAGTGGGCCAGATCTGACTCGCCGAAGCGGTTCGTGATGGCGCCGATCGGGTTGGACCATGCAGCACCTACGAAATAGAGGTATGGAGCACGGACAGCCATTTCAAGTTCAGCGGCGCTCTGCCAGGGATACTGGTTGGGCCGCTCGAGGGCGAAGTATTTATCTTCGTTGCAGGAGGAGAGGCACATCAGAAGTCCCGCCATCAAAAGTATGATAGTCTTTTTCATGGTCTTAGTCGATTAAAAAGTGAAATTAACACCGCAAGTAAAGGTCCGGAGGGAAGGCATTGCCAGGAAAGTCTCCACGGCGCCACCCGTTGCCTGGTCGATTTCGACTTCGGGATCATAGCCCGAGAACGGGGTGATCGTGAAGAGGTTGCCACCGCTGAGGTAGACACGAAGGTTCTGGATGCCCTTGTAGTTCCGTAGCGGGAAAGTATAGCCGAGGGTCAGGTTCCGAAGCTTTAGGTAATCGGCCTTTTCCAGGAAACGGCTAGTCGGAGTCTTGTTCTCGGAGCCGTAGAGGACAGGAGAAGTAGTCGGATTGCCCTCGTCGTCGTAGTAGTATGAGCAGGCGGCGTTGATTTGTGGCACGTCGGTGACGTCTCCCGGATTCTGCCATGCGTCCGTGAGCAATTTCCGGTTCAGGACCAGCATACCTGCGTTGGGTGTCATCGTACTCTGGATCAGGCGACTGTAGACATACTGACCGCAGGCAAAAGAGAATACTGCGGAAGCGTCAAAACCGTGCCATGTGATTCGCGTATTGAAACCGCCGACCAACTTGGGTAATGCGGTCTTGCCCGTGAGGATCATCTTATTCTTCTCGATGTTGGTGGAGGTCCCAGGGATGATATTCCCGGTGTGGACGGTCGTTCCATCCTCCTTCGTTTCCACCTCATAGATAATAGGGATACCCTTCTGGGCGTCAACACCGGCATATTCGGCCATGTAATAAGTTCCGTACGGGAGACCGGCCTTGATGATGGTGCGGACCTGGCTGGCATTACCGGTGTTGAGAATGCCCGTGTGGTTCGCATCGGAATCGGGATCGAGGGCTGTCACTTTGTTGGCGTTGGTCGCGATGTTAAAACCGGCGCTCCAAGTAAAGTCCTTATTCTGGATCAGTGTGGAGAAGAGCTCGAATTCGACACCATGGTTGTACATGTCACCGATATTCATCCATCCCTTGTTTCCACCCCGGATACCGGCAGAGGTCGGCAGGGAGGCCGCGAGGAGCATATCCTTCACATTCTGGCGGTAGTAAGCAATGGATCCGTTAACCCGGTTGTTCCAAAGCCCGAAGTCGATGCCGGCATCGTAGGAAGTGGTGGTTTCCCACTTCAGGTTGTCGTTGCCAATGGAGAGCAGACGGCTGGTGTTGAGGCCCTCCAAGGTGCTGCCGGCATCATTGACGACTTCCCACTTGTCGGTGGTGATACCAGCCGGGATGTTGGTGTTACCGGTCTGGCCGACGCTGCCACGCAGTTTCAGGAGATTGATGGTCTCGTTGTTGAACCAAGGCTCTTCAGATATGATCCAGCCCAGGCCGAGAGAGTAAAAGTTGGCCCAGCGGTTGGCAGCTGAGAACTTCGAGATGCCGTCGCGACGGGCACTGGCATTGATGATGTAGCGGTCGAGAAGCTTGTAGTTGGCGCGGGCAAAATAACCGAGGAGATACACTTCTCCACCCAAGCCGCTGGAGCCGGTGAGCTTGTTAGGTGTTCCGACTTCCTTGAACTGTCCGACCAGGCCCGTGCCGGTGAGACTGGTGTACTGACCATGGCGACGCATGCTTTCCACACCGGCTACGGCATTGATTTCGTGGATTTTGCCGAAGGTGCGGTCGTAGTTAAGATACCCGCTAAGGTTGTTGATCAGGACCGTGTTTCTGTTCTCCTTAGCGATGGACTGATCGGAGGTGCTGATGACACGGGCACTCCGCCAGGATTGGCCGTCACTGTTGATGAAGTTTACACCCCACTCACCCTTGAGACTAAGGCCTTCTATGGGGAGGCGTACGGTAGTTGTCAGCGCGGAGATAAGGTTCATGGTCTCCAAGAAAGAGCGCATATTGTTCGGATCAAGGCTCGCCAAGGGGTTGGTGGTTGATTTCGGGTTCCAATACTCCCCTTTGGCGTTGTAAACCGCATACCAGGGAAGGGCATTGGTGTTGATCTGACCCCAGCCGCCAGGTCCGTTTGTGCCGTCGCCTGACTTGATGCGGTTGTTACGCGTATAAGTAGCGGCAAGACGGTAGCTAACGTCCAGCCAACCTGTGAGCTTCCAGTTCAACTTTGTATTGGCGGAGAAGGACTCCAGATCGTTCCATTTCAGGTTACCGTTATCTTTCCGGTACTTGAGTGAAGTGTAGGAAGTAAATCGTTCCGTACCTTGGCTTAAGGAGACGTTGGTTTCGTAGAAGTTTCCAAGCCTGGAAATCTCCTTGACCCAGTCGGTGTTGACCTTTGCAGCTTCCGCCGTGGAAGCAACATCAACAATTTCTGGCAACTGGCTATAGGTGGTGCTGACGTCAAAGGGTACATTATAGGTGTTCTGCATCGCGGTGTTGGCGATTTTCATCCACTCTTCCGTGTTGACCAGGCCGATGTTCGGGTGTGCCCACTGGGAGATTCCTCCCTTCACATCCACATTGACCCGGAGAGACCCTTTCTGGCCGGATTTCGTAGTCACTAAGATGACGCCGTTGGAACCGCGGGAACCGTAAATAGCCGTGGCGGCAGCATCCTTGAGAATCTGGATGGTTTCAATGTCACCGGGGTTGAACATGCCGAGGATGCTCTGATTCGTTTCGCCGTCGTACGATGTGTCCATTGTGCCGCTCTCGATCGGGATGCCATCGATAATCCAAAGAGGATCGGTGCCTGAAGAAATGGAGCTGACACCGCGGACTTTGATCTGCTGGGGCGCTCCTGGCACGCCGACCCCGGAATTGACCTGGACACCGGTAGCCATACCCTGAAGGGCAGATTCCATGGAAGTGGGGACTACCCGCTGGATGTCCTCGGCTTTAACGGTGCTGACCGAGCCGATGTAGTCGCGTTTTTTCGCTGTACCGTAACCGATAACGATGACATCGTCTAGGAACTTGGTGTCGCCCGCGAGTGTCAGGTTGAATTGCCTGCGGCCGCCGACGGGAACTTCGAGGGTCTCGTAGCCGATGGAGGAACACACGAGAACGGCATTGGCAGGCGCATTCATCTCAAAGTGTCCGTCAACATCTGTGAACGTCCCTTCTCGGGTACCCTTGACCAAGATGTTAGCGCCAACGACGGGATCTCCGTTGGCGTCCAGAATCGTTCCCTGGATTCGGTGTTTTTCATCTCCAGCGTTCTTAATTTCGGAGAGTACGATGGTGTTGCCTTCAACCTTCGGGACGATGCCCGTACCGGCTAAGGCCTTTTCAATGACGGAGAGGGCAGGCTCATCGTTCGCCCGAACGTTGACCGAACGGGAGAGATCTACCGCCTTCTCACTGTAAACTAGCAGAAAACCGGTTTGGTTTTCAATCTCTTTGATGAGATTGGCTACCGTGACTTGGCCATTGATTGTCACGTTCTTTTTGGACACATTCTGGGCCCAGACGGTCAGTGACAACAATAGGACTGCCACGGCGCATATCCATTTCTTGATGTGCATTTGAGTAAGTTTTTTAGGTTAATAACAAGGAGTTTTAAGTGTTATTGGATGTTGATGAAATCAGCTTCATTTCAAATGTATTGGAACGGCTCAAAAACCTTTCCGGCTGCAAGGATCTCCTGCCTCTTCTCATCAAAAGTGACTTTCTCTCCGCTGCGGACGGCAGCGTTGGTCATCATCGTTGCGATCGAATGATTATAGCCCGCCTGCACAGGGGCATTCGTCTCCTTTCGGCTCCGCACGCACTCCATCCAGTTGCGCATGTGCAGGCTTGTTATTGGATCGCTGCCGGTGTTGGCCGCCGTCGCAACCTGGATGGTAGGAAGTTTAAAGGTTTCGAGCAAGTTGGGCTCCATGCCCATCGCAGCCGCATCTTTCGCCTTCATACCACCGATTGAAGTCACCTCATTGGTGTCAAGATTGAGTGTCCCGCCGTTGGAGAAATACAACTCCTTCACGCCGCCTGCAGAATTGGTGAAACGGGAGGTGTACAGAACCTGGAAACCTTCGTCGGTCCCTTCCGGACCATAGTCCATGACAGCCGTAAGGGTGTCGTAGTTGCGGCGTCCGTCCTTCCAGAGATAAATGCCGCCGTTGGCCGCGACGCTGCGCGGATGACTCAGACCTGTAAACCAATGGACCGTATCGATCTGGTGGGACATCCACTGTCCCGGGATACCGGACGAATATGGCCAGAACAGCCTGTACTCCAGATACTTGCGCGGATCCCACGGTTCATGGGGCCGGTTGCACAGGAAGCGCTTCCAGTCGGTATCCTCCTCGCGGCACTCCGCCACCAGAGCGGGACGGCGCCAGCGGCCGGGCTGGTTGACATTCCAACTCATCTCGACCATCACGATCGGGCCGAACTTGCCGGATTTTATATAGTCATAAGCCGCTTGGTAATTGGGCCCAGAACGGCGCTGGGAACCGATTTGGATAATGCATTTCGACTCCTTTGCGGCCTTGAGGGCCCAACGGGCATCTGCCATCGTTTCGGCAAACGGTTTCTCACAATAGGCGTCGCAGCCGGCCTTGACTGCTTCGACGAGGTGCGTGGCATGCTGGAAATCTGCCGTGGAAATGATGACCGCATCGCACATTCCGGACTCATAGAGCTCCTCGTTGTTGCGGAACAATTTCACTTCCTTGTTGTAGTTATTACGAAAATACGCTGCTGCCTCTTCGCGCCGGCGTTTCCAGATGTCGGACACAGCGACGATCTCGAAACCGAGTTCTTCGGCGTGGCTCATGAATGCGGGAATCAAGGAACCGCGGCAGCGGTCCGAGAAGCCGATGATACCAACTTTGACATTGTCATTTGCCTTTTTCGACTTGGCATATAATGCTGAGTCGATGGACAGGCCGCCCAGTACCAGGCCTCCTGTGCCCAGCAAACTGGTTTTTAGAAATTCTCTTCGGGTCTGCATGATTATATGACAGCTTGGATTTGTTCTTTTTTCACTTGTACGGTTATCGCCAACGGGGCAGCTACGTTTCCCCAAGAGTCAGTGATGACTGGGTCTTAGTAAATGCGGACCACGTCACATTCGTCGTCTTCGGGTGTGCTGTATGAAAAGTCCTCGTTGATCATCTGCAGGGATTTGAGGATATGCTCGTAGCCCCATTGAGTCCTGAATTTGCCCGTGTAGCGTTTTTGCCCGCAGCGCAGAGCCGAACTATCGAACCGGATACCGTAGAATTCAGAGATGCGGTTCAGGATTTCGTCCAGTGTCAGGTTGTCGAAAGACAGGATGTTGTCTTTCCAGAGGAGTTCTTTCCCGTCCAGTTTGGAGACGATGAGACTGTTGCCTGTCAAGGCGATTTTCTTGCCGGGCGTGAGATTAGTCACTACTTTGCCCTCGGTGTTGAGGATGGACACGGAACCCTTGACGAGGGCTACTTCCCATAGCCTGTCGTCTTCCCTTGCTTTCACGTTGAATTCGGTACCGGTCACCTTGACCGAATGTCCGAATGTTTCCACGATGAAGGGGCTTTTCGGGTCAGTGGCGATGATGAAATAACCTTCCCCGTCCAGGCGGACCCGGCGTCCGTTCTTGTCGGAGCAGAACTGGAGCCGGCTTCCGGCGTTGAGTTGCACCTGGCTTCCGTCGGCCAGGTCAAGTTTCAAATCTTTGCCCGGAGGGACCGTGACAGAAGTCGGGGCCAGGGGAGGGCAGGTGTTGTGCTGACTGTGGGCCTTAAACCCGATTCCGCATGCCACAAGCAGGGCGATGGATGCGGCTGCCAGCCAGACTCGGTGTGCGCTTTTCCTTGGGCGTGCCTTGCGGCTTTGTCCGGAGGCGTTCCACAGGCTGATATCATAAAGATGCCGTAGAGCCTTGTACTCTTTCAGATGTTCTGCGTCTTCGCAGATCCAGTCGGCTACGACATTGCGTTCCTCACGGGAAAGCCCTCCCGCGATGTAGCGTTGTAAAGTTTCAGTGTTCATTTTGCGGTTTTGTCGACTATCTTTAAAACGAAACAAAACCGCTGCTCCCTAGTAGGATAGGAGAAAACTATCCGTAAAAGAACAGAAAAGACGGAAAATAGTCTTTCAGCGTCGTTCGCAACATTTTCAGCGCCTTGCTGACATGGTATTCGACGCCTTTCTCCGTCATGCTGTACATGGCGGCGATTTCTTCGTAAGTCTTGTTCCCATCCCGGTGGGTCAGGAAAATCTGCCGGGTGCGTTCCGGCATCTGCTCCAGAGTCTCCCGAAAAATGGCCTTGATCTCTTTGGAGATCACCTTGTCCGGGGTCGTCTCATTCAGGGAACTGATCCTCAAATCCAAATCCTGCGACTCCGGCGTGTCCTGCGAGAGTGACACCATCCTGTGGGACCGCTCCTTCCGGAGATAGTCCAGGGCTTTGTTGCGGAGGATCGTGAAGAGAAAGGAGCATTCTGCCCCTTCCTGGATACATTCCCGGTTTTTCCAGAAAGACATCAACCCGTCGGCGACGATATCTTCCGCAGCCGTCTCGTCCACTACATAGGAGCAGACGAAACGGAAAGCACGTGCATACTGGGCAGATATGAAATCTGGTAGGTCCATTATCAAGGCATGGGTATAAAGGTCCAGGATCCATAGGGGAGACTCCTGTCACGCGGGGCGTCCTGCAGTTTTTCCCCATCGAAGAAGGTATGGCGCACGACCCGTCCCGCGTATTCGCGGATCCAGGTCTCGAAGCCGCGTACCCCTTCCCGCAGTTTAATGACCCGCGCGCCGGGCGGAAGATGGTTGTAGACGGAGCCGCCGCCCGAGAAGCGTCCGTAGCACAGGGCGATACCCTGCAGTACGGCGAGATAGTCATTGTCATGGTCATGCCCGACGGCGGTGCCGATGATGCTGCCGCTTTCACGCATGGCGGCGAACATCCCGCTGTTCAGTCCTCCGGCACAGACATTCTCGCCGCGGATGCCGGTTTTGTACCGTGCTTTGTCCCAGGCCGTCTCATATTCGCAGAGCGGGATGTGGAAAAAGGCCAGTGCAGGGAGGACCGTGCCGTCCTCACCGGTCCGCGCCCGGCAGCATTGTTTCAGCCATTGGATCTGGTCGTCTTTGAACCAGTCATAACACTCTTCCCCAAGGAGGGTCGAATAACTGTGAGAGTCCATGACATACAGGTAGAAAGCGGGCTGTCCGTCCCTGCCGGTGATCGGGAGTTCCTGGTCTGCCAGTTCACCGTCATCCTTCAATCGGTTGAGCGAATGCTTTCCGGCCGCATAGAGCGCGGACATCTCGGGACGAGAGAGATCCTGCTGCTCGTCGTGGTTGCCGAACAAGGCACACCAGGGGGTATGGGACCCGTCCAGGAAACGGATCAGCCTGCGGAATTCCGGTCCTGCCGGCGTGCAGGTGATGTTGTCACCCGTGAGGATGATCATGTCCGGCTGTTCTTCCTGGATGACTCTCTGCATGCCTGCATACACGGCGTCCGCTTCCTGGGGAAGGGAACTCCGCAAGTGCATGTCGGTAAATTGGACAATCTTGAAGCTTCCGTCTTCCCGGAATGAAAGATCCTGGCTCCATGCCGGCCTGATGCCGGGAAGGACGAAAAGGATGGTAAACAATAGATAACGTTTATTCATGATCGGCATACTATTGTTCAGATGGATTCTCCCGGGAAACGCACGCCCCACTGGGCGCGCAAGGCGTCCATCAGGCGCATGACTTTCAACGTTTCGCTATGGGGCATGTCGGCGGGTTCGCAGCGGCCCGCTTCGATGGCCTCCTTGCAGGCGAGGAACTCGTATTCGAAGCCGGAGATGCGTGCGGGCGCCTCCCAGTGGCCGAGTTGTGTGCCGTAGCGGTCCCAGGCCGTGGCGGAGGTCGGATTGTTGATGTTGTCCACGACGAGGAATCCCTTGTCTCCGCCGATGACGCCCTGGCGGTCCGTCGCGCATAAGGCCGTGGCGTGGAGGTTGGCGATGCGTCCGTCGCGGTAGATCAAGGCGACCGTTTCCTGCATGTCCACGCCGGACTCGCCTTTGACGCAGGCGGTGCGGATGTCGGCGATGTCGGAACCGAAATACATCAGCGCGAAGTTGAGGCAATAGACGCCGAGGTCCAGCAGGGCGCCGCCGCCGAGCTCGGGCTTGACGAGCCGCTCCTTCCAGTCGACGGGATAGCCCAGATTGGCCGAAAGCATCCGTGCGTTGCCGATCACGCCGCTGTCGACGACCTCCTTGATCGTCTTGGAAAAGGGCATGTAGCGGGTCCAGATGGCTTCGGCAAGGAGCAGGCCCTTCTGCCGGGCCAGGGTGGTGAGTTCTTCGGCCTCGCGCGCGTTCAACATGAAGGATTTCTCACAGAGGACGTGTTTGCCGTGCTCCAGGGCCAGCTTGACATGCGGGTAATGGAAAGAGTGGGGCGTGGCGACATAGACCAGCTCCACTTCCGGGTCGCGGACCAGGGCTTCGTAGGAGCCGTAGGACTTCTCGAAGCCGTTCTCGCCGGCGAAGGCGGCCGCACGCCAGAGCTCCCGCGCTGCGACGGCGTAGCAGCGGACCTCGTCCATCTGCGCAAGTGTCTTGGATACTTTGCCGGCGATGTGGCCGGCGCCAATAATTCCGATTCTCATCCCGGGTACTTTGTTTTCAGCGAAAATAACGAATTTTTCTTAACTTTGCCCCAATTATTGCACAGATACTATGTTTGAGAATTTGACCGAGAGACTGGAAAGGTCTTTCAAGATACTGAAAGGTGAAGGCAAAATCACCGATATCAACATCGCCGAGACCCTCAAGGACATCCGCAGGGCGCTGCTGGAAGCCGATGTCAGCTACAAGGTGGCGAAGGAGTTCTGCGACCGGGTCAAGGTCAAGGCGATCGGCCAGAACGTGCTGACGGCGGTCAAGCCCCAGCAGATGATGGTCAAGATCGTCCATGACGAGCTGGCCGAGTTCATGGGCAGCGACGCGCAGGAGATCAACCTCAAGGGGAGTCCCGCCGTCGTGCTGGTGGCCGGTCTGAACGGTTCCGGTAAGACGACCTTTTCCGGCAAGCTGGCCCTTCATGTCAAGAGCAAGCGCGGAATGCGGGTCCTGCTGGCTGCGTGCGATACCTTCCGTCCTGCTGCCATCGATCAGCTCAAGACCCTCGGCGAGCAGATCGGCGTGCCGGTCTTCTCCATGGAAGGGGAGTCCGACCCTATCAAGGTGGCTACGGCAGCCATCGCCCAGGCCAAGCGGGAAGGCTACAGCGTCGTGATCGTCGATACGGCAGGCCGCCTCGCGGTGGACCAGCAGCTGATGGACGAGATCTCCGCCCTGCACAAGGCTGTCAATCCGACGGAGACGCTCTTCGTCGTGGATGCGATGACCGGTCAGGATGCCGTGGAGACCTCCAAGGCCTTCAATGAGGCGATCGATTTCGACGGCGTCGTCCTCACGAAGATGGACGGCGATACCCGCGGCGGTGCGGCGCTCTCGATCAAGGCCGTGGTCGGCAAGCCGATCAAGTTCGTCTCTACCGGCGAAAAGATGGAGGCGCTGGATGTCTTCCATCCCAAGCGCATCGCAGACCGTATCCTGGGCATGGGTGACGTCGTCTCCCTCGTCGAGAAGGCGCAGGAGCAGTTTGACGAGAAGCAGGCCCGCGAGCTCAAGAAAAAGCTGGCGAAGGACCAGTTCACCCTCGATGATTTCTTCCAGCAGATCCAACAGGTCAAGAAGATGGGCAACGTCAAGGATCTCGCCTCGATGATCCCCGGCATGGGCAAGGCGCTCAAGGACGTGGACATTCCCGATGATGCCTTCAAGACGACGGAGGCCATCATCCAGTCCATGACGCCTTATGAAAAGGCGCATCCCGAGATCATCAACGGCTCCCGCCGCAAGCGCATCGCCGACGGCTCCGGCACTTCGCTTCCGGAAGTCAACCGCCTGCTCAAGCAGTTCGAGGGCACCCGCAAGATGATGAAATCCGCCGTCACCGGCAAACTGGCCGCCCAGCTGCGCGGCCGGCGCTAATCAAGCCTTTTCATGCATGGGCCTGTGCTGCGACGCGCGCCAGGCCTTTCCCGCTTCTGTGATCCGGCTCCGGTATTCCCCCGGGACGGCGAAAACCAGGAAACGCTCCCAGATGTAATCCGCAGCCTGCGTCGTCGGGTGGACCATGTCTTCCGCGTAGAAGCGGTAGTCCCGCAGTTCGTCCAGCACGATCTCGTAGGCGGGGAAATACTCGCAGCGCTGGCCGATCATCGGGTCACGCTGCAGGGCGTCGACGGCGAGGAGC
>CAMOTB010000050.1 GCA_946625485.1 uncultured Bacteroidales bacterium | reverse complement strand
GCTACCCCAGTTCGGTACTTGCTTGTACTTTCCTTCAGTCTTTTCAATGATCTTTCAAAGCTTCACGCCTTCAACTTTGGCGTAAAAAAATTTTGCAACATTTCTGTAGCAAAAGTCCCGTTGTTGTCAAACGGGATTGCAAAGGTACGAATAAAATTTGAACCACCAAATTTTTCTTGAAAATTTTTCGAAAAATTTAACGTGACCCAAACGGCCAGAAAAGGGATTTTCAGGCTAATTCACTCCTGTTGAGCGCAATACGCGCTTCGAGCTCCCAAGTACGGATCCGATCCTTATAAAGGTTATTGGCATTCACCTTTTCGACGGGCAGGGCCGCATCCGAATTTCCTTCCCAGCGCCGGCAATTGTACATCACCTCATAAATACGGCCGATCCGGTACTCACGGCTGATCCTCAGCCCTACCGCATAGTCCTCCCCATACTTGGTCGTCGGGAAGTTGAGACGACGCAGCAGCGGCGTCCAGAACCCGCGCGGCGCTCCCAGTCCGTTGACGCGAAGCGCATTGTTGCGACCGTTGTCTTCCGTCCACTCACGATGATCGATGACGCCCGGGGGCAAGGGATGACCCTCGAAATCCGTCATCTGGTACGTACCGACCACCATCGCGCACCCCTGCTCCCGGAATGCATCGACAAAGCGCTGGACCGTATGGGCATCGGAATACGTATCGTCCGAGTCCAGCTGGAGCGCGAAACGTCCGCAACCGGGATGATGGACGGCGGCATTCCAGTTGCCCCCGATCGCATGCCAGGAGGGATCCTGGGCGATATAGATCAGGCGCGGATCAGACAGGAAGCTGCGGATCACCTCCACAGTGCCGTCCGTGGAATTGTCATCCACCACGATGACATTGTACCGGAAATCCGTCTCCTGGCTCAACGCAGACCGGATGGCGTCTCCGATCGTCTTGACCCGGTTGCGGCAGGGGATGACGACGGAAGCCTCATACTCGAACTCCCCTTCCGTGAGATCGACATCCTTGAACCGGGGCGCCAGATAACCGCCGATCGCCTTCAGATGCGCCGTACAAGCCTGCTCCATTTCGATCTGGACCGCACGGTTCTTCGGATCCACATAATCAAACAACTTCTCGCCTGACTTGCGGAGGTCCGTCTCTACCTCATAATATAAGTATTCCGGGACATGCTCCACCCGGCCCTCAGCCTGCACCTTGAGGCGCAAGTCGTACAAGCCGGCATATTGATAGCTCTCCGTCATCCGGGACACGGCACGCCGCAACGCAGCCGTCCGGTAGAGCAGCAGGGATCCGAAATCAAAATCATCCCGCAGACTCCCCTTCTGGCAATCGATCACGGGAACCTGGGACTCCTTCCCATCGGAAACGGCGAAATGATCTGCATACAGCAGATCCGCCCCGGTATCGTCGGCAACCTGCAGCATCCGCTCCAACGCAAACGCAACCAGACGCAAGGAGCTGGCCTTCGTACTGATCAGCGTAAACTCGGCATCCGTCAGGGACGCGATCCTGCGGATGGCGGCCGTGGAACGGAGTGAAGCGAAATCTACCTCAAAGACGGATCGGACCTCAATTTCCCTGCCCAGCATCGCCGCACTGCCCGGATCCGGAATAAAACAGTCTATACGGTTCATAAATTATCATGATTTGAAACGTACAAATTTAACAATTCTTTGATATATTTGTAGGACACAAAACGAGAACACCTTATGGACAAAAAAGTCGTCATCATTCCCACATACAACGAAAAGGAAAACATCGAAGCGATCATCCGCAAAGTGTTTTCCCTGGATGGAGAATACCACATCCTCGTCATCGAGGACGGTTCCCCGGATGGGACGGCGGCTATTGTCAAGGGGCTGCAGGCCGAGTTCCCGGAACGGCTCCACATGGTGGAACGGAGCGGAAAGCAAGGACTGGGAACGGCTTACATCGCCGGCTTCAAATGGTCCCTGGAGCATGGATACGACTATATCTTTGAGATGGATGCCGACTTCTCCCACAACCCGGACGACCTCCCCCGCCTCTACGCAGCCTGTGCCGAAGGCGGAGCCTCTGTGGCGATCGGTTCCCGCTACAGCAACGGCATCAGCGTCGTCAACTGGCCGATCGGCCGGATCCTGATGTCCTATTTCGCCTCTGTTTATGTGCGCACCATCCTGGGCGTCAAGATCTACGACACGACAGCCGGATTCATGTGCTATCGCGCAGACGTCCTGCGCGCCATGGACCTGGACGGAATACGTATGAAAGGCTACGGATTCCAGATCGAGACCAAATATACGGCCCACAAACTGGGGTTCAAGATCGCCGAAGTGCCGGTCATCTTTGTCAACCGCCAGCTCGGCACCTCCAAGATGTCCAGCAGTATTTTCGGAGAAGCGTTCTGGGGCGTGATCAAACTCCGTTTCCGCAAGTTCAACAAGAAAGCCTGAGCCTCTATCTGACGAGGCGGAGGGAAATCCGGTTCCTGTCCAGGTCGACGGACAGGACTTCCACCTTGACCTGCTGGTGAAGTTTCAGGACCTTGGAAGGGTCTGCCATGCCGCGTACACCCATCTTGGAAGCATGGATCAATCCGTTCTCGTGAAGGCCGATATCGACAAAGGCGCCGAAATTGGTGATGTTGGTCACGATACCCGGCAGTTCCATCCCGGGAGTCAGGTCTTCAATCGAACGGACGTCCTGCGCAAACTCAAAGGCGGAAGCCTCCTCACGCGGATCACGTCCGGGCTTGGCCAGTTCTTTCAGGATATCGTGGATCGTCGGCAAGCCGAAGGCCTCTTCCACGAAGTCCGAAGCTTCGATCCGGCTGCACAGATCCGCATTGCCGACCAGTTCGGCGGTACGGACGCCCAGAGCCTTGGCCATCCGGTCCACGATATGGTAGGCCTCGGGATGTACAGCGCTGTTGTCCAGCGGGTTGGCAGCGTCCGGAATCCGCAGGAAACCGGCGCACTGACGGAAAGCCTTTTCGCCCAGACGCGGCACCTTCTTGAGCTCCTCCCGCGAGCGGAAAGCCCCGGCAGACTTGCGATAGGACACGATATTCTCCGCCAGGACGGGGCCGATGCCTGCGACATAACGCAACAACCAGGGGCTGGCCGTATTGACATTGACACCCACGCTGTTGACGCAGTATTCGACCGTATTGTCCAGTTTCTCTTTCAGCAGCGCCTGGTCCACGTCATGCTGGTACTGCCCGATTCCCAACGACTTGGGATCGATCTTGACCAGTTCGGAGAGCGGGTCCATCAGGCGGCGTCCGATGGATACGGCACCCCGGACAGTGACATCTTCATTCGGAAACTCCGCACGGGCGACTTCGGAAGCAGAATAGATCGAAGCCCCGTCCTCACTGACCGTCCATACGCGACAGCCTTCCGGAAGCTGGACCTTTTTCATGAAATCCTCCGTTTCCCGGGAAGCCGTTCCATTGCCGATCGCGACCGCCTCGACCTTGTATTTTTCCAGGATGTCGGACACGGCCATCAGGGACTTGACTTTCTCATTCTGCGGCGGATGCGGGAAGATGATCGTATGGTAGAGCAGGTCTCCACGCTCGTCCAGGACAGCCAGTTTACAGCCGTTCCGGAAACCGGGATCTATCGCCAGCGTGCGTTTCTGTCCGACGGGACTGGCCAGCAGGAGCTGGCGCAGGTTCTCACCGAAGACACGGATGGACTCGATATCCGCCTTCTGCTTGGCTTCTTTCAGGATCTCGTTGCTGATCGAAGGCTCCAGCAGGCGCTTATACGCATCCGAAACAGCTTCCTGAATCTGGGCGGCAAGAGCCGGACCCGGATAACGGTGTTCCTGACAGAAATCATAATACATCTTCTTGGCACAACGCTCCGGATCGGCGTCGATGCTGACGGACAGGAATCCTTCGTTCTGCGCCCGGAGCATGGCCAGGAGGTTGTGTGAGGGAATCCGCTCCAACGGCATAGAGAAGCTGAAATAAGAGCGGTATTTGGCAGCTTCCGGATTATCCTGGGCCGACTTGGCCGCCTTGGAAACCACCCGCCGCGTCCGGAAGATGCCGCGAAGGGTATCCCGGACCGAGGCCGTCTCGCTGAGCCGCTCCGCAATGATGTCACGGGCGCCGGAGAGCGCCGATTCGACGGAGTCCACCCGGTCGGACAGGAACTTGGCGGCTTCCGACTCCGGATCGCTGATCCGGACTTCGTAGCTCTTGTCTGCCAGCGGCTCCAGCCCCGCCTCGCGGGCCACAGTCGCACGCGTGCGCCGTTTCGGACGGTAAGGCAGGTACAGGTCCTCCAGATGGGCGGCCTGTACGCAGTTCTCAATCTCATCGCGCAACGCATCCGTCAGCTTTCCCTGGCTTGCGATCGTCTCGAGGATCGTTGTCTTGCGTTTATCCATCTCGGCGAACACATCCACCCAGTGCTTTACCTCAGCCACGGACGCATCATCCATCCCGCCGGTCCGCTCCTTGCGGTAGCGGCTGATGAAGGGAATGGTATCCCCGTCTTCGAACATCTGGGCGCAGTTCTCGACCTGCCAGTCTTTCACGGACAAGAGCGCCGCGATATGCTTGACATACAATTCTTTCATATCCAATCAATCCTGGGAAATGAGTTTCAGTTCTTCGCGATAGGCGGAAAGCATCCGGGACTTGGAGATAAATCCCAGATAGCGGCGGTCTGCGGTAATGACCGGCAGGCGCCAGGCTTCCGTGACCTCAAACTTGCGCATGACGCTGTCCATCGGCTCGTCTTCATGAATGAAGGCGCGAGGCTGTTCCATCAGGTTGTACACATGGGTCGTGTCATACAACTCGCTCCGGAAGATGACCTTCCGGATATTGTCCATGTCCAGCAGGCCCTGGAAGTGATCCTGGTCATCCACGACCGGAAAAACGGCTGCCGAACCGCCTGCGATCACAGGCAGGATTTCGCGCAGCGTGGCATCCGCTTTTACGCGGGGATATTTGTCCCGTATCAGGTCGGAAGTCTTCATCAGAGTCAGGACTGCCTGGTCGTTGTCGTGGGTCAGCAGCTCTCCCTTCTTCGCGATGCGCTTCGAGTAGATGGAATACTTCTCGAACAGGCGCGTCGTACCGAAAGACAGGGTCGAGGCGATGATCAACGGAAGGAACAGGTCATACCCGCCGGAAATCTCGGCGATCAGGAAGATGGCCGTCAAGGGCGCCTGCATCACGCCGGCCATCAGGGCAGCCATGCCGACCAGGACGAAATTCTGTTCCGGCACCGACAGGCCGCTCCCGGCAAGAACCAGGTTGAGCGTGCGTGCCAGCAGGAATCCCGCAATGGCACCGACGAAGAGCGTCGGACCGAAGGTCCCTCCCACGCCCCCTCCGGCATTGGTCAGCGCCATGGCAAAAACCTTCAGCAGCATCACCAGCAGGAAGAAGAACGGAACGCCCCAGGGAGACTTCAGCATGAATCCCAGTACCGTGTTCGTGTCTGCGGCAATATCACCGCCGTTGAGCAGCACGCCCAGGGACCCGTAACCTTCCCCATAGAACTGGGGAAACAGGAAAATCAGCAGGCCCAGCCCCAGCGCGCAAAGGAACCAGCGCATATAGACTTTGTCCATCTTGGCCACCTTGTCCTCCAGCCAGAGCGTCGTCCGGAGGAAATAGACGGAGCACAGGCCGCCGAAGACCCCCAGCAGGATGTAGAACGGGATATTGGCCATGGAGAAAGGAACGAGCGTGCACTGGAACGGGAAAGAATGTCCCATGAACACGTACGAGATCACCGTCGCCGAGACACTGGAGATCAGCAGGGGGACCATCGAGGACATCGACATGTTGAACATCAGCACCTCCAGCGTGAAGAGGACGCCCGCCAGCGGGGCCTTGAAGATCCCGGCGACAGCCCCGGCCGCCCCACAGCCCAGCAGGACGGTCATGTTCTTGTAGGACATGCCCAGGAAACGGGCGAAATTGGACCCGATCGCAGCGCCCGTATAGACAATCGGCGCCTCGGCACCGACCGAGCCGCCCATGCCGATCGTGATGGAACTGGTCAGGACCGAAGACCACATGTTGTGGGGCTTGATCCGGGATTCATTCTTGGAAATGGCAACCAGCACGCGCGTCACCCCGTGCCCGATCGGGTCGCGGATGACATACTTGACCAGCAGCAGGGAAATCAGCATGCCGATACCCGGCGTAACCAGGTTCTGCCAGTCATAGCCCCCACCGCCGGACAGATGCGCAGTCAGGGAGCGTATCCAGTCGATCAGTTTCAGAAGGATGACGGCAGCCAGACCCGAGCAGACTCCGACCAGCAAGGAAAGGATCAGAATCTGGTTGCGCTCGGAAAGCGCTTTCAACGGGGCTTTCAGCCACTTGTCCACCTGTCCAGACATCAAACGCAAATATACGAAAAAAGGTCAGGACCAGGCCTGACCTCCGCAAAAAAATGTATCTCGCTAAGCTTCGGCTCCTTCGTCATCACCTCCATACTGGGAGATGTTGTCATCGGGCAGCGTATTGTCGCCGGCATCCGTGCCTCCGGAGGTTCCGGCCACCTGTTCGTTTTCGGCATCCTCCTCTCCCTCGAGCCACTTCTCCACGTCGTCCAGGTCGTCTGTCTTGATCTGGATCTTGACCAGGTAGATATCATCCCCCAACTCGATCGTCACGGCATAGAACGGCGTACCGTCCGGCTTGGTGTACTTGGTCAGGTCAGGCAGATAATCGTTGAAACCGTTGGGATATTTGTTGGCAAATTCGGCAGCTACCTCTTCGGACATTTTCTCATAGCTGACGACATGTCTTTTCGTACGATGTTCCATTTTCAGTTCAGTTTGGTGCCGCAATAATAGTCCATTTTTTCGGATTGTGAAATAGCTGGCGCGCTTTTTCAAGAAAAACTTACATTTATCTCTTCAATAAACGCAGAATGAGGAAGACGAGGATCCGCACGAGCGCCAGGATCAGGTACACGACGACCATGATGGTCAGTTCGTATCCGATGGTTGCCACCAATTCCGTCAACGGCCTGTCATACTTGATGATGGCAAACAGGTCAAAGAGGACCGCGAAGACGAAACACCCCAGCAGGATCCACAGTTCCCGCCGGATCACCTTGGGAGAAATGACGATATCTTTCATGACTAGAACTTCATGTAAGGGATCTTGTACGCATCCGGGAGGACGACCACCCGTTTCTCATCCATGGCCTGGTTGCCCATCAGGCAAAGGATCGTGGCGCAATAGGCCTCTTCGACGACATTCTCCGCCTTCTCGCCCGTAAGGCAAGACTGGCAGAAAGCCTCCACGATATCCTTCGAGCCGTCATTATCCGCGCCGATCATGCTCTCCCCGCTGACGAAGCCGGCAGAGCGCTCCATCACGGCATGGGGGACATGGCTTTCCCGCAGCTCCGGACGCCAACTGGGTCCGGCGGTAGGGACGGCCGCAAAGACGCCGTTGCGCAGCTGATCCAGGAGCCGGCGTACGCCGAAAGTGGTATCGTCCTCTTCGAAGTAATAAATGCCCTTGGACAGGTCCATGGTCCCCAGGTGGCCGAGGATCTGCTCCTCCATGCCATTGTACTTATTGGAGATCAAGGACTCATAGGCGATATTGCGTCCGTCTTCGAAGCGGTAGGTCAGGCTGACGGAGTCATACACCTCACGTCCGTCTTTCCAGTAAACGATATCGCCGAAGCCCGCGACCTGCGTAGGCATCTTGCCGGTCACGATGGTACAGACTTCCAACTGGTGAGACGCCAGTTCCGTCATCAGGCCCGCCGAATGCTCGCGGTAGAGCCGCCAGTTGATCTGCCGCTCCAGCTCGGGAGACGGGACGGGGCGGCGCCAGTCCGCATTGCGGAACCAGTGGCAGCGCATCCCGACGACATCCCCGATCAGGCCGTTCCGGATCAGCTGGAAAGCCTTGACATACTTCGGATCGTACATCCGCTGCATGCAATAATACAAGGCCCGGTCGCTGCTGAGATAAGCCTGATAGACCGCCTTGCATTCGTCCATGGTCAGGGCCATCGCTTTCTCACAGAAAGTGTGCTTGCCGGCAGACAGGCTGTCCAGGGTAATCTGTGCATGGGAACCCAGCGGAGTGGCGATGATGACGCCGTCAACCTCGGGATCCTCCAGCAGGCGCCGGTAATCCGTATAGGTACGGGCAGCCGGAACCAGGGCCGCAGCGGCATCCAGATTGACCGGATAGGTGTCGCACAAGGCCGTGATCCGGGCGAACGGGATCTGCAGGAGATTATGGATGTGATATTGCCCCCGGGAGCCGGTACCGATGATGCCGATCCGGGCCACGCCGTTCTGACGGGTCGCTTCAGAGAGTTTCTCCGGCGTACAGGACTTCAGCCAGGGCGTGGCGGCCAGCAAGGCAGTACCTCCGGCCACGCAGCCCAGTTCCTTGATGAAACGCCGCAAGCTCAAGTCCACATGGGGATTGTTATCTGAGTTCATTAGCTGTCAAACCGTTTGATTTGTGCAAGTTTGAAATTATTTTTCAAAAAATCAAGTTCTTTCTCATCCGCCACCATGGCTGCCGTACTGAGGACTTCCGCATCCAGGGGATCATCGGCGACGACCGTGACGACCCGGTGTACCTCGACCGGACGGCCGGTACGGGGATCCAGCACATGACCGCTGTAGCCCGGCCGGTTGCCGGAAGTGGACAGGGCCTGATCGACGAGATCTACGTCCTGCAGGATGCCGCCTGAGAAAGGATGGGTCACACGGACGCGCCAGCTTTCCCCGAAAGGATGATGGCCCAGGGCCAGGATCGAACTGCCGCCGAAATCCACGTACGCCGTACCGGCCCCTGCCTCGCGCAGCATCTGCGCACATTCCCGCAGGAAAAAGCCCTTGGCAAAACCGCCGAAATCAAGCGAGCCCCCGTTCAGGGAAAAAGACCCGTCCGGGGTGATCTGCAAGCCTTCTCCGCATGTCCCTCGCGTAATATCGAACAGACCCAGGGTCCGGGTCCTGTAATCTTCGCAGAGCCGGATCAGATCCAGCAACTCCGGCCGGACGCTGACCTGTCCGTAATCGGCCGCGGAATTCAGGCGGGAAATCTCGCTCAAGGGGTCGAAGCGGTCCAGCAAGGCATTCAGGCGGACCACCTCCGTGCACATGTTCTCCCAAAGGCGAAGGGCTTCCGGCTCGCCGAGGCCGACCAGAAGCAATTCCAGCTTCGTCCCCATGACCAGGGGAACGAAGCCGTGAAAAAGCTTGCGCTCGGGATAGAATTCGTTTGTCGGAGAGAAAGACATGCCGGCTTACATCCGATCCGGCAATTCGATTCCGAGGATGCCCATACCTTTCCGGAGAACGGAGGAAAGCGTATCGATCAGGACCAGCCTGGTCTTCAGCAGGGAGGCATTCTCCTCCTTCAGGACAGGCGTCTCATGATAATACTGGTTGAACTCCTTCGCCAGGTCATAGGCATAGTTGGCGATCAGCGCGGGAGAAAGGGCCTGGGCCGCCTCCGCGACCTTCTGGGGATACGCGGAAAGCAACTTGACCAGACGCACTTCCTTGGGACTCAGGACGACGTCATCCGGGATGGAAGACACGTCGTAGCGGATCCCCTGCTCCGCCGCCTTGCGCAGGATGGAGCAGATCCGGGCATGGGTATATTGGATGAAGGGGCCCGTATTGCCGTTGAAGTCAATGGACTCCTTCGGGTCGAACAGCATCGTCTTCTTGGGGTCCACCTTGATGATGAAATACTTCAGGGCCCCCAGCCCGATCATGTGATAGAGACGCTCCTTTTCCTCTTCGGAAAGGCCGTCCAGTTTGCCGGACTCGTTGGATGTCGCCTTGGCCTCTTCGTACATTTTCCGGATCAGGTCATCGGCATCGACAACCGTCCCTTCGCGGGATTTCATCTTGCCCTCCGGGAGCTCGACCATGCCATAGGACAGGTGATAGATCTGGTCGGCCCACTGGAAGCCCAGTTTGCCCAGGATCAGTTTCAGCACCTGGAAATGGTAATTCTGCTCGTTGCCGACCACATAGATCAGGGAATCGAGCTGATGCTCTGCGAAGCGGCGCTCCGCCGTACCCAGGTCCTGGGTGATATAGACCGAAGTGCCGTCGCTGCGGAGGAGGATCTTGCGGTCCAGGCCGTCGGCCGTGAGGTCACACCACACGGAGCCGTCCGGGTCACGGACCAGTACGCCCATATCCAAACCCTTCTGCACAAGCTCCTTGCCCAGCAGATAGGTGTCGTGCTCATAGTCCACCTTGTCGAAAGAGATCCCCAGCGCCTTGTAGGTCTCGTCAAACCCGTCAAAGACCCATCCGTTCATCTTTTCCCACAGGGCACGGACCTCGGGGTCGCCCTGCTCCCATTTGACCAGCATCTCATGGACCTTGTCCAGCACGGAAGGATCTTCCTTCTCCATCTTGGCAAATTCCACGTAGCAGTCGCCGACCAGATGGTCGCCCTTTTTGCCCGTGCTCTCGGGGGTCGCTCCGTTGAAGCGCTCCTGCCAGGCGTACATTGACTTGCAGATGTGGACGCCGCGGTCATTGACCAGCGTCGCCTTAATCACGTTGTTGCCGGCCGCCTTGAGCAGGTCGGAAACTGAAGCGCCCAGAAGATTGTTGCGGATGTGACCGAGATGCAAAGGCTTGTTGGTATTGGGAGAGGAAAACTCCACCATGATGTTCCTGCCCGTGGCCGGCAGCTGGCCGTAGGAAGGATCCGCCGCGATGGCGGCGAACTGCTCTTTCCAGTACAGGGGCGAAAGAAGCAAGTTCAAAAAGCCCTTTACGACATTGAACCCGCTGATCTCCGGCACGTTGGCCGTCAGCCAGGAACCGATGGCATTGCCCGTATTCTCGGGCGTGGAACGGGAAACCCGGAGCAAGGGGAAAACCACCAGGGTATAATCTCCTTCGAACTCCTTACGGGTCACTTGAACTTGCAGAGTGGAGGCTTGCACCTCCACTCCGTATAAAGATTGCAGGGCTTCGGAAGCCTTCTGCGCGATAAATGATTCTGCAGTCATGTCCTATCCGAGATAAGTCTTCAACAATTTGCTGGCACTGGGCTTCTTCAGTTTGCGGATCGCCTTCTCCTTGATCTGGCGGACACGCTCACGGGTGAGGTCCAGGCGTTCGCCGATCTCCTCCAGCGTCATCTCCTGGCAGCCGATGCCGAAGAAAGACTTGATGATCTCACGCTCCCGGGGAGTCAGGATCTGGAGGGCGCGCTCGATCTCCGTGCTCAGGGATTCGTTGACCAGGCCCTTGTCAGCCGAAGGAGAATCATCGTTCGGAAGCACGTCCAGCAAGGAGTTGTCCTCGCCTTCCACGAAGGGGGCATCCACGGAAACGTGGCGTCCGGAAACGCGCAGCGTGTCGGCGATCTTGTCCCGCGGGACTTCGATCATTTCGGCCAGCTCGTCGTTGGAAGGGAGACGTTCGTTCTCCTGCTCGAACTTGCCGAGCGCCTTGTTGATCTTATTCAGGGATCCGACCTGGTTGAGCGGAAGCCGCACGATGCGAGACTGCTCAGCCAAGGCCTGGAGGATGGACTGACGGATCCACCACACGGCATAGGAGATGAACTTGAATCCACGGGTTTCGTCAAACTTTTCCGCAGCTTTGATCAAACCCAAGTTGCCTTCGTTGATCAGGTCCGGAAGGCTGAGGCCCTGGTTCTGGTACTGTTTCGCCACGGATACGACGAAACGCAGGTTGGCTCTCGTGAGCTTGTCCAGGGCGACCTGGTCGCCCTTGCGGATCCGCTGGGCCAGTTCGACTTCTTCTTCCGGTGAAACCAACTCTTCGCGACCGATCTCCTGCAAGTACTTGTCAAGGGATGCGCTTTCGCGGTTGGTGATCGACTTGGTGATCTTTAACTGTCTCATATCTAATTACATGTTCATCTCGTGGCCGGGGCCGCGGCCCGGCAAGGGGCTTATTCCTTGCCGAAGCCGAAGTAACCGGATCTGCCACCCGCGGTCACGCCTTCGATGAAGATCGCGCGCTTGCTCTTCTTGGCAAGGTCGATCACATCCTGGGGCTTGGAGACCGGCTGATCATTCACATACTGAATGATGAAGCCCTCCTGCGCACCGGCGTCCTGCATCTTGCCGGAGCCGACGGAGACAATCTCCACACCGCCCTTGAGGCCGAGCCGGGCCAGCTTTTCCTTGGAAGGAACCGCAAGCGATGCACCGTAGAAAGAGACACTGCCGTCTTCGGCCACCTCGCCGTTACGCTCCTCAGCCGTCTGGAAGGTCAGTTCAATCTCCTGACGCTTGCCGTCGCGGATGACCACGGCGCTGGTCTTGTCGCCGGGATGGAAGCTGTTCACTTTCTCCTGCAGGTTGGCGACGCTGGTAATGTCGGATCCACCGAGGGACACGATGACATCGCCCTTCTTGAGACCCGCCTTGTCCGCCGTTCCGCCTTTGGTAACTTCGTTAATATATACGCCCAATTGGGAAGAAAGTTTCAGCTCTTTTGCAATTTCGTCCGTGATGGGGCTGATGGTGACGCCGAGCATGACACGCTTGACGGAACCGAAGTCGATCAGGTCTCCGACAATCTTGCTGACGATGTTGGACGGGACGGCGAAAGAATAACCGGTATAGGAGCCCGTCGTGGAGATGATGGCCGTGTTGATGCCGACCAGTTTGCCGGCCTTGTTGACCAGCGCGCCGCCCGAGTTGCCGGGATTGACCGCGGCATCGGTCTGGATGAAGGATTCGATCTTGAACTTGCCGTCATAGTTGGGCATCGAACGGCCCTTCGCGCTGACGATACCGGCAGTGATGGTGGAACGCAGTTCCTCGCCGAGCGGGGAACCGATGGCCAGCACCCATTCTCCGAGGCGGAGCTGGTCGGAATCCGCAAATTCGATGGTCGGAAGGCCCTGGGCATCGATCTTGAGCAGGGCGACGTCGGTCGCAGGATCGGTTCCGATGACGGTAGCTTCGTAGGTCTTGTTGTTGTTGAGCGTGACTTCCACCTTGGAAGCGGACTCCACGACATGGTTGTTGGTCACGATGTAGCCGTCGGGACGGATGATGACGCCGGATCCGCTCCCCTTCTGGTCGCGTTGCTGCGGCTGTCCGAAGAAGTATTGGAAGAACGGGTCGAGGTATTGCTGCTGGCTGCGGACGGTGACCTCGACATAGACCACCGCGTCGACGGCGGATTCGGCC
>CAMOTB010000049.1 GCA_946625485.1 uncultured Bacteroidales bacterium | reverse complement strand
CATCTGGACAACATCAAGGTGGAGAAGTCCGATTATGTGCCTGTGACCAAGGCGTCCTTCCCCGTCGTCTGGTCCTTCAAGGACCCGGCCGAACTGACAGCCGATGTGGATTACCACGTCGCCAATCCGACCGGTTCGTTCGTGATGTCCGATACGCACGAGGGCAAGATGAGTGTCGTACGCTTCGGCGACGCACCCAACAGTGCTCCGACCTACAAGACCGACACCCCGCTGGGTACCCGTCTGCTGCATTATGGCATGTATAAAGACGATTACTGGCTCTTCGAGGTGGCCAACGTGAAGAATCCGGCCGGCACCTATACGATCGGCTATGGCGCCTGCTCTTCCGCTGCCGGCCCGAAGTTCTTCGCCCTGGAGTATTCGCTGGACGGGGGTGCCACCTGGACGGGAATCAATACCAAAACGGTCAGCGAAGCGTACCAGAATGGGTCAGAGGCGCGCGATGTCACGTATACCTACGGGCTTTCCTACACATCCAATGCGGCCAACGAGGTGTATACCGTGACGGAGTCCTTCCATCTGGATGCTATCACGAATTATGCTACGCTGATGATACGGGCCCGGGTCGCCGATACGATGAAACTGGACCGGAAGGCCGAAATGACCAGTCCGGCCCACGGCGGTACCAACCGCATCGGAGGCGGTGCCCAGATCCAGTTCAAGGCAGACTGACAGGGATATGTATAACAGAGCAGAGGTCCGGATCATCGTCCGGACCTCTGCTCTGTTCATGATCAATGCTCGGTACTCCGGATGATGTCCAGAATATGGTCGACGGCCTTGTCCAAGTCGGGGAAAGCCCCCACGTCGAGGCAGAGGTCATAGTTGCGCAAGTCATAGCGGCTCTGCCCCGTATAGCGTTTCACGAAACTCTCCCGGCTTTTGTCGATCGCTTCCACCAGGTCTTGCGCTTCCTCTTTGGACAGGCGCTGCTTGATCATGACCCGTGCGATGCGGCTTTCTTTCGGGGCTGTGATGAAGATGTCGAACTTGTTGGGGTGATCCTTCAAGACAAAAAATCCGGAACGTCCCGCAAAGACGCAGGAAGACTCTTCTGCCAGTGCGTTGATGATCTCCACCTCCGCCTTGTAGATGTCGTCCGTCGTCACCTCGATCCCGCCAGACCGGGTATAAGGGCCGTCGGCGTCAATGAGAAGGTTTGCATTCGGAGCGGGACTCAGCTTGTTGATGAAGTCGCTCAGCCAGCCCTTCTTCTGGGCCTTCAGCTTCTCGATCTGCTCGGCGGTCAGGTTGAACCGCTGCATCAGCTCGTTGATCAGCTCTTTGTCATAGAAACGGATGCCTAGTTTACGGGCCAGTTCGCAGCCGATCGTGTGGCCACCGGAGCCGATTTCCCGGCTGATGGTGATGACGAATTTCTCTTTCGTATTCATGTTGGGGTTCCTATTGGATGTCAACTGTGCGTCCGGCATTGTCCAGTGCCTTCTCGAAATGTTTGATGCCGGTCAGGGCTCCGAAATGGGCGCAGCCTATCATCACAAGGCCGAGGCCGATCAAAGTCGAGAGCCACTTGCCGGCGTCGGCGGGATTGCGGAGCCCTGCGATGCCGAGCGCCGTGGCCAGGATGCCGAAGATCAGGAAACTCCACCAGTACGGATATCCGACCCGCTTGTAGTCGAAAGAATTGATGGCAAGGATGATCCCCTCAATCATCACCCAGAAGGCAAAGATCAGCGGCAGCGACAACGTCAGCGTGACCGGATTGGCCAGGAAGAGGATGCCCAGGAAAATCTGCAGTAAGGCCGAAAGCATCCGGGTTCCGCTGTTGGGCAGGAAAAGCTGAGTCCGCAGCGTGAAAACCAAAGTGAGGATGCCGGAAGCCAGGGTAAAGATCCCGATCAGCCAGGCGCTGGCAAACAGCGTCCCTGTCGGACGGCAGAAGCAGATAATCCCCAGTGCAATAAACAGGATGCCAATGATGGCCAGCCAGATTTTGTGACTCTTATTCATAGAAGTATAATTAAGATTCGTATCCTACAAAATTAACAATCCCTTCCTACATTTCAAATGTACAAAAAACAAGCCGCTGAGAATTCAGCGGCTTTAGGTGTGGAGCATAGCGGAATCGAACCGCTGACCTTTTGAATGCCATTCAAACGCTCTACCAACTGAGCTAATACCCCGTTTGTGGACTGCAAATATACGGATTATTTTTTAAATTCCAACATTTATTATCTTTGTTGGAACGATGAATCAAAAAATTCCCTAGGCTGACTACAGTGATTGCCCTCTCCAAGCCGCTGTCCCTCCTCTTAGGAATATCAATCAAAGTATAAGAACCATGAAAAAAATCGCTCTTTTCCTGGCCTGCGCCGCTATCCTGGCCAGCTGCAAGCAACCCGAACCCGAAGTTCCCCTCGAGCCCGAGCTGGGTACCTACCTCGGTACGGTCACGGTAGAATATGCGGGATCCTCTTTCGACAACGAAAACATCTCTGTCCGGTTCCTCCCGTCGGAAGACGGCAAGACGGCGTCCATCGAGATCCAGAAGATCAAGTTTGTCCCGGCGATGCCGGTCACGATCGACGTGACGATCCCGGATGTGTCCCTGGCCACCGACCCTGAGGCAATCTATCTGTGGTGCGACAACGTCATCCCCCTCGCGATGGGGGGTGAATACCCGCGTTATCTCGTGAAAGGCCTGACCGGACGGATCCTGGGAGACGAATTGAGTTTTTCGCTGAAATTCGGCGATTCGCCGACGGCGTTCAAGGGTACGCTGCAGCGCTAAGATTCCTTCGGACCGCTCAGGCGGTCCACCAGGATGGCGCCGACGACATTGCCGCCCACGTTGAGGAGCGTGGCCGGAATGTCGATGATCGTGCCGATCACGACGATGACGCCGACCATTTCCGGGCTGAAACCCAGCACGGAGCAGATGAAGATCTCGCCGGCCATTCCGCCGCCCGGGACCGCACCCAGCACCACGGCTTCCAGCAAGGCAACGCCGACGATGAGTCCCAGCGCGCCCAGACCCGCCGTGGGACGGGCGCAGAGCAGCATCAGGAATACGATCTTGAAGACGGCTCCCATGACGGAACCGTCTTTGTGGATATTGGTCCCCAGCGGGATGACGGATTCCGCGATGGGAGCGGAAACGCCCATGCGCCGGGCCGCCCCGATGGCCACGGGCATCGTCGCTGCGCTGCTGGCCGTCGCCACGGCCGTCGCTGCCGGATCCCAGATGTGCTGCCAATAGCTTCTCAGCCCTTCGCGGCCGCGCGCTGCCAGGACGTACAGGCTGTTGATGACGAAGAAATATACCAGCGTCAGGGCCAGGTACAGCAGGAAGACCCGCAGGTAGCCGCCCAGTAGCTGCGATCCGACGGAGGCGATCATGTCAGCGAAATAGCAGCCCAGTCCGAGGGGGGCGGCCACCATCACGGTCCTCATCATCCGGACCATGACTTCGGATCCCGAATGGATGAATTGTTCCATTGCCTGTCCCTTTTCTCCGGCCGCGCAGACGGCATAGCCGAACAGTGCGGCGAATACGATCAGCGCCAGCAGATGCTCCTTGGACAATAGTAGCCAGAAATCGCTTACGGTCAGTGCGTTGACGATTGCGTCAACCGGCCGGATGGCAGCCCCGGAATCCATTTCCGCCGCTGCCAGTCCGCCCAGGATCCCTTCCCGGTCCGCCGCTTCCAGCGGGCTGTATACCGATACGCCCAGCCAGGCGACCAGGGCCGCTACCAGGGACATGCCGACGAATACGGCCAGTACGTTGAGCAGGACTTTTCCCAGCATTCCGCCGCGGCGCAGTCCGCAGATGGAGCCCGCTATGCTGAAAAACACCAGCGGGACGATCATCACGAAGATAAGGTTGAGGAAGAGGTCGCCGACGGGCTTCACGGCGTGCGCGGCATCGGGCCACAGGACGCCGCAGAGGGCGCCCAGCAGGATGCCGGCCAGCAAAGCGAGGGTCGCGCCGTAGTTTTTCAGGAAAGTGCTCATTCCGCCCATTCTTTATACGGGTGCCGGGCCAGGTGGGAATTGTAGTAGCGCCGGTCGCCGGTCACTTCCTGTCCCAGCCAGTCCGGACGTTCAAATGCTTCTTCGGGGCTGGCGAGTTCCACTTCGGCCAGTGTCAGGCCTTCGTTATCTCCGTAGAATTCATCCACTTCGAAGGTATGGCCGCCGAAAGGGACCAGATACCGCCGTTTATCGACGATGGGCGTGACCCGCAGCAGCATCAGCTGTTCGGCATCCGGGACCGGGATCTCAGTCTCCCATTCGAAACGGCTCAGCCCGCCATCCACGCTGGGCCCCTTGATCGTAAGATACGCCTTGTCGTCGCGGATGCGGATGCGCACGGTCCGTCCGCCTGCATGGTTGATGTAAGCCTGGCGGATGTGGGTCGAGCTGACCGCATCCGCCTTGAAGTCCCCGCATACCAGGAACTTGCGTTCTATTTCAATGTTGTTCATCGTCGTGTAGGTGTCCCATGCTGAATTCGCAGCCGCAATAACGCTGGTTGTAGAAATCCTGTTCCCGGATGATCTCGTTCCTGCGCTCCTGCAGGCCTCCTTTGCGCCAGTTGCGATCCCACCAGGTGACGTCCGCTTGCGCAGCGCAGGCTTCCGCGCCGGCTTCGTTGACCTGGTCCAGACGCTTCCAGCGGGAGGATGCCAGGGTGGTGCTGAGGACTTCGTAGCCCTGCGCCTGCGCATAGGCGGCCGCCCGCGCCAGACGGTACCGGAAACAACGCAGGCAGCGCTGTCCCCGCTCCGGTTCCTCTTCCAGGCCCTGCATCGCCGCCCTCCAGGCCTCGTGGTCGTATTCATCTTCTACCATCCGGATGCCCCAGTGGCGGGCGTAGCGCGCGCATTCGTCCCGCCTGTGCTCATATTCCTCCCGGGGGTAGATGTTGGAATTGGAATAGAACAGCACGGGCTCCACGCCGCCCTGCATCAGGCATTCCACAATCGCGGAGGAGCAGGGCGCACAGCAGGCGTGCAGCAGGATCTGCTTCCTGCCGCCCGGCACTTCCGAGGCGATGCCCGGGCTTTGTGGGGAATGCTTCATTCTACGGTGTTGATGTCGATCAGGCCGTTGAGCAGCGCATAGACGGTCAGACCTGCGACGGTTTTGATGCCGATCTTGCGGGTGATGTTCTTGCGGTGCGAGATGACGGTGTGGATCGAGATGTTGTACTGGTCGGCGATCTCTTTGTTGAGCATGCCCTTCGCGACGCTGACGAGGATTTCCTTCTCCCGCTCGGAGAGTTCTTCCCGTTCCGAAGGTTCCTTTTTTTCTTTGCTCCGGACGGCCTGCGGGTGTTCGATGTACCAGGCCATCGGCGTCAGGATCTTGTCTTCCACGAGGGTGTGGCATCTCAGATCGTGCTGCAGATAATACAGGAAGCGCAGCACCTGGATGCGTAAACTTTCGTCGCAGCCGGCCGGCAAGGTCTTCATTACCAGGTTCTTGAGGTCGCTGAGTTTTTCTTCGATATTGCTGTGGTTCTCCGCGAACTGGGAGATGGTGAAGCCTTGGGGGTCCCGGCCGAAGAGCAGGTCCTGGATGTAGGGGAGGACTTTTTCTTCTTCAAACGCAAAATGCTTCTCCAGTTCGGTTTTGTATTCGTTGAAGAAGCGCCAGATCACCTTTTGCTGCTTGTCGCTGAAAGGGGCGATCAATTTGCAGAGGGACTGCTCCAGCCAGACCAGTTCGGTGGTCAAGTAGGTCCGGTGGGAATTGCGGAGGTATTTGACGACGTCGGTGATCCGGCCGGCGGCCAGCGTTTCCGGGTCGGGGTCGTATTGATCGAAGGTATAGACGTTGCAGATCAGGCAGGCGGTATCGGGGTCCATCCCATGAAGGAACGCCACTTCGCCCAGGGTATTTTCCCCGAATCCCAGGGGAATGCCCAGCCGGTCCAAGACGTCGATCAGGGAGGGATCCCGGTCCAGGATTTCGGCGACCTTGGTCTGCGGAGTAAAAAATACTTGATTGATTACCATGATGGACAAATTTACGGATTTATTTGTTAATTTTGTTTTGTTGTAAACGCTGATATCATGAAGAAACTGATTCTGTTCGCCGCGGGCTTGTTTGCCGCCCTTTCCGTTTTTGCCCAGGAGCCGGTCCAGGACTGGGCCTGTACCAACCGCTATGCTGCCGACAACGCGAAAGTCACGGTACGTCCCAAGGCCGTTTTCATGGGGGATTCCATCACGGAGCAATGGTGGCGGGATGCCGCTTTCTTTACGGACAACAACTACCAGGCCCGGGGAATCAGCGGCCAGACCACGGCCCATATGCTGGTGCGTTTCCGCTCCGACGTGATCAATCTTCACCCGAAATATGTCGCCATCATGGCGGGCACCAACGACATAGCCGGCAACAACGGCCTGATCTCACCGGACAAGATCTATGAGAATCTGGTCTCCATGTGTGAACTGGCCCGTGCCAACAAGATCAAGGTCCTGCTCTGCTCCATCACGCCGGTCAACCGCTATGGCTGGTCCAAGCTGATGACGGAGGATCCTTCCGGGATCATCATGGACCTCAATGCCCGGCTCGAGGCTTATGCCGCCCGGACGCGCGGCGTCACCTATGTCAACTATTTCGATGCCTTGAAGTCTCCGACCAACGGGATCCGTGCCGAATACAGTCCGGACGGTGTCCATCTGACGATGGAGGCCTACAAGATCATCGAAGGAATCATCCAGTCTTACATTAAGTAAGAAACCTGTTGTAATTCAGGTGTTTTTGTTATTTCCTGCATGCATTTTGCAGGAAAAGGAGATTATATCCTGCGCGCCATGCTGATTGAACTGAAAGGAGTCAACAAGACTTATGACAACGGGCAGCCTCTGCACGTTCTGAAGGGGGTCGATCTCTCCATCGCAAAAGGGGAGTTCGTCTCCATCATGGGAGCCTCCGGTTCGGGCAAATCGACCCTGCTCAACATCCTGGGTATCCTGGACAATTACGATTCCGGCGAATACTGGCTCGACGGACGTCTGATCCGGGACCTGAGCGAAAGGCAGGCCGCCGATTACCGCAACCGGATGATCGGCTTCATCTTCCAGTCCTTCAACCTGATTCCTTTCAAGACGGCGGTCGAAAATGTGGAACTCCCGCTCTTTTACCAAGGCGTTGCCCGCAAGAAGCGGCACGAAATGGCGATGGATTATCTGGACAAACTGGGCCTGACGGACTGGGCGCAGCATTATCCCAATGAGATGTCGGGCGGTCAGCGTCAGCGCGTGGCCATCGCCCGGGCCTTGATCACGCGCCCGAGCATCATCCTGGCCGACGAACCTACGGGCGCCCTTGATTCCAAGACCTCTGTGGAGGTGATGGACCTGCTGACCCGGCTCAACAAGGAGGAGGGAATGACGATCATCGTCGTCACCCACGAAAGCGGGGTGGCGAACTGCACGGACAAGATCATCCATATCAAGGATGGGATCATCGGCGATATCGAACTCAACCAGCGGCACGATTCTTCCGCATTCGGCCGCGATACCGTGATGAAGTGATGCGGGACCTTTTTGTCGAAATCCTGGAGTCCCTGCGCCGCAACAAGCTGCGCACTGCGTTGACCGGTTTTTCGGTCGCGTGGGGGATCTTCATGATCATCGTCCTGCTGGGCGCGGGCAACGGACTGATGAATGCTTTCATGAATCAGGGCCGGGATGTCCTCGTCAATACGATGCAGATCAACGGCTGGTTCACCTCAATGCCTTACGACGGGCTCAAGAGCGGGCGCTATATCCAGTTGAATCAGAAGGATGTGGCCGTCACCCGAAGCGGCCTTTTCTCGGAGAATATCGACCAGGTTACCGCATCGCTGACCCAGAACGGGATGAAAGTGGGCTACGGGAAACGGACCATGGACGGCTACCTGCGGGGAATCTATCCCGAATATAGGGAGATGAACAAGATCGAGATCGTCGCCGGCCGTTCGCTGAATCCCCAGGACATATCCGACAGCAAGAAAGTCGCCCTCGTGGCGATGAGCCATGTCAAGAATCTGCTGGACGGCAAGCAAGATTACGAGGGAATGGTGGGGCGCTACGTCAAGGTCGGCAATCTGATGTACCAGGTGGTCGGCGTTTACAAGTCGCGGGAGGATTCGATGTGGGAAGAAATCTACGTCCCGTTCACGACCCTCCGTACCATCTACCAGAAGGGAGACGTGCTGGAGAACATCGTCTTTACTTTCCATGGTCTGGAATCCGAACAGGAAAACATCGAGTTCCAGAAACGTTATCAGGCGGCCATCCTGACCCGGCATCGTGCGCATCCCGAAGACCGGGCGGCGCTGTGGGTGTGGAACCGCTATACGCAGAACCTTCAGATGGAGAAAGCGACCGGCATCCTTCGGACCGCCCTCTGGATCATCGGCCTGTTCACGCTGCTCAGCGGTATCGTGGGCGTGAGCAACATCATGCTCATCACCGTCAAGGAACGGACCCGGGAGTTCGGCGTCCGGAAGGCGATCGGGGCCAATCCCTGGCAGATCACCAAGCTGATCCTCGCGGAGAGTGTCACGATCACCGCCTTTTTCGGCTATGTGGGGATGATCCTGGGCTTGCTGGCCTGCGAAGTCCTGGATAAGACCGTGGGACAGTCCAGCATGGAATTGCTGGGAGAGTCTGTCCAGATGCTGAAGGATCCGTTCGTGGGCGTGGATGTCGCCTTGGAAGCGACGCTCCTGCTGATCGTTGCCGGCACTGTGGCCGGATTGTTCCCGGCCATCAAGGCCGCGCGTGTTAGACCCATTGAGGCCCTGAGGGCCGAGTAAGCGATATGAAGTTCGACCGCGACAGTTTCAAGGAAATCCTGGACACGCTCTTGCGCAACAAGAGCCGTACCCTGCTGACCGGATTCGGCATCTTCTGGGGGCTGTTCATGCTCCTGGCGATGCTGGGTGGCGGACAGGGACTGAAGTCCATGCTGTCGGCCAACTTCGAAGGCTTCGCCACCAATACGGTCATCCTTCGCGGCGGATTGACGACCAAGCCCTGGCAGGGCCTGAAAGAAGGCCGCTGGTGGACGCTTTCCTACCGGGATGTGGACCGGCTCCGCCTGATGGTCCCGGAACTGGATGTCGTCACGCCCGTGGTCAGTGCCTGGGGGCTGACGGCTGTCTATGACAATAAGACGGCCAATTGCACGCTCAAGGGCGTCAAGGCGGATTATGCGGAAGTCGAGTCGCCCAAGATCCGTTTCGGGCGCTATCTCAATGAAGTGGATGTCCTGCAGGAACGGAAAGTGTGCGTTATCGGGAAGCGCGTCTACGAGTCCCTGTTCCCTTCCGGAGAGGATCCCTGCGGAATCTATATCCAGGCCGGGTCGCTCTACTACCAGATCGTGGGTGTGGATTTCAATACCGGCAACTTCAGTGTCAACGGCAGTGCGGATGAGGCGGTGATTATCCCCCTTCCCGTCGCCCAGAAGATTCTCCGTCGGGGAAATAACGTAGACCTGATCTGCCTGACAGGCAAAGGGGGCGTGAAGATGTCTTCGCTCAATGAGCGGATCCGCAAGATCGTTGCGCGGGAGCACCGTTTCGATCCCACGGACGAGCAGGCCATGTTCTCGATCAACACGGAGCAGATCTTCTCCATGGTGGACAATCTCTTCCGGGGACTCAATTTCCTGATCCTGCTGGTCGGACTCGGGACGCTGCTGGCCGGTGCGATCGGAGTGAGCAACATCATGATGGTCACCGTGCGGGAACGGACGACCGAGATCGGCATCCGCCGGGCCATCGGTGCGACGCCGCGCGATATCCTGGGGCAGATCATGCTGGAGAGCGTGACCCTGACCCTGGTGGCGGGAATGTTCGGGATTGTCGTTTCCGTGCTGTTGCTCGCCGGGGCCGATGCCCTCAAGCCCGATGCCGGTTTCCAGATCGGGTTCTGGACGGCCGTGGGTGCCTTGGCGATGCTGGCCGGCCTGGGCGTCTTGGCCGGTCTTGCCCCGGCCTCGCGGGCGATGGCCGTCAAGCCGGTGGATGCGATGAGAGATGAATAATAATAGAAATTGAACGATATGAAGAAGTTTTTCAGGTACTTTCTGCTCGCCTTGCTGGCGTTGCTGTTTATCGGGACCTTTGTTTTCCTGTACCGCAAGTCCCGGCCCCAGGAGGTTCGGTATCAGGAGCTGGAAGTCGTCCAGACCGATATCCGTCGCACGACCGTCGTGACCGGCAAGATCCAGCCGCGTGACGAGGTCAACATCAAGCCCCAGATCAACGGTATCATCTCGGAGCTGTACAAGGAGGCTGGTCAGGAGGTCGCTGCCAATGAGGTGATTGCCAAGTTGAAGGTGATTCCGGACATGAATTCGCTGAGTTCGGCCCAGAGCCGGCTGCGGCTTTCGGAGATCAACCTCAAGCAGGCGCAGACCAATTATGAGCGTGAAAAGGTGCTCTTCGATCAGAAACTCGTGAGTGCGGACGAGTATGAGAAGGTGTTGCAGGCGCTGAACCAGGCCAAGGAGGAGCGGGCGGCGGCCAAGGACGCCCTGGAGGTGATCCGGGACGGTGTGTCATCCACCAACAAGACCGGCAGTTCGACCCTGGTGCGTTCGACGATTTCGGGCCTGATCCTGGATATTCCGGTCAAGGTGGGCAACTCCGTCATCCAGGCCAATACGCTCAATGAGGGCACGACCGTGGCGACGGTGGCCAACATGAATGACTTGATCTTTGACGGCAACATCGATGAGACGGAGGTCGGATCTTTGTCGGAAGGAATGCCGGTGATCATCACGATCGGCGCCTTGCAGAACTACAGTTTCGACGCCACGCTGGAGTACATTGCGCCGAAGGCGGTGGAGAACAACGGTTCCAACCAGTTCGAGATCAAGGCTGCGGTGCAGGTTCCGTCCGGCCAGACCATCCGTTCGGGCTACAGTGCCAATGCGGAAATCGTCCTGCAGGAGGCTGCCCAGGTGCTTGCCGTCCCGGAGAGTGCGTTGGAGTTTGCCGGGGACTCGGCCTTCGTTTACGTACGGGGGGCTGACAACGGATATACCCGCACCCCGGTGCGCACGGGCCTCAGCGACGGGATCCATATTGAAATCAAGGAAGGTCTCAGCCTCGGTCAGAAGGTGCGTGGGAACCAGATTTATGAAGAAAAGAAACGCTAGCGACGTATGAAGAAGATGTTTCTGACGGCGGCTTTTCTGCTGGCCGCATGGGCTGCCTGGGCGCAGGCTGAGGGGCCTTGGACCCTGTCGAGGTGCATCGACTATGCGCTGGACCACAGTATCAAGGTCAAGCAGAACGAGATCAACGCCGCGCAGCGCGAAATAGAGCTCAATACGGCCGAGTCCCGGCGTCTGCCGTCCCTGAGCGGGAATGCTTCGCAGAATTTCTCTTTTGGCCGGGGTTTGACGGCGGACAATACCTACGTCAATACCAATACGACTTCGACGGGCTTCAGCCTGGGCTCGGACGTGCCGATTTTCCAAGGGTTCCAGATCCGGAACAACATCGCCTTGAGCAAGCTCAATCTCGCTGCTGCGACCGTGGACCTGGAGAAAGCGCGGGATGATATCCGCGTTGCAGTTGCCCAGGCCTATATCCAGATCCTGTATGACAAGGAAATCCTGGACGTGGCGTTGAGGCAGGTGGAGATCGATTCGCTGCAGGTGGACCGGCTGGAGGAGATGGCCCGGCTGGGCCGTTCCTCCGGGGCGGAGGTGGCTGCCCAGAAAGCGACCCTCGCGCAAAGCCGCTCCACGGCCGTCCAGGCCGCGGGTACGCTTTCCCTGGCGCTGCTGGACCTGACCCAGTTGCTGGAGCTGCCTTCCCCGGAGGGTTTTGATGTCGTGGTGCCTTCGGAAGAAACGCTGGCGCCGGGGCTGCTTCTTTCGCCGGAGGATATCTATGCCGAGGCGGTGGCGGTCAAGCCGGCCATCGAGGCGGAGAAAATCCGGCTGGATTATGCGCGGACCCAGATTGACCTGGCAAAGGGGGCTTTTCTGCCTTCCCTGTCGCTGAGCGGGGGAGTCGGGTCCAATTACTATACTTCGTCCGGCTACGGATCGGCCCGTTTCTTCGACCAGATGAAGAACAATTTCAGCCAGTACCTGGGGTTGAGCCTGAGCGTCCCGATCTTTACGCGTTTCTCCAACCGCAACAACCTGCGTTCGGCCGAGTTGTCTTACCGGAATCAGGAGCTCCAGCTGGAGACCATCAAGAAGATTCTTTACAAGGAGATCCAGCAGGCTTATTACAATGCCGTCAACGCACAGGAAAAGTACCGCAGCAGTGAAGTGGCCGCACATTCTGCCGAAGAGGCTTTCCGTCTCACCAGTTCCAAATACGAACTGGGACAGGCGACCGGCACGGAGTTCAACGAGGCCAAAGCCCGCTACCTCGAGGCAGCGTCCAACAGCGCCCGCGCCCGCTACGAGCAGCTCTACCAAAGCCGCCTCCTCGACTTCTACCGCGGCCGTCCCCTCGCATTCTAAGTCAGCGGGGGACGTTGATGACCTCCATGTCCTTGAGCTCGCCGGCTTCGATCTTGAAGCGGAGGGCGGTGCGGACGGTGTGCCAGCCTTGGAGACCGGCGGCGCCGGGGTTGAGGGTCATCATGTCGTAGTGCTTGTCGTATTCGACGCGGAGGATGTGGGAGTGGCCGCAGACGAAAACCTGGGGGCGGAAGCGCTCGATGAGGGCCTGGGCGCGGTAGTCATAGTGTCCGGGGTGGCCGCCGATATGGGTCATCAGGACGGTCATGCCGCCGCATTCGAAGAAGCGGTGCCCGGGGTATTCGTAGTGGAGGGCGTGCTCGTCGCAGTTGCCGTACACCCCGATCAGGGGTTTGAAGGCGGCGATTTCGCGGGCGGTTTCGAGGCCGCCGCCGAAGTCGCCGGCGTGCCAGAGTTGGTCGCAGGGGGCCAGGAAGTCTTTGAAGGCCTGGTCAAAGACGCCGTGGGTGTCTGAAAGGAGTCCGATGTACATGGTGCCGCTAGATGAAATGCAGGTAAACGGCTTCTACGGCCGTCAGGGCTGCTGTTTCGGTCCGTAGCCGCGAGGGTCCGAGATGCACCGGTATGAATCCTGCCTCGATCGCCAGCGCTGCTTCTTCGCGGCTGAAGTCGCCTTCAGGTCCGATCAAAACAACAATCCGGGCCGGCTTGGTGCGGTCCGGCGCGGGCATCGGGGCGCCAGAGCTGCCCCCTTCGGGGAAGGCGCCCTTCAACCCGTCGCCAGCCCCGCAGTCGCCGGCCCCGTCGATGGACTTCTGGCCGGTGGGACAAGTCCGGCTGTCGGC
>CAMOTB010000048.1 GCA_946625485.1 uncultured Bacteroidales bacterium | reverse complement strand
TGGGGTCGGAGCCCCGGACGCTCTTGATGAAGGCGGAGATGATGTCGTAGTGCATTTCGCCGCCTTTGTCATAGATGGCGACATTCTCCTGGAGGCAGTCGGTCACGGGCGCGTTGTCGATCACGATCTCGGGTTGGGCCAGCTGCGAATCGACGACGATCTCGAGGATGTTGAGCAGTTTGCGGCCGTCGCCGCCGCTGTGCCGGAAGAGCGCATCGGTCTCCTTGACGCGGATGTTGCGGTTCCGGAGCTGGGCGTCCTCTTTCAGGGCGCGGTCCAGGAGGGTCTGCAAGTCGCCGGCGTCCAGGGGCTTGAGAACGAATACCTGGCAGCGGGAGAGCAGCGGGGTGATCACTTCGAAGGAAGGATTCTCCGTCGTCGCGCCGATCAGCACGATGGTGCCGCTCTCGACGGCGCCGAGCAGGGCGTCCTGCTGGGCTTTGTTGAAGCGGTGGATCTCGTCGATGAAGAGGATCGGTGCGGCCGTGCTGGAGAAGAGCGACTTGTTGCGGGCTTTGTCGATGACTTCCCGTACATCCTTCACGCCGGCGCTGACGGCACTGAGCGTGTAGAACTCCCGGTCCAGGGTCTGGGCGATGATGCGCGCCAGGGTCGTCTTGCCGACTCCCGGAGGCCCCCACAGGATGAAGGAGGAGAGGGCGCCGCTCTCGATCATGCGGCGCAGGATACAGCCTTCACCGACCAGATGGCGCTGGCCGACATATTGTTCGAGGGAGACGGGCCGCATCCGCTCGGGCAGCGGGGGCAGGTAGTTGCTTTGTACGGGATCCATGTGCTGTTTTGTTCCGGTTTTCAAAGATAAGCATTTTCGTTGATATGCTGCAGGCCGGATGGAATTGTCTTTCGCGTAGAAATCGGTGAATATTAGTCGAAATCTGCTGGTTTTATCATGAAATATAAGTACTTTTGGGCATGGAAGAAAGAAAACAATCCAATCGTATACAGACCTCCCTGTTCAACGCGCTGGAGCGGAAAGTCCTCGTTTGGCTTGCAGAGAGGATGCCGTCCTGGGTCACTTCTGACATGCTGACCTTCGTGGGCTTTGCCGGATCGGTGATCATCGCAGCCGGTTACATCCTGAGCCCGCTCAGTATCCAGTGGCTCTGGCTTGCCTCCTTCGGCTTGGTGGTGAACTGGTTCGGAGACAGCCTGGACGGAACCCTGGCCCGGGTGAGGAATACCCAGCGGCCCTTGTATGGGTTCTTCATCGATCACAACATCGATTGCATCAACGAGACGCTCATGTTCGTGGGTATCGGCATGTCGTCCCTGATGCATCTGCCGTATGCGCTGTTTGCCCTGGTCGGCTACCTGCTCCTGAGCATCTACGTGTATATCAATGCGCACCTGAAGAATGAGTTCAAGCTGACTTATGCCGGTCTGGGACCGACCGAGTTCCGCCTCTTCATCATTCTCATCAATACGCTCTACATCTTCATACGGCCGTTGCGTGACATTGCGTGGGAATATACCATTCCGCGCTTCGGGACCATCGAGATGCAGCTCCTGGATCTCATCGCCCTGCTGATCGCCCTCGTCCTTTTCGTCATGTACCTGACCAACGTGCTCCGCGACGCGAAGTACTTTTCCAAGATCGATCCTCCCAAGCCGTCCAAGAAATAGCTTATGCCGATCTTTTCCGCTCCCGAGGCTGCTACCTTATCGCCTTTTTTCCAGGGAGACAAGGGTCGTCGCCGCTTCGAAAAGCTGGAAAGGCTGTCCGCTGTCGACCGGGTCAATGCCCTGCATGACCGGGTGGAGGCGTTGTATCCTCCGGGACCGGACTTTGCCAAGGGCTTGCTGGAGGATATCGGCGTGGACTATGGCATCGGCTATCCGGAACGTCTGGCACAGTTGCCGGACGGGCCCTTCATTACGATTTCCAACCATGCGTATGGCCATATAGACGGGATCATGCTGGTCGATCTGATCGGGCATCTCCGACCGGACATGAAACTGATGGTCAACCGGGTCCTGAGCTTCGTCCGGGGACTGGGGCCGCATTTCATATCGGTAGATCCCATCGGCGATTCGCGCGAGGCGCCTACGGTAGTGAACATTTCGGGTGTCAGGAAGGCGATCGCCCAGATCCGTGCCGGCGGACCGCTCTCCCTCTTTCCTGCCGGAGCCGTCTCTGACTTGAAGATCCGGGGCGGGCTCCGGATCGAGGACCGGGACTGGCAGGATGCCGCCATCCATCTGATCGCCAAGGTGAAGGTGCCGATCATCCCGGTCCGTTTCGTCGACCGCAACTCGCTTTTCTACTATCTTCTCGGCCTGATCGACAGCCGGGTCCGGCTTCTGCGCCTGTGCCATGAGATATTCAACAAACGGGACAAGACTGTCCGCCTGGCCATCGGCCAGGTGATCACCCCCGAGGAGCAGGCTCCGTATCTTTCTGATCTGGATGGCTTTAAGTCATTCCTCCGCGCGTCCGTCTATGACATGCCCCTGCCGGCGTCCTATGTTTGCCGGTCAGAATTGTCAGGACGGGGGATATTGTAAGAAAAAACTTCGTATCTTTGAGATCGATGTACCGAAAGCCTGACCATATCGCCCTACTGGGGCTTGTTTTCTTCATATCCTTAGGTATGCAGGAGGCGTATGCGGCGGAACGGAATCCGCGCCGGGATTTCGCTTTGGGGAGCATCCATTCGCCCAAAGGAGTCGGTGCCTGTTCTTCCTTCAAGCATGAGTCGGGCGCTTTCGGTACACTGGATCTCACGGCAGACCTGATCGATATCCTGGATGGGACCTCATCCACACCCGGCATCAAGGCCGCGTACCATTATAATCTGGTCCTGAAGAGTTGGGCAGAGGGCAAATATGAACTCTATGCCGGACCCGGACTGACGGCCGGCTGGGTGCGGGACACCCACAACCATGTCGGCCTGATGGGCGGATTGAGCGGAGATGCCGGCCTGCGTGTACACTGTCTTCATTCGATGCTGATTTCCGTTGAATGGCAGGTAGATTTCGCCCTTCAGTTCAAGAATCGCTACAATCCGGACATGAGCCTTTATGCCGCCGGTTTCCGTTTGCCTTATATCCCCTATGTCCGGATCCAATACTGCTTCTGATGAAACGTATCGTGCTCATATCCTTGCTGCTGGCACTGAGCGTCCCGCTCGGGGCCACCCGTCCGGGGAAGTGGTATGACCACCTGGACTACGGGGTGGAATGGGGTTATACGGCTTCTTTTTTCGAGGCGTATCATTACAATTACACTTCACCTTCTTCAGGCGCGCGGATCGATACCCGGGACTCGCATCTGAGCTACAAGTCCAACGGTCATATCTATGGCTTCGTCGGCGCGAAATTCGCCCGCCGCTTCGCCCTGGATGCCGCAGCCGGCTGGGCGGGCCTTTTCGAGTCGCGCCGGATGGTGCCGCTGACCTTGCGCGGCAGTTATTTTTTCCGCGGATACGACCGGGACGGTTGGAAACTGTTCGCGGAAGGGGGCTGCTGCCTGGGTGAGTCCCATGCCGGGAAAGCCGTCGGCATCGCCCGTCTGGGGAGCGGCTATCGCGTGATGCTGGACCGCAATTTCGCCCTGGACCTGTCCCTGTCGTTGCACGGGGTATCGGACCATCCGACCAATGTCTATGACAAGGCCCGGGAAGAGGCGATCCCGGATGCCAGCCTGCGTCGCAGCGACTGCAACTACCTCGCGCTCAATTTTTCCGTCGCGCTGAGTTTCTAAACCCGGAGAGCAGGATCAGAAAAGAAATACGATAAAGCCGAATCCGGCCAGCAGCGCAAAGAGGAAGGTGCTGACCACCAGCAGGGGGAGCATCGGATCCAGCGCACGGTCCTGCCGGGTCCAGACCCCGTGCAGGTGCTTGGCAAACAGGGGCAGGGTCAGGACGTAGAGATAGTGCCAGGGGGAGAAAAAGCGCAGCAGGCAGAAGGCCGTCATGCAGGCCCAGCCGCAGCAGATCAGTAAGGTCTGGTAGATGCGCGCCCGCTTCGGTCCGAGCCGGATCGCGACGGTCGTCCGGGTCGCTGCGTCCGTTTTCATGTCGCGGATGTTGTTGACATTGAGCACGGCGACGCTGAAACAGCCGATGGCTGAAGCGGGGAGGAGCAGCAGGGGAGTCGGGATCTCGCGGGCACAGAGGAAGTAGCCGCCGCAGACGGTGACGATGCCGAAGAAAAGGAAGACGAAAAGGTCTCCCAGTCCCCGGTAGCCATAGGGATTCTTGCCCAGGGTGTAATGCATGGCCGCCCAGATCGCCGCGGCACCCAGGGCGATGAAAACCAGGGAAAGGGGAGCGAGCAGGGAACCGAAGGCGGCGTGGATCATCAGCAGGCCGAACACGCAGCTCAGCCCCGCAAAACAGCCGATCAGCCCTTTCATCTGCGATACCGTCATCTCGCCGTCCTGGATCGAGTAATGGATGCCCTGCCGTTCATCCGTATCCACGCCGTGCAGGGTATCACCCAGCTCGTTGGAAAGGTTGGACAGGATCTGGAGGCAGACGGTCGTCAGGATCAGGAAAACGACGGTCGATGCCTGGATACGGTAGTCTGCGGCAGCCAGGAAGACACCGAGGATGATACCGGAGAGCGAAAGCGGCAAGGTGCGCAGCCGCATCGATTTGAGAACGGAACGGATTTGCATGCGAGTCAATAATTGTTACAAAAATAAGCATATATTTGTGAAAAAACGCGTGGAATGATGCGCAATCTGTCCCTCTGCCTTTCCCTCCTGCTCAGTTTCCTGCTGCCAGCCGCAGCGCAGGAAGCGGATTCCGTCGTTGCTCGCATGACCCGTCAACTGCAGTTGTTTCCGCAGGAGATGCTCCATCTCCAGACGGACAAGCAGGCCTATTTGTCGGGCGAGCGCATCTGGCTGCGCGCCCACCTCGTGGATGCGCTTACGCTCCGTCCCGAGCCGCTGAGCCGCTATGTGTATGTCGAACTGGTCAATCCCTTCGACGAAGTCGTGCGGCGGATCCAGATCCGTCCGGACAGCGTCGGTGTGCACGCGGGGTACATGGACCTGGACGAAGCCCTGCCGGAAGGGGATTACACCTTGCGCGCCTATACGCGCTATATGCTTAACTTGGGCGAAGCGGGATTTTTCCGGAAATCCGTCCGGGTGCTGGACCCTTATTCGCTCGAGCTGGAGACGGACGCGTCATTCCGTTTCAACGACAACGGACTGGACCTGCAGCTCCGGTTCAAGGACCGGAAAAACGGGCAAGAAACGCTCCCCAAGGTTGTCACGGTGCAGCGCAAAGGCAAGGCTGCGGCCTCGCTTAAGCCGCGTGACGGAGCTTATGTCCTGCACCTTCCCGCTGAGACCGCCGGCAAGGCCGTACTGCTCGGCCTCAAGCATGAGGGACGCAGGTATCAGCGTTTTCTCCCGGTCCCCTGGCCGGACGGGGAGTTCGATGTCGCCTTGCTGCCGGAGGGCGGTTACCTTGTCCCCGGACGGGCCTGCCGCGTGGGGGTGAAGGCCATCCGGCCGGACGGTCTGGGGGAGCCCGTGAGCGGATCCGTCTTGGATCCGGACGGCCATGAAGTCGCCCGTTTCGGGCCCTTGGAGCATGGCCTGGGTTCCTTCCTGCTGAGAGCCGAAGCCGGGGTGCGTTACGCCGCCGCCTGTACGACGGCCTCCGGCGCGGTCCGGCATTTCGACTTGCCGGCCGCGGAAGCGACAGCCCGGACCTTGCAACTGATTCCCGTCAGGAACGCGCTGCTCGTCAATGTGCTGCGCGGCACGGAGGCGTCCGGAGAGCCGCTGTCGCTGCTGGTCCACCACCGGGGTTTGCCACTGTTCCATGGTGTCTGGGACGCCGAGCGGCCGGCGCTGTCGTTTCCTTTGACATCCTTGCCCGTGGGAATCCTGCATTTCCTCCTGTTGGACGGGGACGACAGGATCCTGAGCGAGCGCTTGTATTTCCATTGGTCTCCGGACGTCGTGATCCGTCCCGGAGCTTCGTTCTCGAAAGACAGCTACCGGCCCCGTGACCGGGTCTGCCTGACGGTCCCATGGAAGGCGGATCAAGCGCCGGCGCGGCTCGCCCTCAGTGTTGTGGACGGGGAGACGGCGGTGCCGGACCGGGGGTGCGGTCTGCTGTCCACCTTGGAACTGACTTCGGAATTGCGCGGACGGATCGAGTTGCCGGACCGTTATTTCACACCGGAGGGGAGTGCGGACATGGAGGCACTGATGCTGACGCAGGGCTGGCGGCGCTATGATCTGCCCGCTGTGCTGCAAGGCCGGACAAGCGCCCCCGCTATTCTTCCGGAGCAGCATCAGATGATCCGCGGGCAGGCTGATACCAAGATTTTCTCATCCATCAACGGCGGCCGTATCTCGCTCTATGCCGTGCGGGATTCGATGACCAGCGTGGATTTCGTCTCTCCTGATCCGGACGGCCGTTATCTTTTCCGGACGGAATTCCCGGAAGGGACGGAGGTGACCGTCCAGGGTCAGAGCCGGAAAGGCGGTACGGGCATCATCATGGCGGTCGATCCCGAGGTCTTTCCCTCTCCGGCCGGAGCCTCGCTTCCGATGCGCGGAGCGGGTAAGCTCCTCAGCGACGTGTCTGACCAGTACATGCGTCAGGCCGACGAAGCCTACCTGTTGCAGAACGGGGAGCGCAGCGCGGTCCTGGATGCGGCGGTGGTTACTGCAGACCGTTCGGTCGGGGAAGTCGATTCCGACTGGTATTCTCCCGTCACGGCTTCGCCGCCCCTGACGGCCGAGGAGATCGGGCAGCGCAACTTCACCAGCATCCTGTCGGTCTATCTGAACACTTCCGGCCTGACGGTCCGCAGCGGGTCCGGCGGATCGTACCTGACTACGACCCGTTCCGAGATGCCCATCCTGCCGGTCATAGACAATGCCGTGATGCCGGAATTCGATCTGATGACCCTCAATCCCGGTGACATCGCCAGCATCTTCGTCATCAAGGACCAGACCTCGATGTTCGGTTATTACCCGTCCCATTCGGGCGCCCTGGTCATCACGACGACCGTCGGCTCCACCGGAGCGAAGCATTCGGACCACATCGCCCGCTTCAGGCCCCAGGGCTATCAGATGCCGGCGGCCTTTTATGCACCGAAATATGATACGGCGCAGAAACGGGATGAAGGACTCGCCGACTTGCGTACAACCCTTTTCTGGGATCCGGAAGTGCTGTGCCTTCCCGGTGCGGAGACGCTCGTCGAGTTCTATGCCGCGGATCCGAAGACCCGCTATCTCGTCACGGGAGAGGGCGTGACGGCTGATGGAAAGCCCGTCTTGCTGGAAGCGGAAGTTACCGTAGAATAATTATTGAAGGAGGATCTGCTGCAGTTCTTCTACAGTCTCTGCGACCCGCAGTCCCGGTGTGCCCTTCATGGGACGGTAGCCCCAATTGACTGCAACCCGGTCGATGCCGCCGTTCGCGGCGGTCTGCATGTCCGTGCCGGAGTCGCCGACCAGGATGGCGGCTTCCCGGGAGGCACCGCCGGCCCTCAAGGCTTCTTCCACGATCCGGGGATCCGGCTTGAGCGGAGCGTCGGGCCGGTTGCCCAGGATGGCGGCGAAGCGGATGTCGGGGAAGAACTCTCGGACGAGGAGTTCGGTCCCTTCCTGGAATTTATTGGAGGCGACGGCCAGTGCCACGCCTTTCTCCTGGAGGCGGGTCAGCAAGGCCGGCATTCCGGGATAGGGCTGGGTATGGACATCGATATGGGTGGTATAGTAAGCTTTGAAATCGGCCAGGCAGGCTTCGATCAGGGCTTCGTCGCCGCGGCGGTCCTCCGGGAGGGACTTCGTGACCAGGTCCCGGATCCCGTGCCCGACTTTCTTCTCGTAGGCGGCACGGTCGTGAAGGGGGAGTCCCCGTAGGGAGAGGGCATGGTTGACCGCGGCGCCGAGATCGTCCAGCGTATCCAGCAGGGTACCGTCCAGATCGAAAATGACCATAGAATGTTTCATGCCGCAAAAATAGCGAAATTCAGCGGATAATCCGCCTCCTCACGGACGGGAGCCGTCGAATTTCCAGATCAGGCGCAGACCGTATGGCAAAAATTGGTATCTTTGCTGCATGAAAAGCAATCCATCATTTATCACCCTTGCCGCGCTGGCGCTTGCCTGCCTGACGGCGGGGGTTCTTGTTTCAAGTTGTATGTGTAATCAGAAAAAGACGGAGACTCCCGTGCCGGGAACAGGGGGAGACGTGTATGTACCGATGGAGCAGCGTACAGGCGCCGAGTCGGTTGTTTATTTCACCCGTGACCTGTCGGCAGAAGGCTTGATCAAGGCTTATGAGAAGGTCAATGCCAAGATCGCCGGGCGCGTGGGCGTCAAACTCCACACCGGCGAGCAGAATGGTCCGAACATCATTCCCCGCGACTGGGTCAAGGCTCTGATGGAGAAGGATTTGCCCGAGGCGCACATCATCGAGACCAATACCTACTACGAAGGCGACCGTTACACGACGGAGCAGCACCGTAAGACACTGGAAGTCAACGGCTGGACCTTCTGTCCCGTGGATATCATGGATGAGGAAGGTACGGCTCTGCTGCCGGTCAAGGGCGGCAAGTGGTTCAAGGAGATGTCCGTGGGCAGCCACATGAAGAATTACGACGCCATGGTGACCCTGACGCATTTCAAGGGGCACACGATGGGCGGATTCGGCGGCAGCAACAAGAACATCGGCATCGGTTGCGCCGACGGCCGCGTCGGCAAGGCCTGGATCCATACCTATCCCGGCCAGGATCAGTGGAGCATCGCTGAAGAGGAGCTGATGGAGCGCATTGCGGAATCCACCAAGGCGACCATCGATTACTTCGGTGAAAAGGTCACGTACGTCAATGTGATGCGCAACATGTCCGTGGACTGCGACTGCGCCGGCCAGGAGGCCGCTCCGGTTGTGACGCCCAATGTCGGCATCCTTTCTTCGACGGACATCCTGGCCGTCGACCAGGCCTGTGTGGATATCGTTTTCGCGATGACGGAGCAGGAGCACCATGACCTGAAAGAGCGGATCCTGACCCGGCACGGCCTGCGCCAGCTGTCCTACATGAAGGAACTGGGAATGGGCAATGACCGCTACATCCTGATCGATCTGGACAACGGCGGCAAGCAAATCACGGCCGCAGAGGCCGCGCAGGGCTTGAAACCCTTCGTTGCAGAGTAAAAAGAAAGCCTCCCGCGGAGGCTTTTTTTATAAGGCTTTCTGGATCTTTTCCGCCACGACGGTGGCGAGCCGGATCCTGCCGTCCGGTCCGATCAGGTAGAGGGAGGGGATCCACCGGACGCCATAGGCTTTGCCGACAGGGGAGTCTTTCTTCCCGGCCGGGTCGAAGAGCTGGATGCCCGGCAATTCGTTTTCGGTGACATAGCGCTTCCATTTGTCTTTATCACGGTCGAAGGAGATGGAGACGAAAGCCACCTTGTCCGGGTCGGCCGCCGCGTGCATGGCTTTCAGGAGAGGGACTTCGGCCCGGCAATCAGGGCACCAGGATGCCCAGAACACGAGGACGACGTTCTTCCCGCGGAAGGAAGACAGTTTGACGGGTTTCCCATTCAGGTCGTTCAGTTTGAATTTCGGTGCGGCCGATCCCGGGGGAAGCAGTTCCGTCGCATATTTCAGGTCCGGATCCTCTTCGGCCGGGGTTTGGGCGCTGAGAGACGGGCTGGCCAGCATGAAGCAGGCGAGCAGCAGCCCGGACATCCATTTCCAATTGATCATGTGCCGTAAGTTTTGTTGTCCGTGGCAAAAATAAGCGTTTTTTTCGTAAATTTGAACCGGATCATCTATTTAAGGAACGGATATGAGCCCTCATCAGAAAGAGATTTACCTCGCTGGCGGATGCTTCTGGGGTACTGAACACTATTTCAAGCAGATACGGGGCGTCATCGAGACGCAGACAGGCTATGCGAACGGCCATACGGAGCATCCTAGCTATGAGGAGGTCTGTACCGACCGGACCGGCTTCGCCGAGACCGTCCGGATCGTCTATGATCCGGCGCAGGTGACGCTGCAGCTGCTGTTGGAACTGTATTTCAAGTCCATCGATCCGCTGAGCCACAACCAGCAGGGCCATGACCGGGGGACACAGTACCGGACCGGCATTTATTATACGGATCCCGCGGATCTGCCTGTCATCGAGCGGGTTTACGCGGCCGTCCAGGAGGGGTTGGGGGAGTTGCTGGCCGTTGAAAAACAGCCGCTGGTCAATTTCTATCCGGCCGAAGAGTATCACCAGGATTATCTGGACAAGAATCCCGGGGGATATTGCCATCTGCCGTTCGAATTGTTCGAATATGCCCGTCGCGCAAATGATAAATAATTGATTATGAGCGAGATAGATAAGGTTTTATCCTATAATAAAGCTTTTGTCGCGGACAAGGCTTACGAACCCTATGTGACGGATAAGTATCCGGCCAGGAAGCTGGCCGTGCTGACTTGCATGGACACCCGGCTGACGGAACTGCTGCCCAAGGCGCTGGGGCTGCGCAACGGCGATGCCAAGATCATCAAGAACGCCGGCGGGCTGGTGATTTCGCCGACGGATTCGGCCATCCGTTCGCTGTTGGTTGCCATTTATGAATTGGGCGTGCAGGAGATCATGGTGGTGCATCATTCGAGCTGCGGCGCCTGTCACATGCATTATGAGGAATTCCGGCCGCTGATGCGCGAACGTGGCATCAGTGATGAAGCGATCGCGACGTTCGGAGCAACCTGCGATCTGGAGAAATGGCTGGACGGATTCCATGATACGGAAGCGTCCGTGCGCCGGACGGTCGCAGCGATCCGGGAACATCCGCTGGTCCCGCAGGATGTCGTTATCCTGGGATTTATCATCGATTCCGTGACGGGAGCCCTCACAGAGGTCTAAATCCCCCTTTGTTACACAATTTATATTATGTTAAGTTGTGTATGGAAAACAATTCCCCATCGGTGAATTGTTGGATCTTTGAATCAGGAAGACGCTGAAGACGTGGATGGCGGCTGGGCGGCGCGGCTGCGGCTTACCAGGAATACGCCGCCGACAACCAGCAGCGTCGCGACGATTTTCTGCCAGGTCAGACGGTCCAGGCCGCTCCAGATGCTGATCACGGTCGCCCAGATCGGCTGGAGATAAGTGTACATGCTGACGAGCGTCGGCCGGAGGACCTTCTGCCCGTAAGGGATCAGGAAATAAGCGACAAAGGTCGCGAAAATGATCAGGAAGGCGATCTCAGAAGCCAGCGAAGGCGTGATCGCGGAATAATCCGTCTCAAGCAATCCTCTGCCGGAAAACGGCAACGAAATCAGCAGCGCCACCAGGAACATCCATTTCATGAAGGTCACGACGCTGTAGCGGCTGATCAAGGGACGGAACAATCCCAGATACAATGCGAAGCTTAAACTGTTGATTAATAATAGAATAATGCCGAAAGGAGCGGTCTGGTCCGCTCCTCCGGCATGGACAGAATTGAAAATCAGGAAGAGGACGCCCGCGAAACTCAACGCGACTCCCCCGGCTTTCTTGCCGGTGATCGGCTCTTTCTGGAAGAAAAAGGCGAAGATCATCGTAAAGATCGGCCCGAGCGTGCTCATGATGGCCGTATCGATCGATGTTGCCATCGTGATGGCCTTCAGGAAGGTAAACTGGGGTACGAACAGCCCCGTGAATGATGCCGCGGCGATTTTCCAGAAATCCCCCGGCTGTATCTTCTCCTTCGGGAGAAAGAGCGAGAGCAGCCAGAAGATGGCGGATGCTCCCACGGCCCGCATCGTAAACAGGACAATGGGAGCAACCACTTCCGAATTGGCGATATCCTTGCAGAATACGATGTTCAGTCCGAAGATCGTATAGGCCGCCGCGATGGCCAGGTGTCCAGCCAGTTTTTCCGTCCTCATCAAGTCTGGCTACAGGAGCGCTTCAATGCCTTTTTCAATCGCTTCCGGAGCGACGGTCGGCTCATAGCGGGCGACGACCTGTCCCTTCTTGTCGACCAGGAATTTGGTGAAATTCCACTTGATGTCCGGGTTCGAAGCGTAGTCGGGATCCTGCTTGGCGAGCATCTGGTCCATGAAGGCGGCCGTCTCCCCTTCTCCGAAACCGGCGAAAGGCTTCTGGCTATACAGCCACTTGAAGATCGGGTTGGCATTCTCTCCGTTGACATCGCTCTTGGCCATCAGCGGGAAGGTGACGCCATGGTTCAGGCGGCAGAATTCGGCGATCTCGTCGTTGGAGCCGGGCTCCTGGTGGCCGAACTGGTCGCAAGGGAAACCGATGACGGTGAATCCCTGGTCCTTATACTTCTGATAGAGGGCCTCAAGACCGTCATACTGGGGCGTGAAACCGCACTTCGAAGCGGTGTTGACGATCAGCAGGACCTTGCCCTTGCAATCAGCCATCTTCACCTCCTGCCCTTTGTTGGAGGTGGTCGTAAAATCATAGATTGTAGTCATTTCCGTGTTTTGTTTACAGGAGACAAACACTGCGGCAAGAGCCGCCGTGATGAAGATGAAACGTTTCATGATCAGTTAATTAAGTTCTTTGGAATAAGGTCGAAGACCAGGAAATCCCGGGCGGTGGAATCCCCCGCCTCGTAGATCAGGCCCACGGAACCGTCCCGCAGTTCCACCATGTCGGAATAAGCCTCCTTGGGATAGGGACCGTCGTAAATCACGTGCCAGTTCTGTCCCCGGTCCTTGCTCAGCTTGACTTTCAGGTTCGCTCGAATCTCCGGGCCGTTGGGATTCATGAACAGGAGCCAGTCCTCGTTTTCGTGCCCGTTCAGGTAGCGCAGGATGCTGCCCTCGCAGATGGCCTCCGGAAGCTGGGGATGGAAGACGATGTCAGACAGGGTCTCTCCCCCATCCGTACTGATCGCAACCTGCCGCTGATGAGCCAGTCTGGTTGTGTCGGCCCAGCGCTTGAACTCTCTCATATTCAGCATGATATCGCCGTTGGAAAGCTCGGCTGACATGCACTCGTTGCCGCCACGGCCGCTGAAGGCACCGCGCTTCCAGGTTTCTCCCCGGTCATCGGAATAGATGAAGAAGGAGCGTCCCTGCCAGAGCTTCCCCTCCCCTTCCCATTTGTGGTAGCAGGAGGCGACGACACGTCCTTTGTGCGCGCCGTTCCGGAGCTGGATGGCATGTCCGGGGCCGATGCAGGCCATGATCCAGTCGCGTTCGACCAGTCCTTCATCGATCCGGCGCGGTTCGCTCCAGGTCAGTCCGTCATCGTCGGAGTGCTGGATATACCACGTTATGTCGAAATAGTGATAGGGAACGGCCGTCGTTTTCCAGGTGGAAAGCAGCAGGATGCGTCCGTTGTCCAGGACCACGGGCGTCGGGCTCGAGCAGCAGTTCTCCCCGTCGTTGCGGATGGTGATCATCTCGCCCCAGGTCCGTCCGCCGTCCGTGGAGCG
>CAMOTB010000047.1 GCA_946625485.1 uncultured Bacteroidales bacterium | reverse complement strand
GAACAGCAGCGGCATGAACCAAGGATACAGGATGTACATGAGCACGTCCTGATACTGAGGAACTTCCGGGTAATCGCCGAAACCGCCGATCCCCCCGAAGACGCCCTTGTTGTTGTAGAAATAGACTACGTGATACAGCAGCACCAGGAGGACCGTCACCCAGCGCAGATTGTCTATCCAATGCTTTCTCATTTCGTGATGTCTCCCATTACCTGGTCCACGACACTCTGGAAGATTTCAGTCTTCACCAATGCCATACCTTTCTGGTCGCCGAGCAGGAGCAGCGCGTCCCCCGGCTTGATGTCATAGACTTTCCTGGCATCGCGAGGGATCACAATCTGGCCCTTTTCGCCTACCTTCACCACGCCGAAGATGTATTTGCCGTCATTCTCTTGCATAGTTGTATTTGTTAGAAATTTCCTACAAATCTAACCATTTTTACTATAATTCCAAGCGGATACTCTGTAATGCGTCACCGCAGAAACGGATCGCCCTTGCTTGATTGGGAGACGACCCAGCGCAGGGCGTTGACGAACAAGAGGTTTTGGGTGGCGTCGGAAAAGCAGTGGCTGCCGTGTCCCATATTGAGATAGATCATGCGATAGTCCCGGTTGGTCCAGACGACGGGGAAGTCGCCTCCGAAGACGACGTCTTTGATCCCGAACGGGAAGTTGGCTTCCGACAGGCTCACCAAAACCTGTACGGAAGGGTTGGACCGTGGGTCGGGATCCCATTGGTAGTATTCGCTTTCGGGCGCGACAAACTGCTGCGGAAGGTTCCTGGTGACCGGATGCGTGCGGGACTCGACTTCCATCAAGGCCGGCTGCGGAGGCCAGTTGTTGCACAGGAATCGGCCGCCGCCCAGGAAGTTGCGGAACCAGTCCCAGTTGCTCGACAGGTCGTTGTAGCCCGCGCCATGGAATCCCACCCATCCGCCGCCGGCTTCCATGTAGCGTTCAAAGCGGCTTCGCTCTGCCGGCTGGGAAGGCGCGACATCCGGCATGATGATGACGTCATAAGGCTCCAGGTCCTCCGGCAGGCTGGTCGCCAGGTCCAGGATGAACCCCCGTCCGAAGGCCAGCTCGCGGAAAAAGGTGATGGCCTGCCGGGTGAAGTCGAGATGCGCTTCCTCCACCTGTTCGGAATAATACAGCAAGGCGCGGAAACGCGGCTGGCTGCCGGCGTAGCTGGCCGGACGCACGGCTTTCGCCGAAATGAAGGGCCGGGGCATCAGCTGCTCCGCCACGGTCCGGGCGAGCTCGGCCGTCCCGTTGTCGCAGCCGTATTCCCAGTACATTCCGCCACGCAGTCCGTTCTTCAGGATATAAAGGCATTTCTCTCCGATGGAACGCACATTGTCAAAGCTGAGGACCGGTTTCCCTTCGGCGTCGGCATAATAGGGGACCTTGGCCTCAGCATCCCATAAAGCCTGGTGGCCGGAGCGGGGTGCGGGCAAGTCCTTGTAATCCACGAAATCCCCGTAACCCTCCTTGCCGTGGCCGTAGAACGGCATCCCCATCACGATCTTGTCCGCGGGGACACCTGCAGCCAGGTGGGACTTCACCGCTTCGTCAGCCGTAAACCGGCCGGTGTGTGGACTTGCGTACAAGGCCGCGTTGTGCAAAGGTGGCCGCCCCATGTCGTAGGCCATCACGTTGACCCAGTCCACAAAGGGAAGGATTGCCGGGAAATCAATGTGCCGGGCATGGCAGGCGGACGCCAGCGTCAGCAGCCGGTCCGGCCCGAGGGCGGAACGGAGCTCCTTCATCAGGAGCGTATAGTGCTCCGTGTCCCGGGGGGAAGCGGAAATGCCGGCGGCCGGGACCGTGGGATATTCCCAGTCGATATCGATCCCGTCCAGCCCGTATTCGTCGACCGCGGCTGCACAGCTGGCCGCGAAGGCCTTGCGCCGGGCCTCCGTGGAGGCCATTTCGCTGAAACGGCCGCTGCCCCAGCCGCCAACCGACAGGCAGACTTTCACCTTTCCCTTGGCGTCAGCGATCCTGCGGAGGCGTTCAACGTTGTCGATCCGCACCCCGTCGAAGCTGTCGGTGACATGCCCGAAGGCATAATTGATATGTGTCATCAGGGACACGTCCGGCATCGTCTCCGTCCAGGAAGTGACATAGGCGACGATGATCCTTTCAGCCGGCTCTTGTGCGTGAAGCGCCTGTACGCCGGCCAGGCAGAGGAAAGGCAGAAAAACGAAACGCAGAAAGTTTGCTTTCATGGTCCAGGAATGAAATTGCATCAGAATCCGAAGCCGGATTTGCGGCAGAAAGCGATTGCGGCGGCGTTGCCGCATTTGGCCGCCAGCGTACTGTAATAGCGGGTCTGTCCGATGTCGGTGGCGCCGTACTGCATGGCCAGGTCATAGAGGGTGTATCCGAGGGTCTCGTCCTTGAACTGGCTCTTGCGTATTTTCTTTTCTGTGGTGTTGAACATGCGGCAATAGGCGTCCACGGCATCCCGGTAATAGGCGATCGCGCGGGTCTTGTCGCCCTTGCGGGCATAACAGTCGCCCATGGCATCCAGCATCCAATAGTCCAGCGTCAGCGACTTGCCGCGGTTCGTTTCCAGCCAGGACTTGGCCAGGTCGAGGCAGTCGTCGCTCCGGCGCAGGATGTTGAGGACCATCGCATACTGGTATTCGCTGTACATCGTCAGCACGCCCTTCTCCTGCAGGCGGGCGAATCCTTCCGCCGCTTCCTCGTAGCGTTTGGCATCCAGGGCCGCCAGGATGGCCTTTTCTTCGTCCTCCAGCGTGCCGGTCCCTTCCGTTTCGGCGCTCTCCCCGGCCGCTTCCGCCAGCAGGTCCTCTTCAAAGCGGTCGTCAATCACGAGTCTCCCGTCCTCGACGCTCACCGTCCCGAAGCAGTCGAATGCGGCATTGCCGACCACCAGCGGAACATTTTGCTTGGTAATGACGAAAGCCGGAAGGTTCTGCACGATGACGCGCCCGAGCCTGAGGTTGCGGATCACGAACGAGGCCGCCTTGGTAGAAGTGCCGTTGGGCATCTTGACCGTCGTCATCCCGTTGACATCGGCCGGAACGATGTAGCCGTTCTGGTACAGGAACAGGTAGGTCGTCGTGGATACGCTGGCGTACCAGTTCTCCGGCGCATAGTAGGTCTTCACGCCGACTCCGTTGAGGGTGGCGTCCATGGTATACCGGCCGTCGGCGTCTTCGCTCAGCGGAATGACGCTTTGCGCCCGGAGTCCGGCCGCAGGGAACAGGAGCGGCAAAAGGGCGATGATCGCAAGGTGAAATCGGGTCATACGGACAATCCTTTAAGTGACAGTCAAAGATAGGAAAAAGCTACGATTCTGCGAAAGTCGCTAAAAAGGAAAACATAAGATTCTAAAATACAAAATTATACAACATTTGAATAATTATTCCGTTCCCGTTTTTACAAAAAATAACGCGGTAAAAATGCCCTCTTACGCGCGCAGGAAGCCATTTTTCGGTTAAATTTGTTCTCCAAAAATTAAGAAAAGCCTAACGTTAAACCTGATTTGATCAAAAACGAATAACCAATATCAACCTATCAAGTATTATTATGGTAAAACGATTTCTTATGGTTATGCTGACGTTCCTTACGTTGGGAGCGGCAGCATTTGCCCAGTCGACAGTGACCGGTAAGGTCGTTGACGCAAAGGGTGAACCCGTCGTCGGTGCCGGTGTCCAGATCAAGGGCACCCGGACTGGCGTAGTAACGGACTTGGATGGCCACTTCTCCCTCTCTGTGAGGCCGGAGGCTACCCTCGTTTTCTCTTCTATCGGTTTCAAGACCCAGGAAATCCTGGTCGGTAACCGCAAGCAGTTTGACGTCGTCCTCCAGGAGGATGCCCTTGCGCTCGACGATGTTGTCGTCGTTGCTTATGGCACCCAGAAAAGGAAGGACGTGACCGGTTCCCTGACCGAAATCAAATCTGACGTCATTGCCATCCAGAACACGACCACGGTTTCCCGTGCACTGGAAGGTGCCGCTCCGGGTCTGCAGGTGGCTTCCGTTGACGGACAGCCCGGTTATGATATGGCTATCCGCCTCCGTGGTGTCAGCTCCACGAACGGTGCTTCCGCCGCAGCGCTGGTCGTCATCGACGGTGTCGCGCAGCAGGCCAACTCCACCTATGAGAACCCGCTGTCTCAGCTGGATCCCAACGATATCGCTTCCGTGACCGTCCTCAAGGATGCGGCTTCCACCGCCCTGTATGGTTCCCGTGCCGGTAACGGTGTCGTCCTGATCACCACCAAGCGCGGTGCCGAAGGCAAGGCCAAGATCTCCTTCCAGGGCCGCTGGGGCTTCAACTCCATCGGTAACTACAACACCAACTCCATCGATACGGCAGCCGAATACTATGAGTACGCATGGAAGAGTATCTACAACTCTTACCGTTACGGCGTGAAGGGCACCGGTATCCCCGGCGTTGATGAAAAGGGTTTCTACTATACCAATGTCTCCTCTCCGAACCATAGCGATGAGGAAGCGCGTCTGTTCGCCAGCCAGCACCTCTTCGACTATGCCGGCAGCGAGACTTCTTTCCAGAAGAATGCGCTCGGCAACAACATGGCTTACAACGTTCCCGGTGCGATCTATGTCAATACCGGCGACGGATCCAATTCCAGCTCCACAATGAAGGGCGCCTACCTGATCGATCCTGCTACGGGTAAGATCAATCCTGCGGCTACCCTGCTTTACACCAATGACATCGAGGACATCATGTTCCAGAAGGCTTTCCGCCAGGAATACAATGTCTCCGCCAACGGTGGCAGCGAGAAGTTCCATTATTATGCTTCCCTGGGTTACCAGTCCGATCCTTCCTACCTGATCGCCAGCTCCTTCGAGCGTTTCAGCGGCCGTGTCAACATGGACGCCCAGATCCTTTCCTGGTTGAAAGTCGGCGCCAATGTCGCCTACTCCAAGACGCGCACGCGCGCCCAGGCCGGTAAGTGGGGTTCCCGTCAGATCGGCGGCGCCTCCGGAAACGCCATGCTTCAGGTCAAGGGATGGCAGCCCATCGTGCCGGTTTTCGAGATCGACCCTTACGGCAATTATTCCCTCGACGCTGACGGAGAGAAGATCCTCAACGTCTATAACAATTCGTTCTCTCCGCTGGGTGCCAACCACCATTCGGACCGTATCTTCAGTTCTGACTTCCTGTATGTGGCCAAGACCAACATCGAGTCCCAGAACATCTCGACATGGACCAGCCGTCTGTTTGCCGACATCCATTTCCTGAAGTATTTCAACTTCAACATCAACTTCAACATGGATGAGACGAACTGGCGCCGTGACATGTACATGAACCACATCGCCGGACGTGCCACGCCGACCGGCAACCTGGGTATCAAGACCTACAACCGCCGCATCATCAACACCCAGCAGCTGTTGACCTACAACCAGGATTTCGGCCGTCACCACGTCGATGCCATGGTCGGTCATGAGTATGAAGACCTGAACAGAAGCAACCTGAACTTCGGTTCCGCTTACGAGTTGATCGCCGGATATCCGATCGCCGGTAACTTTATCGGTCACTATGTCAACTCCGGCGGTGAAAACGCCACGACTCCGGGCTTCTCCAACGATATCTATCGTACGGAATCCTATCTGAGCCGCTTCAACTACAACTTCGACCAGCGCTATTACCTGTCCGCTTCCCTGCGTCGGGACGGTGCATCCAAGTTTACCCGTGACAACCGCTGGGGTACCTTCTGGTCCGTCGGTGCAGGCTGGCGTTTCTCCGAGGAGCCTTTCCTCGCCGGCGCCAAAGACTGGCTGGACAATGCCAAGCTGCGTGCCAGCTATGGTGTCACCGGTAATGCCAACGGTCTGACTTCCCTGTACCTCAACCACTATTGGTACTATGGCGTGACAACCTGGAAAGAAGGTGCAACCGGCACCGGTATTCCTGACAAGACCCGTATCGTCGACAACGGCCTCGTCCGTACCGACCTCACCTGGGAGAACATCCATCAGTTCGACCTGGGTCTGGACTTCAGCGTCCTGAAGAGCCGTCTGACCGGTGCGTTGGACTTCTATGACCACAGGACGGTCAACTCCCTGTTCAACCAGTCCGTGTCTCCTCTCGCCAGCAACGGCTATACGACGCTGCAGAAGAACGCCGCCCAGGTGCGCAACCGCGGTTTCGAAATCGAACTGGATGCCGACATTGTCCGCACCCATGATTTCACCTTCTCCGTTGCCCTCAACGGCACGCATTACCGGACGATCCTGATGAGCGTTCCTGATGACCAGATCCCTTATTGGGACCAGACCATCGACCTGCCGAAGGGCTGCTGGACCGTACAGACCGAAGACATGGCCCAGGCCGGAACCGCCGGTCACGCAGGCCGTGGTATCTTCTACCTCCGTGGTGAGGGCAAGGACCTCTTCAACCTCTACATGCCCAAGTATGCCGGTGTCGATGAGGCTTCCGGTCTGCCGCTCTACTGGCACCGTGTGACCTATTACGATGTCAACAAGAACGAGACGACCGGCGTTTATGAGCACGGCGGCCGTTACAGCCAGTACAAGGTCGGCGACGATGTCAAGACCAACGTGGCGGCTGACGCCTCCAATTACGAAGTCGGTTCCGCGACTCCGGACTGGATCGGCGGTCTCGCTCTCAACTTCCGCTGGAAGAATGTTGATTTCAGCATCAACTCCGCCTATCAGATCGGTGGTAAGTTCTTCTCGATGGAGTATGCCCAGCACCTGTTCCGCGGCTCTTCCTTCGGCGGCACCCGTATTCCGATCTCCAAGTCGGTCGTCGGCAATACCTGGACCGAGTCCCAGAAGAATGCCCGCTTCCCGATGCAGTGGTTCCCGTCTTCCGCGGCCAGCTCGCAGTATCTGGACGGCGCCCTGCTGCCGGGTTCGCACAATTATACCGACATGAGCCTCTTCGATGCGAGCTACTTCCGCGTCAAGAATATCACGCTCGGATACACGCTTCCCAAGAAGCTTACGCAGAAAGTGATGATCAGCGGCCTGCGCATCTATGCTTCGGCCGACAACGTCCTCCTCTTCTCGAGGCAGAAGGGTGTCGATCCCACGATGTCCATCATCGGCGGTAAGGAAATCGATACCTATGTCTATCCTCAGATGCAGACCTATACGTTCGGTGTAAATCTTGATTTTTAAACGGACAAAGCGATGAAAACTAATAGAATACTCTCTGCAACCCTCATCCTGGCCATGGGGCTGACATCCTGCTCGAAGCTTCTGGATGTCACCAATCCCAACTATTTCACGGATGATGAGATGGCCGAGTTCATGGCCAGCAGTCCCGAGGCGGAAGAGCAGGTCCTGACGGGCCTGGTCGGCGGCCTGCCGGGTTATATCAATATTTATGACGCGCGGATGAACGGTGGATACTCCAATTCCGCCGCATACGAGTCCAACTTCGAGTTCCGCCGTTTCTGCCAGTCCGGAGACGTCGTCGAAGGCGATGCGGAAAACCAGGGCGGCTTCTCTGCCTATTATCAGAACCTGTCCAGCAACACCTATTGGAGGACGGATCAGGACATCAACAACTATGGTTACTACATGGGTCCCGTCATCAAGATCGGACCTGCCCAGAAGGCGATTGACTTCATTACCGAAGAGAAGGCTGAAAAGTATCCTTCGATGCGTGCCAGCCGCGCCCAGGCCCTTACGCTGAAGGCAGCGGCCTACATGATGCTGATGGAGCGTTACACCGATCTCAAGGATGTCACGTCCACGACGGCGCAGGGTTGGCCTGTTTACAACAAGTACGACTACAACAACCCGGTGGCCCCGCTTTCCGTGGCTGAGACCTGGAAATGGATCAACGAAACTTTCAAGGAGGCGGTTGACCTCTTCCATGCTTCCACCTATGGCAAGGACGGCTATACGATCGGGAAAAGCGCCAGCGAGATCTACGACATCGACTGCGCCGTGGCTCAGTACTATCGCTGCCGCGCTGCGCTGGACAGCAAGGAATGGGCGACGGTCATCGAAGCCGGCAATGACCTGATGAAGCACATGCCCGACCTGATCAAGGCTGCCGATTACGGCATGGCTGCGTCCAAGCTTGAGACGGTCAACGGCCGTACCGGCATCACGGAGAAGACCCCTAACGGCACGGGCTGGACGGGTGACTTCAATGCGGCCGAGAATGCTTTCTTCAATCTGGAAAAGAACCCGGAGGCCATCTTCGGCGGTGCCCGCGGTACGACCAATGTCTTCTGGAGCCTCGACGGACTGAACGCGCTCAAGAACGGTCCTTCCGGCTACTACCAGGTGGACCAGCTGATCTATGACGCCCTCTCCGACAACGACTGCCGCAAGGCTTGCATCCTGCCTGAGGACTTCCATAACTTCCACGTTTACAGCAACAATGGAAAAGATACGACTTGGTTCAACTATACGATGCCCCAGTACACTTCCTTGAAGTGGGCTGCCTCTTCGGCCATCGGTTATCCCAGCCATTCCAACGACGCTGCAACGGCTGACAACATCTATCTCCGTTCTTCCGCCGTCTTGCTGATGGTGGCTGAGGCTTATGCCCAGAGCGGCAAGGAAGCCGAAGCCAAGGCTCTGATCGACAAGCTCCTGGCCGCCCGTACCGTGGACGGAGCCCCTGCGATGACCTGCGCCAACACGATGGCCGGCAAATCCGCCCTCGATATCGTGAAGCTGCAGTGGCGTATCGAGATGTGGGGTGAAGGCGACTGGGCATTCTTCAACCAGAAGCGTTGGGGCACCCAGAACGCCCGTGGCAACAACCATTGGAGCAATACGCCGATCCCGACCGAAGGCTGGACCTGGGAGATCCCGCAGAAGGAGCGCCAGGGTAATCCTTACTGGAATTAATGTTTCATTTACTTGAACCGAATCATTATGAAAAAGATAAGTTATATCATCATGGCGGGAGCGCTTGCCGCGTTGTCCTTTGCGTCGTGCACGCAAAAGGAAGAGTTGCGTCCTGATTTCCAGGGCGTGACCGTCAACGATTCTGCCATCAGTCTGATGGTGGGTGAGACGAAACAGATCGATTTCGTCCTCAATCCGCTCAAGGCCAAGACGGATGAACTCCTGTGGGTCTCTTCCGACAGCACCGTCGCCGTGGCAAACGGCGGCTGGGTCAGCGCTCTCAAGGATGGCTCTGCCACGATTACTGCCAAGAAAGGCGGCAAGGATTATGGCAAGGTGAATATCAATGTCGACAAGTACAAGGTTACCAGCGTGACGCTCGACGAAACGGAACTGATCCTGATCAACGGCAATACGGTCACCCTGACTGCGACGGTGAAGCCGGACAATGCCAGCTTCCCGGAGGTTACCTGGTCTTCGTCCAATCCGGCCGTTGCCGAGGTGGATCAGGCCGGTAAGGTCACTTCCATCAGCGAAGGAACGACGGTCATTACCGCGACCGGTGATGACGGTATCAGCGCCAGCTGCACCATCCAGGTGATCGAGGCCGACGACTTTGATATCAACACCAGTGCGGCCGCCGGCTCCATCGCCATCTATGGCGGCAACCAGGACGAGATCAAGGCTACCGGCGACAACTTCATCTCCTACAAGGACGGTGTCGCCTCCTGGTCTGAGAATACCACGGGCGCCGTCCGTACGGCGTTCCTCAAGCTGGAATCCGGAAGCCAGATCAGAGTGACCCAGGCTACCAAGAAAGCGGAAGACTTCCTCGGCAAGTACAACTTCACCAGTAAGGTGTTCTCCAAGGATGCCGGCCGTTCCGGCATCACTGCCGGCAACTCCGTCACTCTGCAGACGACCTTCTCCACGATGGAGAATCCCGAGACCCTGAAGGGCCCCGACGGCAAGATGTACATCAACAACATCGCGATCCGCGGCTTGCTCGGTGACATCGTCGTTGCTGCGACGGTCGCTCCCGACGAAGAGGACGGAGTCAAAGTCGGTGTCATGGTGGACAGCCGTAAGGCCCAGAAGACCGACAAGGGCAAGGCCGGCTATGATTATATTGCCGTGCTGCCCGGTTATGGTGTCGGTTTCATCGGCGCTGCGTACCAGTTCACTCCTTATCCGGTCACGACCTCGTCTGACTATGCCTGGATCTGGTTCAAGGTCAGTGAAGAGGGCAAGATGCTGCGCTATGCCAATGACAACAAGCAGCGCTTCAATGCTTACGGTACCAATGGTGCCGCGACCGACTTCTATGCCATCGGTCTCAGCCTGGTCCCTTGTAAGACGGAAGAAATCGCCAAGGATCAGCTCGACAGCGCTTGGTGGGTTGTCTATCAGGCCAATCCGAACAACGTCATCGCGAATGGCTTGACCTTCTTGAAAGACTAAAACTTCCTGATAGAATCGGGGGCTGGCCCAGAAGAGCCAGCCCCCTTTTTTTGTATCGTCGCCGTCAGAACGCGGGCCGGCGGAACATCTTCTTTACTTGCAGAGCATGATGTCGAGGATCATGCGGTCGGTCGCTTTCATGCCGGCGGAACCGATGGCTCCGATGTTGCGGATGGTCTTCTCGACATCGTCTTCGATGATGCCGTCCGTGGACGGGATGCAGGTGCCCCGCAGGGCCAGAACGGCAGACTGGACGGCACAGGAGACGCCGGAGGCGACCTTCATCGCACAGCCTACCTTGGCTCCGTCGCAGACCATGCCGGTGATGTTGCCGGCCATGTTCTTGATCGCGGCGCAGATCTGCTCATATCCGCCGTCTTGCAGGAACACGATCCCGCAGGCAGAGCCGGTCGAGGCGACCACGCAGCCGCAGAGGGCGGACAGCTTGCCCAGGTAATGCTTGATGTGGATGGCGACAAGGTTGCTCAGGATCAGGGCGCGGGCGAGACGCTCGTCGTCGATGCCGTATTTGAGGGCATAGGCGATCACGGGCATGCTGACCGTGATGCCCTGGTTGCCGCTGCCGCTGTTGGACATCGCCGGCAGGGTGGATCCGGCCATGCGTGCGTCGGAAGCAGCCGCCGTCATCCCCATCGCATAACTCATGAAATCGTCGCCGAATATCTCCTGCTGGTTTTCCCGGATGGTCTTGCCGACTTGCAGGCCGTAGTTCCCGGAAAGGCCTTCCCGGGCCAGGGCCAGGTTGAGGGTCCGGTCTTCCAGGATGAAGGCGATGTCCTCGTAGGGGGCGCTGCAGGTGAAGTCGTAGATTTTCCGTATCGTCAGTCCGTCATCGTTCACGGTCTTATGCTCGGAAGCGGCGGCACCCGACTCCGAACTCATCAGGATCTTGTCTGCGAAGCTGGTCTCGACGATACGGTCGTGGTCATCTTCGATGATGGCATAGGCGTGCGGATCCACTTCCGCGCTGGCACGGGCGCAGTCTCCGACGGAGACGGTCGCCTTGACATACAGCAGATGTTCGGTGTCTGCCACGCTGATCCGGACGGCTTTCCGTTCTACCAGTTCCTTGGCCCGGCTTACGGCTTTCTCATTCAGGCCGGAGAGTACCTCCAGGTTACGGGACGAGTCGCCGCAGACGGCGCCCAGGGCCGCTGCGATAGGCAGTCCGACCATGCCGGTGCCGGGGATACCGACGCCCATTCCGTTTTTCAGGATGTTGCCGCTGACAGACACGTCGATGTGCAGGTCCGCTGTCAGCCGCCAGCCTTCGGGGCAGAGTTTGCAGCAGTTATCCTGGATAATCTCGACGGCCTTGGCGACGGCCAGGGCGACGGCGATAGGCTCAGTGCAGCCTAGTGCGGGTTTGACCTCCCGGTGGATCAGGTCGATGATGGCTTGCGAACAGGATTTCATAAGTGAATCTTGGTTGAACAAATATAAACTTTTTTCTACAATACTGTTGACGCTTTGACAAATGATTCTTTTCTTTGTAATCAGACAACATGTATGAACATATAATGGATGCCCTATGAAAAAGATCGTGTCTCTGATCGCTTCCTTGCTGATCGCCCAGTCTGCGTTTTCTTTCGGACCGAATATCGCGCCGCTGGCGAAAGTGACGGTTTCCTCCGAGGCGGCTCCCGCCCTTTCCGGCGTCGGGCTGACGGACGGTCTCATCGGCTATGACGGCCGTGGCGAGTGGGCCTGCGCGGGCAATGTTTTCCCCTGGGGAATCATGCAGCTGCCGCTGGTGGAACTGCGCTGGGACCGGGAATATACCATTGACCGCATTGTCCTTTATGACCGGGTCCGGAGCGATGAGCATACGGCGGGCGGGACGCTGTATTTCAGCGACGGAAGCCGGATCGGCGTGACCGCCATCCCCAATGACGGATCTCCCAAATCGGTCTCCTTCGAGCCCAAAAAGGTCTCCTGGATCTGGTTTGAAGTGACGGACGGGGCCGGAAAGGACGTCGGTCTGTCGGAGATCGAGGTTTTTGAAGCTTGCGGGGAAGGGACCCGGCCGGTCGAGTGGGTGGATCCCCGGATCGAGACGACGACGGGGCGCTGGTTTTTCTGTACGCCCGGGGGCCTTCCGATGGGAATGGTCGCCGCGCATGCGTTCACGCGCAACAAGAACCAGGGCGGCGGCGGATACAATTACAACTTCCCGGATATCCTGGGATTCAGCCTGATCAACGACTGGATGATCTCGGGTCCCAATCTGATGCCGGTCAGCGGGGAGGTGGATCTCGCGAGGGGGATGGAAGGCTGGAAGTCTTCCTTCTCGCACGACAGCGAGATCATCCAGCCGGGCTATCACCGTGTATTCCTGGACCGGTACGGGATCTGGACGGAATATACTGCAACGGAACGGGCCGCCTTTTTCCGCCTTTCTTATACGCGGGGCGGGGACGGGGCCATTGTCTTGGATGCGGGCAGCATGCTTGGCAATTGCACGATGAAGGAGGCTTCCTTTACCCGGCTGGATGAGCGTCGGATCGCCTGCTCCTTCCAGACGACGGACCGCTTTTGGGGCGGTCCGGACCGGATCGGGATCTCTTGCGTCCTGGAAGCCGACCGTCCGGTCCGGGAGATCGCCCAACGGGATGGCAAATGGCTGCTTCGCTTTGACGAGATCTCCTCGGGGCCTGTGCTGGTCAAGGTCGGCCTGTCCTATGTGTCCGAGGCTGCGGCGGCCGCCAATCTGGCTGAGGAGTTGCCGGGCTGGGATTTCGATGCCGTGAAGCAGGCGGCCCAGGACTGCTGGGACGAAATGCTGGGCCGTATCCGTGTGAGCGGCGGAACGCGGGAGCAGCATGTGAAATTCTACACGGACCTGTGGCATGTCCTGCTGGGCCGTCACAAAATCGATGACTGCGCCGGGACTTATCCCGACTACACAGCGGGACCGTATGTCGAGAAACGGACGGCGGCTCCGATGCGGGTGCGCCAGCTGGCGAAAGGAGCGGACGGGAAGAGCATCCATCACATGTACGGATCGGACGCCGTCTGGCTGACTCAGTGGAATCTTAATATCCTCTGGGGCCTGGCATGGCCTGAGCTGCTGGATGATTTCTCGGCCTGCCTGGTCGAGTATGCGGACAACGGCGGGCTGATTCCCCGGGGTCCCTGCGCCGGC
>CAMOTB010000046.1 GCA_946625485.1 uncultured Bacteroidales bacterium | reverse complement strand
GCTTCTTTCAAAGAAATCAACGCTCTCGATTCATTTGGACTGAGGTATCGCTACCTCAGTTCGGTACTTGCTTGTACTTATCTTTCAATATTCTCAATGAACTGCCGTTTTTTCGAAACGGGCTGCAAAGATAAGCACTTTTTCTTTCTTCCCAAACTTTTTGAGATTTTTTTTCGACATTTCCGTAAATTTGCAAGTCGAAGCTATGGACAAACCGATTTCACTCGCAAGAATCTTTGCCGTTTTCACCAAAATCGGCGCCTTCACCATCGGTGGGGGCTACATGATGGTTCCGGCCATCCAGAACGAAATGAGCAAGCGCCACTGGATCAGTGACGAAGAACTCCCGGACATCGTCGCGATCGCGCAAGGCGCCCCTGGGCTGCTGACCGTCAACATGGCCATCTTTGCCGGCTACAAGCTGCGCGGAGTCAAAGGAAGCATCGTGGCAACCCTGGGCAGCATCATCGCCCCCTTCCTGATCATCCTGGCCATCGCCATGGCCGCGGCCAATTTCAAAGACAATCCCTACGTATTCAAGGCCTTGCAAGGCGTCCGCCCCGTCTCCGTGGCCATCATCACGGCCTATATGTTCAAACTGGCCCGGACCAATTGCAAGCAATGGTGGCAGTATCTGATCGCAGCCGTGACCCTCGTCCTGGTCGCCTTGCTCAAGGTTTCGCCGATCTACATTTTACTCACGCTCATCGTGCTGGCCGTCGCCATCACCTGGCAGAAGGAAAGGAGGACGCGCTGATGGACCTGACCTTGCTGCTGCTCGAACTTTTCTGGACCTTTTTCATCATCGGCCTTTTCACCTTCGGCGGGGGCTATGCCATCATGTCCCTGATCCAGTCGCAGGTCGTTTTCGGCAAGGCCTGGATCACGGAAGAGACTTTCATCGACATCGTCGCCATCTCCCAGATGACGCCCGGGCCCGTGGGCCTCAACTGCTCGACTTACGTGGGTTACGAAGTGCTGCGCGCGGCCGGCTATTCCCAGCTTCTGTCGGTCTGCGGCTCTTTCATCGCTTCACTGGCCATCGTGCTCCCCTCTTTCCTGATCGTGCTGGCGATCGCCCGCGCCTATGCCAAGTTCCACGAAAACAGCCTGTTTAAGGGAGCCATGAGCGCCCTGCGGCCGGCCGTGGTGGGCCTGATCGGCGCCGCGGCCTTCGTCATGATCCTGCGCATCTCCAGCGCCGACGGTGCCCTCCGGCTGTCCCTGATCCACGAGAACTTCCCGGACTGGAAGAGCTGGGTGCTCTTTGCCGCCGCTTTCGTCGCCTCGCTCCGATTCAAGGCCGATCCGGTCGTCGTACTCCTCGCGGGCGCCGTGCTGGGGCTCTTCTTATATTGAACGGATTTTGTTATTTTTGTGCGCAGACAATATAATTAGACACTATATGCTCTTTAAAAGAATCTTCACAGCCTGCATGGCTTTGTGCGTGGCCTTCGGCCTGAACGCAAAAGAGGTGACCTCTGTCAACGTAATCCCCTACCCCCAAAGCGTGGAAATGCAGAAGGGTGCCTTCAAGGCGCGCGGAGCCCAGTTCAACTGCGATCCTTCCGTGGATGCAGCCAGCCAGCGGGCGATCCGGGGTTTTGCCATCCAACTGTCCAAGATCTGCGGCAAGACCAGTTCTTTCGCTACGCCGATCGGCATCGCCAATACGGCCAAGAACGGCAAAATCAAAGGCTTCGCCTTCTATGCCGACCCCGCGCTCAAGAGCGGGGAATACACCATCGACATCACTTCCAAGGCGACGGTCGTCACGGCCTCGGACCGCTATGGATTCCTCTACGCCATCCAGACGCTCAAGCAATTGCTTCCCGTCGAGATCTACGGCAAGAAGATCGCTTCCGACAAGGTCAGCTGGAAGATTCCGGCCGTCAAGATCAAGGATGCGCCCCGCTTCGGCTACCGCGGAGCCCATCTGGACTGCGCCCGCCATTTCTTCAGCGTCGACGAAGTCAAGCGTTATCTGGACGTGATGGCGATCTACAAGCTCAACCGTCTCCACTGGCACCTGACCGACGACCAGGGCTGGCGCATTGAGCTCAAGCGCTATCCGGAGCTTACCGAAATCGGCGCCTTCCGCAACGGCACGATGGTCGGCAAGGATTGGGAAAGCAACGACGGCGTCCGCTATGGAGGCTACTACACCCAGGATCAGATCAAGGACATCGTCGCCTATGCGGACGAACTCGGCATCACCGTCATCCCCGAAGTGGACCTCCCCGGCCACATGGTCGCCGCGCTGGCCACCTATCCGGAACTCGGCTGCGGCACGGGCCCTTATGAGGTCCGGACCATCTGGGGCGTTGCAGACCAGGTGCTCAACGTCGGCAAGGAGGAAACCATGGTCTTCCTGGAGAATGTGGTGAGCGAAGTGGCCGACCTCTTTCCGTCTGAGTACTTCCATATCGGCGGCGATGAGTGCCCCAAGAAAGAATGGGAACAGAGCCCCGAATGCCAGGCCAAGATCCAGGAACTGGGACTCAAGGATGACGAGCACGGCACCGCCGAGCAGCATCTCCAGAACTATGTCACCTTCCGGATGCAGAAGTTCCTGGAAACCAAGGGCAAACGCATCATCGGCTGGGATGAGATCCTGGAAGGAAAGCTCGCACCCGGCGCGACCGTCATGTCCTGGCGGGGTGCCAAGGGCGGCATCCAGGCGGCCAATGCCGGTTTCGACGTCATCATGACCCCCAACAGCCACTGCTACCTCGACTACTATCAGGCCAAGGACAAGAAGCGTGAGCCGCTCGCCATCGGCGGCTACCTCCCGATCGAAAAGGTGTACAGCCTGGAGCCCACGGACGAGATTTCCCCTGAAAACCAGCACCATGTACTCGGCGCCCAGGTCAACCTCTGGACCGAATACATCGCCTCTCCCCAGCATCTGGAGTACATGCTCCTGCCGCGCCTGCTGGCCCTCAGCGAAGTGGCCTGGTGCCAGCCTGCGACCAAGGATTTCGAGCGCTTCAAGCAGACGGTGATCTCCCACGAGTTCCCCATCCTCAAACTCCTCGGCTACTCCTACTGCCTCGAAATCGAGAAATAATTCTCTCGCTAACCTATGAAAAATTATCTCCTCACCCTTTTTGCGCTCCTGCTGGCTTTGGGCGGCACGGTGCGTGCCCAGGAGCATGCCATTTCAATTGCGGAGTATTCCGGTGACGGGCGGAACCAGAGATTCTTCCAGACTCCCTATGTGGATGAGATATACGATATCATGGCAAAATGGTATCGGAAAGGATACCGTATCCTGACGACCGGCAATCAATATTCCCCCACCCTGCAACGCCAATGCTGGTGTTGTACGGTCGCGAAAGGCCCTGCTTCACAAATGCAGCGTTTTATTGTCGAGAACGAAGGTTTTCCGGCAGAATTCATCGAGGAAGGATGGAAAGAGGGCTATGCCGTTACCGCCTTCTCTTGCAACCGTTCGGCTTATTGGGTTGTCATGTCGCAAAAATCCGGCTTGTCCGACCAGACTTATTTCATGTCCGACGCCAAGGGGATCCAGCAAGAGATCCGCCACCAGCAAGCTTCCGGACGCGTCGTCTCCAACCTGTTCTTCGACGGGGAGCAGTGGGGGGCTGTTTTCAGCAAGGACCCCTCGCAGAGCGGGCAACAGTTCTGCTTCGTCGACGAGAACACTGCCGGCGACCGTATCCAGCAGTTCATCAGCGACGGACGGAGAATCCAGAATCTTACCTTGGGCGAAGGGATGTACGCCTTCATCCACGCTGACATGCCGAAGGAGAAGGCCATACTGCAGAATGTATGCACGGTCGATGACAATTTCGAGGGACATATCAAGGCCTTGATCGAGAAAGGGTATGTCGTCAAATCCCTGGGCGGAGACCTGGAAGCGGGAGGCCGGACTCCTTACATCAAGGAGTTGGAAGAAAACGTTGAAAAGCAAGACAAACTCGCCAGAAGAGAAGAGAGGCTGGATAAGACGTTCAAAATCTTGGATATAGCCACTGCCGTCCTGGATGGCGTCACTAGTATCATTACCGGGGAACCCTCTTCCAGCACAGTAAGCGCTTTCGACACCCCTTCTGCCCAGGCAAGCGACGAGCCCATGATCAACATTGACCAGAAGATCCTTCAACTCCGCCGTGAGGTTGCCCACATGCAGGGCGGAGCTTTCCACGGCAAAGTCCCGGGGGCCAGCGCGGCCCAGGAGCGGGCTGCGCTCAACGGTACGATCGCAGACTGGAACAGGCGGATCGCCTACCTGGAGAACCTCAAGGCCCAGGGCTATACGGAGATCCCGGTCAGCGAATGGAATGCCTATACGCGCGGCCAGCGGAATATCCAGCGCCAGCAGCATCAGCGTGACATGGCCCGGGTCCGCAGCCAGGGAGAAAAAACCGTCGGTTTCTGGCGCAATATGTCCTACAGCCAGCTGGAAAGCTCGCTGCGCCACATGCAGGCCCATCCGGATGAGTACCTCAACAGCTGGAGTATGGACCAGTTCCGGAGTGAAGTCCGGAGCATGCAAGACAAGATGCGGCAGATCCGCGCCGACCATCTCAAGAAATATGGCCGGGAAGTCGTAAAGGCTTCCGAAATGGAAAACTGGATCCCGTAATACCCTACGAGCATGAAAAGAGCCTTTCTGTCCCTGCTGGCGGCAGCTCTGGTACTGCTGCCGGCACAGGCGCAGTTGCGCCTGGTCCGTGACGGCCGGATGACCGGCCGCATCATCCTGGCCCATCCCGGAGCACCGGGGGCCGAGAGGGAAGCCCTGCAGCTGATGCTGAGCGTCCCGGTAACCGACGCTCCGATGTCATCCACCGAATGGGCGATGGTGATCCGCAAGGGGGACATCGTCCTCCGGGACCTGGACCGGGATGAAGCCGCCGAAGAGCTCCCGGAAGATGCCTTCCGACTCACGGTGGACAGCCGCAACGTGACGATTGCCGGCCACGGCAAGGCGCTGCTCTACGGCGCCGCGGAGTTCCTCAAGCGCCTGGGTGCCGACTACTGGGGCGACGGCGAGTATTACAGCCCGTACCTGCGGGAACTGACGCTCGCCCCCCTCGACACCGTGATCGTGCCGACTTTCCGCTACCGGCAGAGCCAGAACTACATGCTCGCCTCAGACCCGCTCTACAAGGTCTGGTACCACTTGGAACAACCCTCCGAGATCTTCGCCGGCAACCTCTGGGTCCACACCTGCAACACCCTGCTGCCCGCGGCCCGATACGGGAAAGACCATCCGGAATACTACGCCTGGTACAACAGCCGGCGCAATCCCGGCAGTGCCTCCCAATGGTGCATGTCCAACCCCGAAGTGCTGGAGATCGTCTGCGCACGGCTGGACAGCCTGTTCAAGGCTCATCCGCACCACAAGATGGTGAGCATCAGCCAGAACGACGGTTCGGATACCTACTGCCGCTGTCCGGAGTGCAGCCGCATCATGGAGGAGGAAGGCGGTCCCTCCGGCCCCATCCTGCGCTTCATCAACGCCGTGGCCGAGCGCTTCCCCGACAAGGAGATCTCCACCCTGGCCTATCTCTTTTCGGTCCAGCCGCCCCGGAAGACCGTCCCGCGGGAGAATGTCTCCATCATGCTCTGCGACATCGACTGCCGCCGCCAGACCTCCCTGCCCGAGACCCCCTCGGGACGGGAATTCATGAAGGCCCTGGAGAGCTGGGCACCCATCTGCCGGGACCTCTTCGTCTGGGATTACGGCATCAACTTCGACAACTACCTGTCGCCCTTCCCCAACCTGTCCACGATCAAGGACAACATGCTGATCTTCAAGGACCACAACGTCAAGATGCATTTCTCCCAGATCGCCGGCGTGCGGGGCGGCGACCTGGCCGAGCTGCGCTCCTACATCGTCAACAACCTGATGTGGGATGCGACGGCCTCGCTGGACTCGCTGGAGCGGCGTTTCCTGACACATTATTACGGTCAGGCCGCCTGGCCCCTCTACAAATACATCAAGCTGATGGAAGGGGCCGCCATCGGCACGGACGTGGACCTGTTCATCTATGACTCCCCCGTTTCCTACAAGGGCAACATCCTGCGGCCGGAACTGATGCGCCGCTACAACGCCCTCTTCGACGAGGCGGAGGCCGCCGTGGCCGGCGATCCGGTCCGGCTCGCCCGTGTGCGCCGGACACGCCTGCCGCTGCAGTATTCCGCCCTGGAGATCGCCCGCACCGATCCGGACCGCGACCGGGAAGAGACCCGCACGGCACTGGATCTCTTCGAAGCGCGGACCCGGGAGTTCGGCGTCGAGATGCTCAATGAGCGCCACAACACCCCCGCCGAATATTGTGCCCTGTACCGGACGCGCTACCTGGGCAGCCAGGAGGGCAACCTCGCTGCCGGCCGGCCCGTGCGTTTCCTGGTGGAGCCAGGCGCAAAATACCGCCCGATCGCGGCCCAGGGGCTGACGGACGGCATCTATGGAGGAGCTACGTTCGTGGAGAACTGGATCGGCTGGGAGGGCTGTGACGCGGCCTTTGTGCTGGACCTGGGCGCGGAACGGGCAATCCGGGAGATTTCCGTGGATTTCCTGCGCCAGCTGGGCGCCTGGATCCTGATGCCGGAGCAGGTGCGCTTCAGCCTCTCCGCCGACGGCGAATCCTTCACCGAAGTCGCGTCGGTCGATCTCCCGGAAGACCGGGGCAACAAAGTGGAATTCATCCCCGTCCAAGCCTCCTGCCACGAACAGGCACGCTATGTCCGGGTGGACATTGTCGGGACCAAGACGTGTCCCGAATGGCACTACGGCGTCGGCAACCCCTGCTGGTTCTTCATCGACGAGATCGTCGTCCGCTGATGTCAGCGCGACCCGTCGGTCCGGAAGGGCCAGGCCGGGAGACCTTCGCTGTTGTACAGATTACATACCGGGTTGTCCGCCCAGGCATAACGGACGGCAACCGGATCCTTAACCTCCGGACAGGATACGATCACTTCCTGCGTCCGGGGGTTTGGTTTCTTGACGGAGACAATTTCGGCTTCGGCCCAGTGCCAGACCCCGTCGGGACCGGCGACCTCAAAACCGGTCAAGACACCGTCTTCCGCCTGCCGGATCCGGTCTGCGACGGCCTTCGGCGCATCCGGAGAGAGGGCTGCTTTACCATAACGTGCTTTCACGTAAGAGCCGCTGGACCGGGTGCAGAGTCCGTTCGCTACATCCGTGAAAATCACGGAGATGCGTCCGTCTCCGAGGAATTCGTACCCGCACATCCGCGGTCCGTCGGCGACGAGCCCGAAGCGGCCGTACTGATGGGCCAGGGCCAGACGGGCCAGACGCTCGCCAGCCTCTTGCTTGCGCACCGGATGGACGTCGTCCGCTTCTCCCAGATCGATGATGCAGGCCTGTTCCACGCCGCTCATGTGCAGGGCCGTCAGGCTCTGCGCCTCGCGCAATTCCGCCCAGGAAGATTCCGCCGGTTCGGGCTGCACGGCATGGTGGTTCGCAATCTGCGTGATGTAGAAGGGGAAGTCGTAGCCCCAGGTCCGGCGCCAGTCACGGATCATCGTGGGCATCTGGTCGCGGTAGCGGGCTGCCTTGCCGGCATTGGATTCACCCTGGTACCAGATCACACCCGCAATGCGGTAAGGCGAAAGAGGCTTGACCATGCCGTTGTACAGGACGGTCGGCAGGTTGGGCTCGCGCGCCGTGTTGCGCGGGATGTATTCAAAGGAGACGGAAAGCTTGACCCGCCAGGTGGTCGCAAGCGAAATCTTCTGTCCGTCAGGGCCTTGCACATACATCTGGGCACCGTCGCCATAGAGTCCGCCGTTGCCGTGATCGTCGGTATTGCGGATGGCGATCACGGCCTTGCCGGGCTTGACCTCAGAGGCTGGGATCGTATAGGTACGGGGCACATTCCAGACGCTGTCGCGCCCGACGGGCACCCCGTTCCAGAAGGTTTCGTCGAAATCGTCGATCGGGCCCAGGCTGAGGGTCAGGTCCTGGCCCGCCCATGACGCCGGGACATAGATTTCCTTGCGGAACCAATAGACGCCGTTGACGCCGGGCCAGAGTTCCTGGACCATCTTGGGCAAGACGATGTCGGTCCAGCCGCTGTCGTCCAGCGCCGGCTTCTCCCAATGCGCCTTCAAGCCCTCATCCTCGTCGCGGGACTGTTGCATCAGCTTCATCATCTCGCCCCAGTAGGTCTTCTCCCTTTCATTCGCGTCCTCGGACAGGGACTGGACTTCCGCCAGCTGTTCCGCGCATTCCGGGAACTGGCGGATGGCGCCGGTGCTCATCCAGGCTTCGATGATCGTTCCGCCCCAGCTGCTGTGGATCAGGCCTACCGGGACCTTGAGCTGCTCCTGCAGCTTGCGGCCGAAGTACCAGGCAATGGCGGAGAAATTACGCACGGTTTCGGGAGAGGAAGGCTGCCAGCCGCCGAAATCGGCGGTGAACCGGTCCCGCTCCGACATGCCCGTGGCGCGGCTGACTTGCAGGAGGCGCAGGTTCGGATACTGGCCGGAGGAAGCGATGTCTTCCTGGTTGATGCGCACGGCCTGCCAGCTTTCCATGGGCATCTGCATATTGGACTGTCCGGAGCAGAGCCATACTTCGCCGATGAGGACGTCGTTGATCGTCAGGGTGTCCACGGACTTACGCGGGCGGGGGGACTCGGCGGAGATCTTGATGGTGCGCTTCCTGAAACTGCCGTCCGGTGTCATGAGCATGACGGACCAGCGGCCCTCTGCATCGGCCCGGGTCGTTTCGGCGACGGCGCTCCAGGAGGGTTTGACGCTGATGCTTGCGCCCGGCTTCGCCTGGCCCCAGACCGGCACGGAGCTCTCCTGCTGGAGGACCATATGGTCCGTGAACAGGGGACTGAGCTGGATTTGGGCCAGCAGGTCCGGGCACAGAGTCAGTAACAGGCTGAATAACAAGACTTTCAAAGGTTTCATGGAAGCTTTCATCACGAAAAGGTTTATTTGTCCTTTTCAAATGTACAAAAAAACCGGGAGGTACGATGCATCTTTTTACGTGGGTGTCCGGGCGTCCTGTGTCCGACGGCCGTGTATGGCATGATCGAAGGGGCGCCCAGACACTTGACAGGCCTCCACGGGTTTAATTGCGCCCAATGGAAGAATAATCCGTCCATTGGGCGCATTTTCGGCTTATTTTGCTTCCAATGGAAAGAAAAATCTTCCATTGGGAGCAGTGGGTTAATTGTTTTTTTTAGGTATTTATCATTAGACCCCCTATCTTCGGGCGCCAACGCACAAAGGCATTGGCCACTTAAACTATGAAAATGGATATCAGATTATGGCTCATCACCACGGACCATCTGGAAGATGGTTTATGGTTTCGGGAGGAAGATGACTTCAAAGTGGGGATGAATTACATTGCAGTCCTGGCTGCTAGTCTTGATATTGCCATCCTGGCATTTTCCCTTATGTCCAATCATGTACATTTCGTCGTACTTGGAACGGAGGCGGATGCGAATGAGTTCATCAACGAATTCAAACGGCGCTACTCCAAATATTATGAGCGGAAATATGGTATCCCGAAGTTTCTGAAAGGGAACCACGTGGATATCCAACCGATTCCTTTTGAAGAAGAGTCTCCCGAACGTGCCATCGCTTATGTCCAGATGAACAGCGTCGCGGCTGGCATCTGCCTGCATCCCACACAATATCCCTGGAGTACCGGAGGCCTTTTCTTCCAGGCAGCGACACCCAAAGGAATCCGGGTAGATTCATTGTCTGAAAGAGCCCGGTACCGTCTTTTAAACAGCAAGGCCTCTATTCCTGGCCATTGGCTGATCGGCGAAGGCGGGTATATTCTCCCTTCGTCTTACGTCAGAACCGATTACGTAGAGAAACTGTTCCGAAAGCCTCATCGGATGGAATATTTCCTGCGGAATTCTTCCAAAGCCAAACTCGTTCTTAACGCTGACGAAAGAACCCGGCCTTCTTTTAAGGATCAACTCGTCCATGCAGCCCTGCCGGATCTGTGCCGGTCTCTGTTTGGGAAACATAGCTTCATCGATCTGTCAAGTGAACAAAAGAAAGAGGTTCTCAGGCAGTTACGTTACCGTTTCTCTTCCAATATCCATCAACTGTCCCGCATCGCAGGCTTGGATTATAACGAAACAGCAAAGCTTTTGGATTCGCAATAATTGTTATCTTAGCGGCGTGGAAAGGATTGTGAAGGACCGCTTGTTTGAATTGGCGGAGAAATATGTGGAGGAGACCTCCGTTTCATTGTTTCTGACCGGAAAGGCCGGGACGGGAAAGACAACTTTCTTGCGTCATATCGTGGCGCATACGACCAAGCGCTGCGTTGTGCTGGCCCCGACGGGAGTGGCGGCCGTCAATGCACAGGGAAGCACCATCCATTCCTTTTTCTCCCTTCCGCTATGCCCGTTTCTTCCGGAAGTTCCGGAACTCAGGACGGAATACCAGATGCCGGACCGCTACCGGCGCCTCAAGAAGGAAAAGATCAAGATCATCCGGACCCTGGACCTGATCATTATCGATGAGATCTCGATGGTGCGGGCCGACTTGATGGATGCCATCGACATGACCTTGAAACGGTACCGGCGGTCATCCAAACCTTTCGGCGGCATCCAATTGTTGATGATCGGAGATGCACAGCAGCTCTCCCCCGTAGTAACGGAAGCGGAACGCCCCTACCTGGAGCGGGTCTATCCCTCGCCCTATTTCTTCCACAGCAAAGCGCTTCAAGCCCTCCCCTACCTGACCCTGGAACTGAAAAACATCTACCGGCAGGAAGACGCCTCTTTCATCGAACTGCTCAACGGGGTTCGGGAAGGACATCTGACCCCGGCGATGCTCCAGCGGCTAAATGAACGCGTCGGAGCCCCTGCCGGCGAGGATTGGATCCGCCTTTCCACCCATAATGCACAGGCGGATAACATCAATTCGTCCCGGCTGATCAGCCTTCCCGGCGAAGTAAGCTTCTATTCGGCGGAAATAGAAGGAGACTATCCGGAGTCACTCTATCCTGCAGCGAAAGAACTGTTGCTGAAGGAGGGCGCTCGCGTCATGTTCATCCGAAACGACCCGGAAGGCCGTTTCTATAACGGGAAACTGGGCACGGTCAAGGCCTTATCCCCGACCCTCGTCACCGTCACGGACGACGATGGCACAGACATCGGGTTGGAACAAGTCGTCTGGGAGAATCTCCAATATTCCCTGGATGAGACGAGCGGTGAGATCAAGCAGGAGGTAAAGGGGACGTTCAAGCAGTTTCCCCTGCGCCCGGCGTGGGCCATTACGATCCACAAAAGCCAGGGGCTCACTTTCGATCATGTCGTCATCGATGCCGGAGCGGCTTTCGCCTTCGGGCAGGTCTACGTGGCGCTGTCCCGATGCCGCTCTTTGGAAGGCATCTCCCTCACCCAGCCGATCCGGCCCTCGCTTTTGTTCACAGACTCGGACGTTGCCGTTTTCAACGCCTCTTTCCCTGCTCCGGAAAGCATGGAGAGCGCCCTGGATGGATACCGGCAGGAAAGCGAACTGGACCTGCGTTGCAGTTGCTTCGATTTTGAAGACTTGCGGCGTCTGGTCCTGTCCTTGCGCAAGATCTGGCGGGATTCCACCCTGAGCCACACCTATTCTTCGCAGCTGGAGAAACTGGAAGCGCTTTCCGAAGAAGTGGTGGAAATGGAGAACGTCGCCGGCAGATTCCGGGAACAGCTGCGGAGAATGAAAGGCGACCCCGCGCTCACGGCAGAGCGTATCGCCAAAGCCTGCGAGTATTTTATCCCCCGCCTGGACCATTTGGACCTGGAGCCCATCCTGGCGGTCGAAGTGGACAACGCGGAGGTCAAGAAACGCATCCGCAACCTCGCAGCCGACCTGCTCCCGCAGCTGCAAGTCCACCGGGACACGCTCCGCGAAGTCCGGGCGGAAGGCTTTAACGCGCAGACTTTCAGACAGGTGCGCCTCGCCGCCCTGATGGACGACAGTAAGCCGTCCCGGAAGACGTCCAAACCCCAGAAACAAGTGGAAGCCCGCGATGTATATAACGACAACCGCCATCCCGAGCTGGTCGAGGCCCTGATCAAGTGGCGACGGGAAAAGGCGCGGGAGCTGGGTGTACCGGCCTATGTCATCCTCCATCAGAAAGCCCTGCTGGGAATCGCGGATGCCAAGCCCGATTCCCGCGCCCAGATGCTTGCCGTCCCGGGCTTCGGCCCGGAACTGTGGAAAAAGTACGGGATGGAGATCCTGAAGGTCCTGTCTTCAGATTGAGGTTCACAAGGGATCCTGCTTTTGAAAAGACCCTAGTGCTCCCAATGGAAGATTTTTCTTTCCATTGGGAGCAAAATGAGCCAAAAATGCGCCCAATGGACGGATTATTCTTCCATTGGGCGCACTAAGGGAGGGAAAAGGGATTACTGCTTACGGTGATAAGTATAAGTTGCGACCGCCGAGGAGGAGAGCGTCACGCCGGAAGGCAGGGTAAATTTCCCGGTATTCAGGTAAGGCTGCTTGAGCACGAGCTTGGTATCACTCAGCTCAGCGACATCAAATGTGCCGTACAGAACCATGATCTGGCCGTCATCACTGACTTCGATCATGTGGTCGAAGACGATCTGTTTTTTCTGTGAGTCATACGAATAATTGGACCAGTCTCCTTCCAGGCCCATTCCAGCCCAGGCCCTCAGGTTTTCAGACAGAGTCAAAGTCGTATTCTTGAAATAAGGGATCACAATGGGGATTGTTCCGCTCTTGTCATCTTTCGAACCGCCGAGCTCGAAAGTGTAGCTATCCATGACCCAGGTCCCATAAAGGGTCCCGGTCTCATCACCAGTCTGATTCTCCAGCCGATTACAGGAAAGGGCCAAAATGGCAGCACCAGCCACCGCAATGGCAAAGAAAAACTTTTTCATAATTAACATTATTGGTTAAAGCTATTCTCGCAAAAATTATTCCAAACGGCACGGAGCCCGCTATCCCTCCAGAATCTGTTTCGCAGCGTTCTTGGTATCCACCTTCTCAATGATACGCTCGAGGACGCCGTTCTCGTCAAAGATGAAAGTGCGGCGGAGCGTACCCAGGACCGTCCTTCCGTACATTTTCTTCTCTCCGATGGCGCCGAAGGCCTCGTGCATTTCCTTTGTCGTGTCGGCAAGGAGCGTGAAGGGCAGCGCATGTTTGGCTGCGAAACCGGCATGCGAATTCCCGGAGTCCTTGCTTACGCCTACCACGTTGTACCCGGCGGCGCGCAATGCTTCCCAATTGTCCCGGATGGAGCAAGCCTCGGCCGTACAACCGGACGTATGGTCCTTGGGATAGAAATAAACGACGGTCTTCTTTCCTTTGCCGATGAAGTCGGATGACGTCACCGTCTTTCCATTTTGGTCCATAACCTCGAAGGATGGCATCTGATCCCCGATCTTAAGCATATTCTATTTCCTTTATGTATAATGCAAAGATACAAAAAAACCGCAACTACCCTGCGTGGTGGTTTTTTTGTTTTATATCAAGTAGTTAGAATCGATCTCCCAAGATTCCCTGAGCTCTTGATAGGGAACAAATGGGAACCGATCGCCCACCTCACAGAACAAGGCTTTCTATCCAAATTCAGTCCAAATTTGTGATCATATATCGCCTACAACAATGAGTCTGGATGATAGAAGTTATTTGCTGATTACAGACCGATAAATTGGAATTTACCTGTGTCATTAAAAACCTACCCCAAGATGGAGCCCGAGTGTATTAGTTGATAT
>CAMOTB010000045.1 GCA_946625485.1 uncultured Bacteroidales bacterium | reverse complement strand
ATCCACTCGACGGGGCCGGTATTGCCGAGGACGCCGTACTTGGAAAGCATGGCGGAGGAATAGGGCATGCCGGTCGTCGGCTCGGTGTAGTCTCCGGCGAGCGTCATCGGCTCGTCGGTGATGGTGATCAACTGACCTTTGACCTGGACCTGCGTGGCGGAATACTTGGCCTGGATGGTCTCGGCGACTTTCCATTTCTTCGGGACCACGAAGGCAAGGACGAAACGGCCGGTACGTTCGGTTTGGGGCTCGAGGTGTACCTTGAGCTTGATCTCGAAGGTGTCGTTGGCCTTGGGGTCCTTGGGCCAGAGGATCTCCTTGAAATCGATGCAGGAGAAGACCAGGGCGGCGGCAGCGACCAGCGCGAAAATAGCAAATATGTGTCTGTTCTTTTTCATATCGCTCATAGGATTAGTTGTTTTTACCGCTGAACATGAAGCGGTAGCTGACGGTGCTGCAGTCCAGTTGGAACTCCATGCAGATCACACCCTTGCGGAATACGGCCACGATCTGGTCGTCGGAGGCGCGGCGGATGGCGTTGGGCTGGACCGAATTGTCGAAGTAACACTCCACTTCCTCCGTCGGGAGGTTGAATCCGTAGTGGTTGTGGGGAATGCTGCCGTTGTTCATCTTGATGCCGCAGATCTTGCCGTTTTCGCGACGGACCTGCAGTTCGAAGGTGTCGAACCAGTCGAAATAGGGCTTGATGTCGATGCCGTTCACGTTGACGTCATCGATCTGAAGGGCCTTCCACAGATAGTAGGTGGAAGTCTTGTCGCCCTCGTAGTTCGGGTCCATCGTCGTGTCGTGCAGGTTCAGGACCTTGACACAACCGGTGCAAAGCAGCATCACCGCAGCCGTAACCGAAAATAGACGTATAAGTTTATTCATATCTCTCATAGATTATAAAGCCAGCCTTTCGGCGACGGTGATGTTCTGGAGATTGGCGTTGAGACGCTTCTCAGCCACGGGATAGGGGAAGAGCAGGTTCTCCTCCGTGAAGGGGAATCCGGGGTGCTCCTGGGGCGTGAAACCGATCATGTCCACGACGCGGCCGTTGGAGACATTGAGCATCTTGTGGGTGCGCAGCATGTCGAACCAGTTCTTGCCTTCGAAGCATAGCTCCCAGACTCTCTCCTTATAGACGTCGTCGAAACTGATGGACGACGGTTTGGGGATGGGACACCAGCGGTTGCGTACCTGATAGTAGGCGTTGATGGCGTCGGGATCCGAGGTCGAACCGCCCTGGCAAGCCGCTTCGGCCAGCACCAGGAGGATGTCGGAGTAGCGCAGCATGGGGAACTGGACGTCGCAGTTGTTGCTGGTCGTCGCATCCGCATCGAAGTACTTATAGACGAAGGGCTGGGGGAAGTCGACGTTGCCGCTGCCGTCCTTCTTCTTGTAAGAGGTGTAGTACCAACCCTTTTCCTGGGCGCGCTTGTCACCGGTCTCATAGGTGTTGATGAAAGCCTGGCTCGGGACGATGGCGCCGCCGAAAGCCTGGCTCTCGGAGATCTGCTCGGCATCCCAGCCCGCGTAGTAGGGCAGGAAGAACACATGCATCGGGGAGTTGCCGTTACCCTTGTTGTACTGGGCCGTGAAGATGGCCTCCTCCTTGTTGCGCTTGGCGGAGTTTGCGATGTCGTGCACGTCTTTGTACAGGGTGTAAGCGCCGCTGGCGGCCACTTCTTTCGCCTTGGCCAGGGCCTGGGCGTAATGTTCGGTCTTGCGCAGCGGATATCCCGCCATCGTCAGGTGGACCTTGGCCAGCAGGGACTTGACGGCGCCGAGGCCGACATGGCCGTCGCCGGGGTTCCATACGGTGAGGAGTTTCTCAGCCTCTTCGAGGTCGGCCAGGATCTGGTCGTAGATGCCGCTGATCGGGGTCAGTTCCGTCACGATGTCGGACTTGGCCCGGACGGGCTCGGTGGTCAGCGGGAGGGGGCCGTAGCATTGGACGAGGAAGAAGTAGGCATAGGCCCGGATGAAATGGGCCTCGCCGAGGAAACGGTTGCGTGTCTCGTCGGAGACGGACGCCTTGGAGTTGCTGATGCCATTCAGGGCGTAGTTGGCGCGGCTGATGACGGCATACATGCCGTTCCAGCTATTGTCCAGCAGTCCGTTGTCGTCTGACAAAGGAAGTTCGTATCCGAGCATCCGCATGTCTCCGGCATGGTTGCGCTTGTGGTATCCGGTAAGGGTCTCCAGCATGATGAAAGTCGTGTGCTGGGGCGCAACGAGGCCAGCCATGTAGGCGCCGGGAATGCCCGGGTACAGGCCGTTGACGGCATCCTGCATCTGCGCCTCTGTCGCATAGTAGGTGTCCGGCGAGAGGAAGGTCTTGGGCTCCTCCGTGAGGAACTTCGTGCAGCCGGCGGTGCTCATCAGGACCGCCGCCATTCCAAGTATGAAGTATAAAGTCTTTTTCATAAGCACTTAGAATGAAATTTTGATGTTGCCCGTGATGGTGGTCGGTTTCGGATAGGCCAGCCAGTCGTAACCGATCTGGTCGTTGCCGGTGCCCCAACCCACTTCCGGGTCGAATCCGGTGTACTTGGTCCAGAGGAAGGGATTCTCCACGCTGACACCCAGGAGCAGACCCTTGATCCCCTTCATGTTCTTGAGCAAGTCACGCTTGAGGTCGTAGGAGAGGAGGATGTTGCGCACGCGGATGAAGTCGCCGTCTTCCAGGAAGAAGGTACCCATGTTGCCGTTGCCGAAATAGGCGTCCGTCGGGAGACGGAGCTGGGCCAGGGTGGTGTTCTGATGGTCCGGGGTCCAGGCGGCGTCCAACAGGCCGTTGAGGCTGTTGGTGTAGATTGCCTGACCGACATAGAGGCTCTGGGCGATGTTGGAAACTTTGAAACCCCAGGCGGAAGCGATATCAACCATCAGGCTTAGGCCTCCCCAGGTGAAGGTATTCACCACGGAAATCTCGCCCTTGGGCGTCGCCATGCCGACGTACTGGGTGTCACCGTCGTCGTATTCGCCGTTCTTGTTGACGTCTTCAAGCTTGTAGTCACCCGGCGAACGGCCGTAGACCGCCGCTTCGGCGGCTTCTTCCGTGCTCCAGGTGCCGAGGAGTTTCTTCATGCCCCAACGCATGTAGGGCTTGCCTTCCTCGACCACGCCGCCATGGGTGGACAGGGAACCGTAGAGTTTCTCCACGATTGTCTGGTTGGTCGAATAGATGAAATCCAGATCCCATGCGAAATTGGGCCGGGCGATCGGATGGGTGTTGAAGGTCAGTTCGAAACCGGTGTTGCGAAGGGCGCCCAGGTTGGAAGTGACGGAACCGAATCCGGAAGAGTGGGGGATCTGCTCGTTGAAGAGCAGGTCCACGGAGCGCTTGATATAGAAGTCGGCGATCATCTGGATCCGGTCATTGAACAGGGCCAGGTCCAGACCCGCGTCGAACTGCTTGGCCGTCTCCCAGGAGAGGTCCGAGTTACCGAGGGTACCGATCCAGGATTGGGAGACAACCTCGCCGTTCATGACCATGGTACCGGTGTCCATGTGGGAAAGGGTTACATAGTTGCCGATGGAGGCGTTACCGACTTCACCGTAGCTGGCGCGGAGTTTCAGATGGTTGACGAAACTTTCGGGGAACCAGGGCTCTTCGGACACGACCCAGCCGGCGGAGACCGACGGGAAGAAACCGTATTTGCGCTTCGCACCGAAGTTGGAGGCACCGTCCACACGCATCGTCAGTCCGAGCATGTACCGGCCCATCCAGCTCTGGTTGGTACGGAAGTAGTACGAGTTCATCGTGTTCTTGTTGTAACCGGAACCGGGCTTCACCTTGTTGGCCTGGTCCTTGTCGCCGGCCCCGAGGTTGTGGTACTCGAAGAGGTCGGAGGAGAGGAGCTTGGCGCCCGTGCTGCTGCTCTCAGCTTCGGCATAGTACCAGGAGGCACCGAGCGTGAAGTTGGACTTGAGACGGCCGTCGAAGAACGTGTGGTCGTAGGTGAAATAGTCTTCGTTGGACCAGCGGGCGGTCAGGCCGTTGTTGATGTAAGCTTGGGTGCCGACATCCGGCTTGGACCAGTCGGCCATGCCGGCGATACGGAAGTCCGTGCTCTTGTTGTTGACGCTCTGGTAGTTGCCCTTGACCGTGAAGGTCAGGCCTTCCGCCAGATGGAAGTCCAGTCCGAGGTTGCCGAGGAAATAGTTGGCGTGGTTGATGATCTTCCAGGCGTTCAACTGGTGGATCGGGTTGGAAGCCGTCTCGGAGAGCGGGTAGTCCTGCTTGGCGCCCCAGGTGCCGTCCGGGTATTTGATCGGTACGACCGGAGGCATCTCGTAGGCGTTACGCACGGCGCCTTGCGCCATCGTTCCTTCCTGGTCGGCCGTGTTGCTCTCCGTCCGGGAGTAGGCGATCATGCCGCTCAGATCGAGCCAGTCGTTGATCTTGGTGGAGGCGTTGATGGTCGCGCTGAGGCGGGTGCCGTAGGTCGTCTTCACGATACCCTGGAGGTCCTGCCAGCCGAGGTTCGCATATACGGCGGACTTGTCGCTGCGCTGGGAGAAGGACACGTTGTGGTCTTGGGTGATGGCCTTGCGGGTCACCTCCTTCCACCAGTCGGTGCTGTAGCGCGGCGTTGCGATCAACAATCCTTTTTCATCGCGCACATAGGCGCCGGAAGCGTCTTTCTCATATTCGAAGAGGCTCTCGATCGGGTTGACCAGGTGCGGGACGTTTTGGCCGCTGTAGCCGTAGGCCAGGGACTGCATCCGGAGGTAGTTGTTGGAATCCATGAGGTCCAGCTTGCGGGTGAGGTAACCTACGCCGAACTTGCCGTCATAGGTGATCGTGCCCTTGCCGGAACCCTGACCGCTCTTGGTGGTGATCAGGACGACACCGTTGGCGCCCTTGGCACCGTACATCGCGGCGGATGCCGCATCCTTCAGGACGGAGACGGACTCGATGTCGTTGGAGTTGATCATGTCAGGGTTGACATCCACGGCGCCGTCCACGACGTACAACGGATTGGTGGAAGCGTTGATGGAGCCGATACCACGGACGCGGATGGCGGTGTTACCGCCCGGACGGCCGGAGGTGGACATGATCTGGACACCGGCCATCTTACCGGCCATGTTCTGGAGGACGTTGAGGCCGGTCGCACGCTCGGTGAGGGCTTCGCCGCCCACCTGGGCGACGGAAGCGGTCAGTTCGCGCTTGATCATCGTACCGTAACCGACGACGACGGTCTCATCCAGCATCGTGGAGTCTTCTTCCAGGATGACGTTGAAGACTGAGCGCCCGTCGATCGGAATTTCCTGTCCCACCATGCCCAGCATCGAGAAGACGAGGGTGTTGGCGGAGGGAGCAGCCTTGAGGGTGAAGTTGCCATCCATATCGGTGATGGTGGCGTTCTGGGTCCCCTTGACAGCGACGTACACGCCCGGCATCGGATCGCCGTTGTCGTACGTGACCCGTCCCGTCAGGGTATTCTGGGCCGACAGGCTCGCAACGAAGCCAAGCAGCATCGCTACGGCCAGGGCACATTTTCTAAATATATGCTTCATAGTGTTCATTGGACCTTCTGTCTGAATTGGAAACCGTATTCGTAGTCATTGCTGGTCACGACCTTGCTTCCATCCTTATTGGTGAAGTAGAAGTAAAGGTCCACGATCTTCGTCTTGTTGGACAGCCCGAAATAGTGGGTCGGGAAGATGTACTTCTGGTAGGTCTTCTCGTTCAGGCGGTTCATCCGGGTGGAGTTGTCGCGTTTCTCGACCGTCACCTGGCTCCCGTCGGCGAGGATGGCCGTTCCGTTCATGTAAACGTCGTTTTCGCCGTAGAGGGCTGTCTTGACGTCGCCGGCCTGGGCCGCGAAATTGACGGCGAAGAAATCACCGTAACGCCAGACATCCGGCGTGGTGGAAGTAAGGGGATATTCGAGGTAGTTGACGGAGCCGTCTCCGACAACAACTTCCCTGACGGTCAGGTTGTCCTTGAAACCGACGTTCTCCCATCCTTCTTTCGCACCGACGAACTCGAAGGCCATTTTGCACTTGAGGGGATCGTCACCGACTTTGAGGAGGATCTTGACATCGATTTCGATGTAATTGGGACGGGTGTCATCGACAGTCACTTCGGTCGTTCCGTTCTTGAAAACGACCCACTCGACGTCACCGCCGACATTGCCCTGGTCGCCGTTCTTGGCATAATAGGCCTGGGACCAGGACATCCCTTGGTACTGTTTGTCTTCCTCGTCGGTACACTTGGGCATGGGCTCGCCGGAGATGACGACCATCTTCTCTTCCTTGAGGTCGGCTACGCCGGTCAGGTTCTGGAGGTTGGAGGTGGTCATGTACAACTCGGCGGTATGGGCGATATCCCAGGCCTTGGGGGCCAGGATCGCAAGGGCCAGTCCCTCGGGACCGTAACCGGTCTCGGGCTTGATCTGTCCCTTGACATGGATCTCAACCGTGGTGCCGGGATCGATCTTGCTGGGAATGATGACATCCGTCAGCTTGATGCAACCGGCGATCACGAGTATCGTACCGATCAGGGCTGCAATGCCCCATTTCATATTCTTTTTCATACTCATTTCTCCCGGGTGGATTCAAGGGTTGTGAAGGTCATCTTGTAGCTCAGGTCCTTGCAGTCAAGGACGAAGGGGAAGACCAGCTCGCCGTTCTGGAAGATGGCGATGGTCTCTCCGGTGGTGAGTCTCAGGGCGTTCGGGACCACCTTCTCGTCAAAAACGCAGGGGACTTTGCCGGAAGGCAGTTCGAAGCCGAACTGATCGCAGGGGATATCCCCGTTGGTGATCTCCAGGAAGGAAATCTTGCCATCGACTACATAGAGTTTCAGCGCGAAACTGCCGAAGAAGTCGTAATAGGGGATCAGGTTGGTGCCCGAAGGGTTCTTGGGACTGTACTGCATGAACTCCCGCAGGCCGTAGGTAAACTCGTAGTCTTGGTCCATCCCGCTGTTTACCAGCGTCTTCTCCGCGGGAGAGACCTCCGTGTAAGGCAGAGTGATGTCGCAGGCCGCGAAAGCGCCCAGGGCGACGGCGGCAAGGACCAGTATGCTTGCTATATTCTTTCTCATGACGTTCATACGCTTATCGTTTGAGGTTCGGGTTCAGGCGCACCTGCTCGACCGGATAGGGGAACAGCAGGTCTTCTTCGCCGTAGGCGGCGACCATGGCGGGCCCTTTGTAGCCGATCAGGTCAACCACGCTGCCGGTTGCGAAGTCCAGCGCCTTGCGGGTACGGATCATATTGAACCAGTTTTCACCTTCGAAAGCCTGCTCCCAGATACGCTCCTTGAACACCTGCTCGAAGGTGATCGATGCGGGTTTGCTCTCGGAAGGCATCGCACGGTGGCGGACCTGCCAGTAGGCGTCGATGGCGGCCGCATCGGAAGTGGAACCGCCGGCGCAGGCCGCTTCGGCCAGGGTCAGGAGCACGTCGGTGTAACGGATGAGCGGGAAGTTCCTGTCGCTCTTGCCGTCGTTGACCGCACCTTCATCCCAGTACCGGTAAAGGGCCGGGGCGAAGTTGTGCGTGACCGTGCCGTCCATGGAAACCTGGCTGGTGTAATAGTAAGCGTGATTCTCCGTCCGCTTGTCACCTTCCGGATAGGAGGCGTAGAGGGCTTGGCAGGGCTGCCAGGCACCGCCGGGACGGGTCGCATCATACATGGAGATGTAAGGCTGGAGGGTCATGCCGCCGGGGCGGGGGATACTGACCATGTGGAGCGGGTTGTGGAACTGATCCTTCATGCACTGGATGCTGAAGATGTATTCCACGCCGTTGGTATTGTAAGCCTTACGGGCGGCATCATAGCTCGGATAGAGGGAGAAGATCCCGCTGTTGACCACTTCCTTGGCCTTGTTGTAGGCCTTCTGGTAAGCGCTGGCGTCCTGGACGGGATAGCCGGCCTGCGTCAGGTACATCTTGGCGAGGAGGGCCTTGACGGCGCCCTTCGAGACGCGCCCGGACTCATCGTGCCAGGGCGTACCGGCGCTTTCCATCAGGCTCTCGGCGTGCTCCAGGTCGGAAACAACCTGTCCCAGCACCTCCTCAACGGAGGTCAGCGGCATCTGTGCGTCGTTGAAACCGGTGGTCGGCGTAGTCTTGAGCGGGACGGGACCGTAGAGGCGGACGAGCCAGCCATAGTACAGGCCGCGCAGGAAATACATTTCGCCCAGATACTGGTTGCGTTTGGCATCCGTGATATCGATGTCCTGCTTGTTCTCGAGGACGTTGATCATCGTGTTGACGTTATTGAGACTTCCGTACAGATTGCCCCAGGGGGCTGCTGCCAGGCTGTTGTTGCCTGTCATGCTGCAGTTGAGGATCTCGGAGAGGTCTGCGAAGGAGTTGGCGGTACGCTCGGCGTAGCCGCAGAGGAATTCGCCCATGACGACGACTTCGGCGCCGCCGATACCCGTGCTGTTCAGGGGCGTACGGATGCCGTAGTAAGCACCGTTGGCGCCCATGCGCACCTGCTCTTCGTTGGAGTAGAAATTGTCAGGCTGCTCGAAGGTTTTGGGCTCTTCCTTGAGGAAGTTCGTGCAAGATACAGTCAGAACCAATGCGGCTGCGACTGTCATGATTTCGGTAAAATATCTTTTCATCGCGCTCAAAGGTTTAGAATGTAAGTTTCAAAGTGCCGGACAGGGACATCGGCCGCGGGTAGGTGCCGCCGACGACGCCGATCTGGTTGCCCCAGGTTGAATCTTCCGGATCCAGGGCCGGGACAGCGGTCCAGGTGTAGATGTTTTCGGCGAGGATGCCGACCGAGATCCCGCGGAAGAAGCGGGCATTCTTGAACAGGTCGCGCTTCAGGTCGTAGGAAAGGGAGATGTTGCGCAACTTCAGGTAGTCGCCCTTGTAGACGAAGGAATCGTCAAACAGGCCGTTCCAGGGCCAGGCGTCCGCCGAGGTGCGGTTGGCCGGAACGAGGGTGTTCTGGTTGTTGGGCGTCCAGGCCTGGATAGCGTTAACGTGGATGTTGTCCGTCACAACGTACTGGTTGCTCCAGCGGTTGCAATAGGTATAGAATCCGGTCTTGGCGACCAGGTCGATCATCAGGGACAGGCCCCTCCAGTAGAAGGTGTTCACCAGGGTGAACTCGTGCTTGGGCGTCACGCGACCGTAAACATAACGGTCGTTGTCATCCAGGATCCCGTTCTGGTCGACGTCCTTGATCTTCACGTCGCCCGGCTTGAAACCGTAGGCTCTGGCCTCGTCGACTTCGTCCAGCTGCCAGATACCTTCGTTCTTATAGACCCAGAGCGAGTTCCACTCGCCGCCTTCCTCCGAGAGGACCGGGCTGAGGGAATTGTAGATCCGGTCTCCGTTGATGTCGACTGCTTTGGTGACATTCTGGGAATAGACGAAGTCCAGGTCCCATTTGAAGTCCCGGCGGTCGATGGGATGCGAGTTGAGGGTGATCTCCATACCGCGGTTACGCAGCAGTCCGAGGTTGTCCCAGGTGGAACCGAAACCGGTCGTGTTTGGCACCTGACGCTGGTAGAGCAGGTTCTCGGTGTCCTTATTATAGAAGTCGGCAATCAGGTTGACCCGGCCTTTCCACAGGCTGATGTCAAAGCCCAGGTCCAGTTGCTTGGTGGTCTCCCATTTGAGGTCCTTGTTGCCGGGTTCGCTGTTGGTCGCAGCGGCTTCGGTGGTCTTCTTGTCGCCATCGGCAAAGACCATGGCTCCGCCCACGTTGAGGCGGTCGAAGGTCCGGTAGCTCGGGATGGAGGCATTGCCGACCATGCCGTAGCTGGCACGCAGCTTGAACAGGTCGACCGTTCCCTTGATCGGCTCGAACCAGGGCTCTTCCGATACGACCCATCCGAGGGATGCGGAAGGGAAGAAACCGTACTTGTTGTGGTCGCCGAAGTTGGAAGCGCCGTCCGCGCGGAGCGTTGCGCCCAGCAGGTATTTGCCGGCCCAGGAAAGATTGGTACGGAAGTAGACCGAATGCATCGTCTGCTTGTCGTAACCGGAGGAAGGATCATCGATGACCGTACCGGCGTCCAGCTTGTAGTATTCATACTGGTTGTCGGAGAAGTCGGTAGTACCGCCGTAGGAACTCTCGTAATGCATGAAATAGAAGGAGGTACCGAGCACGGTGTTGGTCTTCAGCTTGCCGAAAGTCTTGTCGTAGGTCAGGTAATCCTCGTTGGCCCAGCGGTGGGTGTCGGAGTTGCTGATGTTGGCGAAGCCGTTGTTGGTCACGGTCGCACCAGCGATGCCGCCCGGGGCGGACTGCCCGAAGGTGTAGAAGTTGGTCTGGTAGTCGCCCTTGACCGTCAGGGTAAGTCCGGGAAGGAGGTGGAAATCACCCGCCGCATTCAGGACCATCTGCTGGTCTTTCTGGCGATGGACCGCATCGTCCAGCATTGCATTGTAGTCGTAGCTGCTGGCCATCGTGAGGTGGTCGCCGTTGACGCCGTAGGTCCCGTCCGGATACTGGTAAGGGATGAACGGGGCGAAGCTGTCGAAGACGACATGGTAGATCGATCCGTCGATCATGATGTCGTTGCGCATCTGGGTGCGGGAGCTGAAGTTGGCCCCGAAACGCACGTCCAGCCAGTCGTTGATCTTGGAAGTGAAGTTGAGGGCCGCGTTGAGCCGCTTGGCATCCGTGTTGCGGATGATGCCTTCCATCGACTTGTAACCCACGGAAGCATAGACCGAGTTGCGCTCCGTCGCTTTGGAGAAGGAGACGTTCTGGTCGTGGCTGAAGCCGGTCTGGTAGTACTCCTTCATCCAATCCGTATGGTACTTGGGATGCGGGATCAGCAGTCCGGACTCGTCCGTTGCATAGGTGCCGTCGGCATTCTTCTCATAATCGAAGAGCTTCTCGTAAGGGGTGGAGAAGTAGGGGGCAAAGACGGAACCGGAATAGGCGTAGGCCTGGCGGATCACGTTGAGGTAAGCCTGCGGATCCATTTCCTCGTAGATGCGGTTCAGTTTGCTGACGCCGACCGTACCCGTATAGGTGACGGTTCCTTCGCCGTTCTTGCCACTCTTGGTGGTGACCAGCACGACGCCGTTGGCACCTTTGGCACCGTACATGGCGGTCGCCGCGGCATCCTTGAGGACGTCGATGGACTCGATGTCATTGGGATTGATCAGGTTGATGTCCACGTCCACGACGCCGTCCACGACATAAAGCGGGGAAGAGCTGGCGTTGACGGAGCCTTTGCCTCGGATATAGACCGTGTTGTTGCCGCCGGGACGTCCGGAGGTGTTGTACACGGTGTAACCGGCGACCTTGCCGGCCAGGGCCTGGGTCACGTTGAACGCGGATGCCCGCTCTACCAACTGCTCGGAGTTGACAGAGGAGACGGAGGAGGAGAGCTCCCGGCGGATGATCGTACCGTAACCGATGGCGACGGCTTCATCCAGGAAGTTCTGGCTTTCGGTCATCTGCACGTCAAAGCGGGCGCGCTTGCCGTCGAGCGGCACGCGCTGATCCTCCATGCCCAGCATCTGGAACAGGAGCGCTGTTGCTTCGGCAGGAACCGACAACGAAAAATTGCCGTTGGCATCCGTGCTGGTTGAGACCGAAGTCCCTTCCGCCACGACGAATGCGCCGACAACGGGACTGCCGCTCGGATCGGTGACCCGGCCCGAGACAGGCGAGACCTGCGCCATCATTGTCGTGAGCGGCAGGAGCGCCGCCAGCAGCAATGACGCAATTCGTAACAATTTTTTAGGTTTCATTAAGCAAATATTGTTGTTTATAATTAATTAGTGCCAAAAGGGTTTTTGACGTGAACAAATATGGATAGAAAAAACCGGCATAAGGTATACTATTTTTTCCAAAAAAGTATACAGTTCTGCGAAGGCTGGCGGATATGATACCCTGCCGTATTATAAGGCCGGTAAAAGGTGCTTCCAGATCAGGTAAAGTTCCTCGGGCATGTTGTCGATCCGGGCGGTCGTGACGATGACGGCATCCTGCTCCGGGAGGACCAGGATATACTGTCCGGCCGCGCCGTCGGCCCGGAAGGCACCGTGGAGGCAGCGCCACATCTGGTAGCCGTAGCCCTGGAGCCAGTCGTTGGTGGTCTTGTCATATCCGCGCTCTTCGACTTCGATGCTGGTCAGTCCGGCGGGGGCGGAATCGACCTGGCGGGCGCTCATCTGGGAGACCCATTCTGCGGGGATGACCTGCTTGCCGGCAAACCGGCCGCCTTGCAGCAGGCACAGTCCCATCCGGGCCATGTCTTCGGTCCGGAGGTACAGGCCCCATCCGCCGCAGTTGATGCCCTGCGGGCTTTCTTCCCAGTGAGGTTTTGCGATGCCGAGCGGCTTCCAGAGCCGGGGCTCCAGATAATCGTTGATCTTCTGCCCCGTCACTTTCTGGACGGCGGCGGAGAGCATGTAGGTGCCGAGACTGTTGTAACAGTAGCATGTGCCCGGCTCATAGGGCTGGGGCCATGCGAGGAAATGCCGGACCCAGTCCGTCACCTTGCCGCTCCAGACGGCGTTGGTCGGATCTTTGGCGTGGCCGCAGTTCATGGTCAGCAGGTGGCGGATCGTGACCCGGCGCAGCGTGTCGGAAGCCCCTTCCGGCACCTCGTCCGGGAACAGGTCCGTAATCTTGTCGTCCAGATGCAATAGTCCTTCATTGATAGCGAAGCCCACCGCCGTTGCAGTAAAGGTCTTGCTGACGGACATCATGAAATGGGCGGTGTCCGGAGCGAAGTGCTCTTCTTTCAGGACTTTGCCGTGCTGAAGGATCATAATGCTATGCAACTCTTCTTTTCGTTCCTTCACTTCCTGCAGGTAGGATGCGAAGGCCTCGTCCTGGGCGGGTGTCGTCTTTCCGCGGGGAAGCGGACGGTCCGGGCGGGCGGTACAGGAGAGAAACAAAGTGGCAGCGAGCAGGGCTGCCAGGCATCGGGTCGTAGTCATGAGTCAATTAGTTTTAGTCTTTGGTAAAGGTAGCAATTTTTCTTGAGATCACGAAATCTGGCTGAAATCCTTGATGGTGTATTTTTCCTTCTTGAGCTCCAGGAGAAGCGGTGCGTTGCGGGGCAGGGACAAGGTCGGATCGGCGTCCAGGACCTTCTCCGCGTATCGGCGCGCTTCGCCGAGCAGGATGCCGTCCTTGGCCAGGGATGCGATGTTGAGCGTCACGGGCAGGCCGCTCTGCTGGGTGCCTTCCAGGTCGCCGGGGCCGCGCATCTTCAGGTCCGCCTCCGCGAGTTCAAAGCCGTCTTCGGTGGAGCAGAGCAGGTCGATGCGCTTCTGGGACTCCTTGGAGACCTTGACGTCCTTGACCAGGATGCAATAGGATTGTTCGGCGCCCCGGCCTACGCGTCCGCGCAGTTGGTGGAGTTGCGAGAGGCCGAAGCGTTCGGCGCTTTCGATGACCATGACCGAGGCGTTGGGCACGTCCACGCCGACTTCAATGACTGTCGTGGAGACGAGGATGTTGGCGCGGCCGGAGGCGAAGGCGTCCATGTTGAAGTTCTTTTCGTCATTGGTCTGCTGGCCGTGGACGATGGCGACCTTGTAGGGCGGGAAGGGGAAGTGCTGCACGATGTCTTCGTAACCGGTCTGGAGGTTTTTGAGGTCCATTTTCTCGCTTTCGAAGATCAGGGGGTAGACGACGAAGACCTGGCGGCCTTTGTCGATTTCGGCGCGCATGAAGCGGTAGAGGTGTTCGCGTTTGCCTTGGCCGATCTGGAGGGTTTGGATGGGTTTGCGGCCGGGGGGCATTTCGTCGATGACGGAGACGTCGAGGTCGCCGTAGACGGTCATGGCCAGCGTGCGCGGAATCGGTGTGGCGGTCATGACGAGGATATGAG
>CAMOTB010000044.1 GCA_946625485.1 uncultured Bacteroidales bacterium | reverse complement strand
TCAAGGACGGGGTCATCACCCGGGTCGCCAAGACGGAAGTCGTCGGCGCCGAGAAAGGCAAGCTCCTTCCCCAGGAAATCGGCATGATCGTGACCGACTACCTGGTCAAGAATTTCCCTTCGATCATGAGCTACGACTTCACGGCGGATGTAGAAGAAGACTTCGACCGCATCGCGGACGGAGAACTCCAGTGGAACCAGGTCATCCGCGATTTCTATGCGCCCTTCCACAAGAAGGTCGAAGAAGCGCTGTCCGACCGCCAGTACAACCGCATCTCCCGCGAACTGGGCACGGCTCCCGACGGAGAGCTACTGGTCGCCCGCTTCGGCCAGTACGGCGCCTACGTGCAGAAAGGACCGGCCGAGAAGCGTCAGTTTGCCAGCCTGGACAAGGGGCAGCTGATCGAGAACATCACGCTGGAAGAAGCCCTCAAACTCTTCCTGCTCCCCCGCAACGCCGGCAGCTACGAAGGTGTCGGGATCTCCATCCACAAAGGCAAGTTCGGTCCCTACCTCAAGTACGGGGACAAGAACATTTCCCTCCCCCGGGGGACGGATCCGATGAAGATCACGGAAGAGGAATGTATCAAGCTGATCCTCAGTGAACAAGCCAAGACTCCGGTCAACGCCGTCATCATGGAGTTCCCGGACAGCGGCATCTCCATCCTGAACGGCCGTTACGGTCCCTACCTCAAGCAAGACGGCCGCAACTACAAGATCCCCAAGGGGAAAGAGGCCGCCAGCCTCACGGAAGAGGAGTGCAAAGCCATTATCAGCGGTTCCGAGCCCACGGCCCGGACCAAGCGACGTTATACTAAACAATAAACCGTTATGACATCCTATCACATCGACAAGACGGATCAGAAAATCCTTTCTTTCCTGGTTAACAATGCCCGGATGCCGTACCTGGAGATTGCACGTGAGTGCGGTGTTTCAGGAGCCGCCATCCACCAGCGGGTCAAAAAAATGGAAGCCAACGGGATCATCACGGGATCCCGGCTGATCGTCAAGCCGTCCACGCTCGGCCTGAACGTGTGTGCCTTCATCAGCGTAACGCTGTCGGAAGCCAGCAAGTATCCGGAAGTCGTCTCTGCCCTCAAGAAAATCCCCGAGATTGTCGAATGCCACTTCGTCACCGGCAAGGCCGCCCTTCTCGTCAAGTTGTACTGTTTCGACAACGACCACCTGATGGAAGTGCTCCTGGATACCATCCAGAACATCCCCTTCATCCAGGCGACCGACACCATGATCGCCCTCGACGAAGCATTTGAACGCCAGATCTGGGTCAAGGATTATTCCAACCGGAGCATCGCGCTCCACGAAACGCTTTAAGAGAAGCGGCTATATTTCACCCGTGATTGTCAGGATGGCCTCCGCCAGGGAGAGATCATCCGGGGTTGTGATTTTGAGATTATACCTCTCTCCCTCGATGTAGGAGAGGGGTATTCCTTTTCTCTCCGCGACAGAGGCATCGTCGGTAAACGCCGTGTCAAAAGCCTGGGCATACGCCTCCCGAAGGTCCTCCGAGCGGAACAGTTGGGGCGTCTGGGCGCCGAAGACGCATGCGCGGTCCACTCCGGCCCCTTCCACGGTCTGCAGGTCGCCCGCCTCGTCCCGGCGCAGCACCTTCAGCGTATCCACCATCGGGACCACGGGAATCAGGGCCCGTACCTGATCCATCCTGGCGATCATCCGGCGGATCAGATCCACGGAGAGCAAGGGTCTCACGCCATCCTGGACTGCGACAAGGGCCCCGTCCGGGATCTTGGCCAAGGCGTTCCGCACGGAATGGAAACGGGTGATGCCGCCCTCCACCAGGAGCTGGGGGCAATGGGAAAAATGCGCACCGCAGTACTCTTTCCAGAACGGGATCGAGTCCTTGGGCAGTACGGTCACGATCTGTGCCTCGGGGCAGGCACGGGTAAACTTTTCGATCGTCCTTCGCAGGATCGGGACACCGCCGAGCGGGAGGAACTGCTTGGGCATTTCACCCCCCATCCGCTGCCCGCTGCCGGCAGCCATGATGACCGCATAAATTTTTTTATCCACAGAGTAAATATTTACTGCAAAATTAAGTTTTTATTCGTATTTTTACAATCTGATCCAAGACTATAGATTTACAGCGAAATATGGCATTTTCATTCCTGAACCAAGAGCTCGCCATTGACCTCGGTACCGCCAATACCGTTATCTTCCAGCACGATGTGATTGCGCTGGATGAGCCCAGCATCGTGGCGATCGACAACAATACCGGCAAGTGTATCGCGCTCGGACAAAAGGCCAAACTGATGCATGAGAGGGTCAACCCGGGCATCAAGACCATCCGCCCGCTGCGGGACGGCGTCATCGCCGACTTCAACGCAGCCGAAATGATGATCCGCGGTTTCATCAAGAGCGTCAACAAGAAACATAAGCACCTTTTCACCCCCAACCTGAAAGTCGTCGTCGGCATCCCTTCCGGCAGTACGGAAGTGGAAATCAGGGCCGTGCGTGACTCTTCCGAACACGCCGGCGCACGCGAAGTGTACCTGATCTACGAGCCGATGGCCGCAGCCCTGGGTATCGGCCTCGAAGTCGAAGCGCCGAAGGGCAACATGGTCGTCGATATCGGCGGCGGTACGACGGAGATCGCCGTCATTTCCCTGGGCGGCATCGTCATCCAGGACAGCATCCGTACGGCAGGCGACGTCTTCACGACGGACATCCAATACTACCTCAAGCAGCAGCACAACATCCGCGTCGGCGAGATCACGGCGGAGAAGGTCAAGATCGCGGTAGGCGCCGTCATCCAGAACCTGGATGAGGAGCCGGAGCCCTATGTCGTCCGCGGACCGAACCTGATGACAGCCCATCCCGTCGATGCGACGATCACCTACCAGGAGATCGCACACTGCCTGGACAAGTCCATCGCCAAGATCGAGTCCTCCATCCTCCATGTCCTTGAGCAGACCCCGCCCGAACTCTATTCCGACATCGTCGAGAACGGCATCTTCCTGTCCGGCGGCGGTTCGCTCCTGCGCGGTATCGCCCAGCGCTTCACGGAGAAAGTCAACATCCCCTTCCACGTGGCGGAGGATCCCCTGCGTGCCGTCGCGAGAGGCACCTGTATCGCGCTCAAGAACACGGACCATTACTCCTTCCTGATGAGATAATGCCCCGGGAGCGAAAAATATTTCCCTTGATCGTCAATGCAGCAATCTTCATCCTCCTGGAGATTGCTGCGCTCAATATGCTCAGGCACAACAGCGAGCTCCAGAGTCTCTGGCTTTCGCGGATTTCCCACACGTTCATGGCGAAGGTCTGGGGCGGAAGCGACCGGCTCCGGCACTACTTCTCCCTCAACAAGGAGAATGAGCGGCTGGCCCAGGAAAATGCCATCCTCAACCAGCAGCTCAAGGAGTACCGGGACCGGGAGGACCAGAGCTACAGCGACTCCCTGACGGCCGAGCTCAAGGCCTATGGCGACTACGTCTATGCGCCGGCTACCATCGTGAAGATCAGCCGCAACAAACAGCACAACTACTTCATCATCAATAAAGGCTCCGAAGACGGGATCCGGCCCCAGTCCGGAATCATCACGAACAGCGGCGTCGTGGGCATCATCGACGCCGTGGACAAGCACTATTCCTACGGCTTGTCCTTCATGAACAGTGACATCAGCGTCAGTTCGCGCATCGGCAAGGAGGGAGCCGTCGGCCCCCTGTCCTGGGACGGCGTTTCCGTGGACAAGGCTGTCCTGAAAGAGATCCCGCTCCAGTACAAGTATTCGCCCGGGGACACGGTCTGGACCAGCGGCTATTCCGCCATCTTCCCGCCCGACATCCCGCTCGGCGTCACCGGAGGGTCCAAGATCGTCAACGGTGCCGTCAACGAGATCGAAGTACATCTGTTTGAGAACTTTACCGCCTTGCGTTTTGTCACGGTCGTCGAGAACATCGGCCGGGATGAGATCATCAGCCTCGAGAACCTCGAAACCCCGGACAAGCCATGAGACGCAACCACTACTTCCTGTCATACTTCCTCCTGTTGATCTTGCAGATCCTGATCTGCAACTACCTCAACCTGTCGTTGTATCTCTCGCTTTCCATCCTTCCGCTGCTGATCCTGATGCTCCCGATCCGTTTCGGGACCGTATTTGCCATGCTGCTCGCTTTCGCGTCCGGACTGGCCGTGGATTTCCTTTCGGAAGGCGTCCTGGGGCTGAACGCCCTGGCCCTCGTCCCTGTGGCCCTGGCCCGGAAAGGCATCATTTACCTGATCTTCGGCAGCGAGTTTTTTGCACGCAAGGAGGATATCTCCGTCCGGAAGCACGGCATCGCCAAAATGTCCGTAGCGATCGTGATGGCCCAGAGTATCTTCCTGCTGATCTACATCTGGGCGGACGGTGCCAGCACGCGCCCGCTGATGTTCAACACGATCCGTTTCTTCGTCTCCCTGACCGCAGGCTGGCTGCTGTCCCTGCTGCTGTCCAGGACCCTGGCCACCAATGACCACGACCTATGATGAACCCGCGCACCACCAAGCTGCTCATCGGGTTGGGCGTGGCCGCCGGCATCCTGATCACCAAGCTCTTTGCCATCCAAATCCTGAATGACAAATACAAGCGCGACGCCTCCAACAATTCGATGGTCTATGACGTGATCTACCCCACCCGCGGCATCATTTACGACCGCAACGGCAAGATCATCGTCGGCAACACCGTCTCCTACGATATCCTGGTCACGCCCCGGGAAGTGAAGGCATTCGACACCCTCCAGCTCGCCGAGTCCCTGGGCGTCAGTGCGGACCTGATCCGGGAGAAGATGGCGGAATACCGCAAGAACCGCAGCCGCATCGGCTACCAGACGGTCGTGATGCTCAAGAAAATTCCGCCCGAGACCTACATGAAGTTTGCGGAGCTGCAATACAAGTTCCCGGGCTTCCGCGGCCAGATGCGTTCAATCCGGAGCTACCCCTTCAACGCCGGCGGCAACCTGCTGGGCTACGTGTCCGAAGTGGATGCCGACTTTATCAAGAAGCATCCCGGCGAATACCGCTCCGGCGACTATGCCGGCAAGACGGGCATCGAAGCGGCCCGGGAAAACGACCTGAAGGGCGAAAAGGGCTACCACATCTACCTGCGGGACTCGCACAACCAGATCCAGAACGCCTACATGGACGGAGAAATGGATAAGGAGGCCGTCCCCGGCAAGGATATCGTCACGACCATTGACGCCGAACTCCAGCAATACGGCCAGGAACTGATGCAGAACAAAGTCGGCTCCGTCGTCGCCATCGAGCCCGCCACGGGCGAAATCCTGGCGATGGTCTCCAGCCCGGGTATCGACGTGGACGTGCTGGCGGACATCAGCCAGCATTACGGCGACATCGTGAAGAACCCCTACAAGCCCATGTTCAACCGCACGGTCCAGGCCTCCTATCCCCCGGGATCGGTTTTCAAGCTGGTCAACGGACTGATCGGACTCCAGGAAGGGGTGCTGAAACCCTCCGACCGCTACCCTTGCAGCCGCGGATTCCCCTATGGAAACGGACGGCGGCTCGGCTGTCACGGCCACGCTTCGCCGCTGGCGCTGCTGGACGCCATTGCGACCTCCTGCAACGGCTATTTCTGCTACGTCTTCCGCAACATCCTGGACAACAAGAAATATGACTCGATCCAGGACGCCTTCGACACCTGGCGGGACTACGTATCCAGTTTCGGCTTCGGGCATAAGCTGGGCAGCGATTTCCCGGCGGAGTTGGGCGGCAACATTCCGACCTCCAACTACTACAACAAAGTCTACGGCAAGAAGGGATGGAAATTTACGACCATCATTTCCCTGTCCATCGGGCAGGGTGAGATCGGCGTGACGCCGTTGCAGATCGCCAACCTCTGCGCCACGGTGGCCAACCGGGGTTTCTATTACATCCCGCACATCATCAAGGATTCGCCCGGAATCCAGATCGATCCCAAATACCACGAGCGGGTCTATCCCAAGGTAGATTCCTGCTATTTCCAACTGGCGGTTCAGGGAATGTACATGGCTGTCAACGGCGGAGGCGCGGCGGGCGGAACCGCATTCTCGGCCGCCATCCCGGGCCAGAATGTCTGCGGTAAGACCGGGACGGCCCAGAACCCGCGCGGCGCCGACAATTCCGTCTTCATCTGCTTCGCACCCAAGGACAATCCCAAGATCGCCGTCGCCGCTTACATTGAGAATGCGGGCTTCGGAGCGACCTGGGCCTGTCCCATCGCCTCCCTGCTGGTGGAGAAATACCTGACCGGCGGAATCCGCGAAGAACGCAAATATGTCGAGGACCGTGTCCTCCAGGGCGACCTGATGTCGCGTGTAAAAAAGGATTAGACGGTCATGACGAATTCCTCCAAACGAAGCATACGGCAGACCGTTGACTGGAAACTGGTGATCTGCTACCTGCTGCTGGTCCTGATCGGCTGGCTCAACATCTATGCCTCGTCACATGCCAGCGAGACGGCCGGCATCCTGGACTTCGCCACCCGCAGCGGCAAACAGTTCGTCTGGATCCTGAGCGGCCTGGCGCTGGGTACCTTGATCCTGTTCCTGTTCAATCCCCGGCTGTGGGAAGTCATTTCGGTTCCGGCCTACGGCGTCGTGCTCTTCCTGCTGGTGGCCGTCATCTTCCTGGGAAGCGAGGTCAAGGGCTCGCGATCGTGGTTCCAGTTCGGGCCGATCAGTTTCCAGCCCGCGGAAGTATCCAAAATCACCACGTCCCTTGTGCTGGCGGCCGTGATGAGCCGCCAAAATTTCAAACTCTCCAATATCAAGCATTTGCTGTTGGTTGCCGCCATCATCCTGTTCCCGATGCTGACCATCGTCGCAGAAAGCGAGACGGGATCGGCCCTGGTCTATGTCGGCTTTATCTTCGTCTTGTACAGGGAAGGCTTTTCCGGCTGGTTCATCGCCTGTATCGGGCTGGTCATCATCTTGTTTATCCTGACCCTGACCGCCTCGCCCTATGCGGCGGCGCTGGTCCTGATCAGTACGATCTCGTTCAGCTACTGTACGGAGAACAAACTGACCCGCCGCTGGCTCTTCCGGGAGGCTCCGGTCGTCCTGCTGATGGCTTTCCTGCCGAAAATCTGGCGCGCCATCGGGGGTGAAGAGCCGAGCGGATTCTTCGCCGCCGTCCAGCCCATCCACCTGCTGGTCGGAGGATCGCTGCTCGCCATGCCCTGGCTGATGTTCAAAGCCTATCGGGAGCGGAAATTCTCGCGCTGGGCAGCCATCATCGCCTTCATCGCGGGCCTGGTGATGATCTACTCGACGGACTTCATTTTCAACGACGTGCTGCAGGACCACCAGCGCAAGCGCATCGAGGTGCTGCTGGGGATGAAGGAGGATCCGTCGGGCGTGGGTTACAATGTCAACCAGTCGATGATCGCCATCGGATCGGGCGGGCTGTTCGGCAAAGGCTTCCTGCAGGGTACGCAGACCACCTACGGCTTCGTGCCGGAGCAGAGCACGGACTTCATCTTCTGCACCGTCGGGGAGGAGTGGGGCTTCGTCGGCTGCCTGGTCGTCGTCCTGCTGTATGTCTTCCTGATTGCACGCATCATCCTGGATGCCGAGCGATGTCGCGAGGGCTTCTCGCGGATTTACGGCTACTGCGTCGCCAGCATCATTTTCATGCACCTGTTCATCAACATCGGCATGACCATCGGCCTGATGCCGGTGATCGGCATTCCCCTGCCCCTGCTCAGCTACGGAGGATCGTCCCTCTGGGCCTTCACAGTGCTGATTTTCATCTTCCTGGCCTTGTACAAGGAAGAGAACAAATACTTCTAGACTATGTCACGCTTGCGCATCCTGACTGTCGCGGCGGCTCTGGCCGTCGCAGGGCTGCCTTTAGGCCTGAAGGCCGCCAATCCCTATCTTCCCCTGTGGGAGCACATCCCGGACGGAGAGCCCTACGTCTTCGAAGACCCGGACTGCCCCGGCCGGTACCGGGTGTACATCTACGGTTCACACGATCTCATCCGCACCGCTTATTGCGGGCGCAACCAGGTCGTCTGGTCCGCCGACGTGGAGGACCTGAAACACTGGCGCTGTGACGGCATCATTTTCGAGTCGAAAATGGATGCGACGGGGGCACCCTTGAACGGAAACGGGGAGGGAGACGTCCTCTTTGCCCCGGATGTCGCTGAGGTCACCGGTGCGGACGGGACGAAGACCTACTACCTGTATCCCAACGTCCAGTCCGGAGGGCGCCTTGCGATGGTCTGCCGCTCCAACCGGCCGGACGGGCCGTTTACGCCCTGCAACTGGGATCCGGCCGCTCCGCGGTCGACAGTCGGTGTGCTGGGATTCGACCCGGCGGTCTTTGTCGATGATGACGGGCGCGTGTACGGCTACTGGGGCTTCAACCGTTCGTTCGCGGCGGAACTAGATCCCCGGACGATGGCGACGGTCAAGGAGGGGACGGAAATCGTGGAGGATCTGGTATCCAGCCAACTGCAGCCGGGTGTGTTCCGCTTCTTTGAAGCCTCTTCCGTCCGTAAGATCAAGGACAAGTACGTCTTCATCTACAGCCGCTGGACGGAAGAAGGAGAATTCGGACTGCCGAAAAGCAATTACACCCTGGCCTATGCCTACAGTGACAATCCGCTGGGCCCCTATTCGTATGGCGGCACGCTCATCGACGCCCGTGCCCGCAGCGTGGATGACAAGGGGAACACCATCGCGACGGCCCACCCCAACGGCAACACGCACGGAAGCCTCTGCGAGATCGGAGGCCGCTGGTACGTCTTCTATCACCGTCAGAGCGGCACAAATGAATTTGCCCGTCAGGCGATGGTCGCACCAGTCGAGGTCCGTGTGACGGAAGGACCGGGCGGCAAAGTGGAGATCACGGAAGGAGAATACACTTCGGAAGGATTCGAGACGGAGGGTCTGGATCCGATGGAGCGGCATTCGGCAGGCATCGCCTGTTATTATAGCGGACCGACACCGGCTACGGATCTGCATCCCAACTTTCATTTCTCAGGCTCATATGTCCAAGCCTGCTATCCGGAATGGGATGGAAGCGGCGATCCCTATGACCTGAAGGTCAACCACAATCCGGTCATCAACAATACAGCCGGATCTGTTGTTGGATACAAGTATTTCAATTTCAACCGATTCCGAAGGGGCCTGCTGACGAAAAAACGGCTGGAACTGCACTTGCTGCCGCAAGGTGTGGACGGCCGCATCACCGTCATGGCCGATGCCCCGTCCGCTACCCGAGGCGGGATCCGCCTCGGCGCACTGGACCTGTCCGCCGGCATGCCGCAGGAGATGACCGAGATGAGCATTCCCCTCTCTCGGATCCGCCGCCTCAAGGGCAAGCACGCCCTCTACTTCATCTTCGAGTCCGACACGCAGGGAGCGTCCCTGTGCGAACTCCACGACTTCGTGTTCCGCAAAGGCCGCCGCTAGTGCAACCGGCTTGCCTTCCGGCAGCGGATATCAGTGCTGGAGGCGCCGGCCAGGAAACGGTAACGACCCGGAGCCAGGGTCCAGGCGTGGTCTTTCTCAGACCAATACTTCAGGTCCTGCACCGCGACCGGGATTTCGACCCGCACCGTCTGTCCAGCCGGGATGGAAACCCGCTTGAAACCGCGCAGCTGGCGCTCGGGCCGGTTGGGCCGGGTCCGGGGATACTGCAGATAGAGCTGCACCACCTCGTCGCCGTCCACGGCGCCGGTATTGGTCACATCGACCGAGACCCGGACCACACCGTCCTCCGGCTCCGAAACTTTCAGCCCTGAATACTTGAAACTCGTATAGGAAAGGCCGTGCCCGAAACAGAACAAAGGCTTGGCCTTGGCATACATATAAGTGCGTCCTTTCGTGAGGTCGAAATCCATGATGGGCGGCAGGTCCTCGATGCGTTCCGGCCAGGTCTGGGTCAGACGGCCGGCGGGATTGACCTTGCCCAGAAGCACATCCGCAACACCGTTACCCATCTCCTCGCTGCTGTGCGTACACTGTACGATGGCCGGGACGTGGTCCTTGGACCAGCGGATGGAATAGGGGAAGGTCGTGACCATCAGCAGCACCGTGCGGGGATTGACCCCCATCACCAGCTTGACGATATCTTCGTGCGGAAGGACCAGGGACTGCCGGTCCACATCCTCCATGCCGTCCTGGACGATCATCGAATGGCTCCAGCCGATCTCGGCCCCGCCCCGCTGCACGTCCAGGCAAGGGGAAGCGATGTTGCCGGCGACCACGATGGCCAGGTCGGCCTCAGCAGCCTTGCGAAGACCTTCTCCGCCGAAATCCTTGGTCTCCAGCAGGATTTCCACGCCCTCACCCAGGGCAGCCTTCAGACCCTCATAAATCGTAACCTTATGATCCATTTCGCCGCCGTACCAGTCCTGCAGGACCTCGTCGGCATAAGGGCCGATCAGGGCGATCTTTTTCAGCTTCTCCGGCTTCAGCGGAAGGATCCCGTCGTTCTTCATCAAGACGACGGACCGGGCCGTCGCTTCCCGGCACAGGGCCGCCGCCTCGGGGGTCGAACTGGGCACGGGGCTTCCGTCCCGGCCGATGGAGGCATACGGGTCTTCACCACCCAGCAGCCCCAGCTTTTCCTCCACGTTGAGGTTGCGCTGGATCGCCTCATCCAGGTCCGCCTCCGTCAGCAGGCCCCGACGGAGCGCTTCGCGGATCGCTCCCTGGGAATCCTCCCGTTCATCGGAAAGGAATTGCGTGATGCCGGCTTTGATACTGGCAGCCGCAGCCTCCGCCAGATCGGGATAGAGATGGTAATCATCCACCAGCCGGCGGGCGCCATCCTGGTCCGTGATCACAATGCCGTCCTGGCCCCATTCGGCGATCGCCATTTCCCGGATCAAGGGGTGGATGGTCATCGGCGTACCGCCGGAAGGATTATAAGAAGTCATGAATCCGCGGCATCCGGCCTCGGTGATGCATTTCATGAAGGTGTAGGAGTAATATTCGCGGAGCTGCCATTCCGGGAAGTCGGAGGAGTAATAATGGCGCCCGTTCTCATAGCTGTTGGCCACGAAATGCTTCAGCACGCAGGCGCTGCTCCAATGGTCAGGGTCCGGGCCCTGGGCGCCGCGCACATAGGCTTTCGCCATTTCAGCGATCAGCCAGGGGTCCTCACCGTAGCACTCTTCCGTCCGGCCCCAGCGCGGGTCGCGCCCGAGATCCACGTTCGGGCCCCAGATGATCAGGCCGCCGCGGTCGGTCTCCGGATTCTGGAAATACCAGCGCTGCTCCAGCGAGATCTGGGCCGCCACCTTCTCCATCAGCGCCGGATCCCAAGTCTGCGCCAGACCGTATGCCTGCGGGAAGGAAGTCGTCGGGAGGGGCTTATGGACGTTGCCCCAAGGCGCCGGACCGCCGTAGGCGATGCCGTGCATACCTTCCGAATAGAACGAAGTGGGCACGCCGAGGCGCGGGATGCCCATATCCACGCTGAGCAGGTGGATCTTCTCGTCCAGGGTGAGGTCTTTCGGCGTGATGCGGGTTTGCTGCGCGCCCGCGCCAGCCGTCGCCAACAGCAGACCGGCAGCGGCCAGAAGGGTGTGGAATCGGATTTTCATGGGAAATGGCTTGCTTTGCTTTGGTCAAAGATAGCGAATTAATGCTGATTTTCTTAAATTTGTAAGGACCAAAGATCTCATCCCATGCAAAAATTCCTTGCCGCAGTTGTATCCGTGCTTCTTTTCTGCCTGTCGGCAAACGGAGCTCCGGCCCGGCAAGTCCGCCCTGACACGCTCCGGATCCTTGCCATCGGCAACAGTTTCACCGAAGATGCCGTCGAGCATAATCTGCATGAGATCGCCGCCGCGGACGGGCATGTCATGATCATCGGCAACCTGGTGATCGGAGGTTGCAACCTGGAGCGGCACTGGCGCAATGCCGAGGGGGATTCCGCCGTCTATTCCTACCGCAAGATCGGGGCAGACGGGGTCAGGATCAAACACCCCAAGGCACGGATCTCCACGACGCTCGCAGACGAGCCCTGGGACGTGCTGGTCTTCCACCAGCAGAGTACCCTTGCCGGCAAGCCCGAGGATTTCGAGCCCTGGCTGTCCCGGCTCATCCAATATGCCAAGAGCCGCACGCCCCGCCGCTGCAAGCAGATGATCCAGCAGACCTGGGCGTATGCGCAGGAGTCGACCCACGAGGGATTCGCAGTCTATGACCGCTCGCAGGAGAAGATGTATGAGGCGCTTTGCCACGGTTTCGCCGCCATTGCAAAAAAGCATCGCCTGGGGGTCATCCCCAGCGGCACGGCGGTCCAGAACTCGCGCCATACCTTCAACCGGGAGAATGTGACCCGCGACGGCTACCACATGCACAAATGGTTCGGTCGCTATCTGCTCGCCTGCACCTGGTATGAAGCTTTGTACAAGACTTCCGTTGTAGGCAACACCTACCGTCCGCCGCACCTGCAGGGCCCTCGCATCGCCCTCGCCCAGCAATGCGCCCATGCGGCGTGTGAACATCCCTGGGGCCTGACACGCGTGGACTTCGACAACCCCTTTGATACATCGGGGGGCAACTGGAAGCCGGACTACATCAATACCGACCCTTCGAAAGTGCCGGCCTATACGCTGCCGGACGCACTGACGATGCAGGACGGGCGTCCCGTGACGACGCCGGAGCAATGGTACCGGCAGCGCCGGCCCGAATTGCTGGAACTCTTCGAGACCGAGATGTACGGCAAGGCGCCCGGACCCATCGACGGGATGCGCTGGGAAGTCGCGGAAGAAGGCCCGGCCCTGGAGGGAAAGGCCCTGCGCCGGCAGATCCGCATCTTCTATGCCGACCACAAATACATTACAATACTGATCTATCTCCCCGCGGATGCCAAGGGACCGGTGCCCGCCTTCCTGGGGATGAATTTCGAAGGCAACGTGACCGTCTCTGCGGATCCCGGGATCCTGTATCCCGAACCGAATTATGCCCGGGCCTACCGGATCTATACGGCGCCGGCACGCGGCGCCCAGGCTTCCCGCTGGCCCGTGGAAGACATCCTCGGCCGGGGGTTTGCGCTCGTCACTTTCCATACTTCGGATGTGGATCCGGACTTTGACGACGGATTCGGCAACGGGGCGGCTCCCCTGATCTACAAGGAGGGGCAGGACTATCCGGAACCGGACCAGTGGGGTACCCTGTCTGCCTGGGCCTGGGGGATGAGCCGGGTACTGGACTACCTGGAGATCGATCCGGGCGTGGATGCGTCGCGGGTCGCGGCCATCGGCCACAGCCGCCTCGGGAAGACCGCCCTGCTGGCTGCAGCACGTGATGAACGTTTCGCGATGGCCATCTCCAACGAGAGTGGCTGCGGCGGCGCGGCCCTGTCGCGGCGCCGCTACGGGGAGACGATCCGTTTCATCACCGGCAATTTCCCGCACTGGTTCTGCGGCAACTTCTTCAAGTACGCCGACAACGAAGACGCCCTGCCCTTCGACCAGCACGAATTCCTGGCCCTGATCGCACCCCGGCCGCTGTATGTGGCCAGCGCGGAGGATGACAGCTGGTCCGATCCGATCGGCGAGCGGCTTGCCTTCCAGGGCGCGCAGGCCGTGTATGATTTCCTCGGCCTGGACCGCGGCCTGACCGGATACCATATCCGTGAAGGACAGCATGAACTGACGCGGGAAGATTGGCTGCACTACCTTGACTTTGCAGAAAAACATCTAAAACAATAACACCATGGCTATTTCCAGAAGAAATTTCCTCAAGACCACCCTGGCTGCCGGAGCGGCATTGGGTGCTACGATGTTGGATCCCGTACCGGCTGCGGCCAAGGCCGTCAAGCCCAAGAAACGCTTCCGGGCCAAACGGGTCCTGATCATGACCTTCGACGGCATCCGCGTGGACGCTTTGGCGCAGGCCCGCACCCCCAACATTGATGCCCTGATCCGCGAGGGATCGGCCTCCTATACGACCCGGGACGTGATGCCCTCGGTCACCCTGCCCAACTACACGAGCCACCTGTGCGGGGCGGGACCGGAAGTCCATGGCGTGGCGGACAACCGCTGGCTGGTGGACAATTACAAACTGGCTGCCATCGAACGGGATGCGGAGGGCTATTTCCCATCCTCTTTCCAAGTGCTGAAAGACCAGGTCCCCGGCATCCGGACCGCTTTCTATTGGAACTGGAAACCACTCATCCGTCCCTACAATCCCAAAGTCTTCGATGACAAGCTGAATGTCGGCAACGATGATTATTCCCAACTCTATGACCGGGCGATGCAGTTTATCTCCGACCACCGCGACGAGCCTCAGTTCGTCTTCTTATATACGGTCCATACCGACCATGCCGGACACGAATTTGCCTGGATGTCTCCTGAATACATCAAGTCCATTGAGGATGGGGACGTACAGGTCGGCCGGATGATTGAATTCCTGAAGGCGGAAGGCCTCTATGAGGACACCCATATCTTCTTCATCACCGACCACGGCGGCATCAACAAGGGACATGGCGGCGTCAGTCCCGAAGAGATGATCGTCCCCTGGGTCGTCAGAGGCCCCGGTATCAAAAAGGGATTCACGATCACGGAAGCTAACAATACCGTCAACACCGCCTCGACCGTCGTGCGTCTCTTCGGCGCCACCCAGCCCCTCTGCTGGACCGGCGAAGTCCCGGAGTCGATCTT
>CAMOTB010000043.1 GCA_946625485.1 uncultured Bacteroidales bacterium | reverse complement strand
CCTTTTCATGCATGGGCCTGTGCTGCGACGCGCGCCAGGTCTTTTCTGCTTCGACGATGCCGCTCCGGTACGATGCCGGCACGGCGAAATCCAGGAAACGCTCCCAGATGTAATCCGCAGCCTGCGCCGTCGGGTGGACCATGTCTTCCGCGTAGAAGCGGTAGTCCCGCAGCTCGTCCAACACGATCTCGTAGGCGGGGAAATAGTCGCAGCGCTGGCCGATCATCGGGTCACGCTGCAGGGCGTCGACGGCGAGGAGCAAGGTGCTCTTGCTGAGTTGGTTGAGGTGCGCCCCGTCGGATAGGTGCCGGATCGGACTGACGGTGAAGATGAATTCTTTCCCGGGATTGTTGATCACGATGCTGCGCAAGACGGCCGTGACTTGTTCCAGGCTCATCTCGGCCTTCTCGAATTCGGCTGCGGGCCTTTTCAGGCAATTGGCAACGACGGCGCCGTCGTGGACGTAGCAGAAGATGGTGCCGAGCGTGAGAAGGACCTTGTTGCAGTCCTGCCAGAAGGCGACGGCATCCTCCAGGGCTTCGTTGGCCGTTTCCAGGAAGGCTTCCGCCGTCAGACGTGCAAAGGAAGTATGGTGGCTGAAAGAGCAGACCAGCCTCGCCCCGGCGCCCATCTCCACGCATTCCGACTCCGTGAAGTGCCGTCCCTCGCTTAGGCGTGAGAGGGCGTTGGCCACGGAAATGGGATTATACAGGGTGCCGAAGGGGTTGACACAAGCCTGGAATCCGGCATGGGCCATCCGGGTCCCGATCTGGTCGGCAAAGCAACTGCCGATAACCATCACCCGGTCTTCAGGAGTGACGGGGATCCGGCTGGCGGGGAAAGTGACGCTCGTTTGCAGTTTCATGGTGGCAAAAATACGGAGAAGCCGAAAGAAATACGTAACTTTCGGAACAAATTTGTAAAAATAAAAATGAAACGTTTCGTTCTTTTTTTATCACTTGCCGTCCTGGCTGCATCCTGCGGGCCGAAAAACGGCGTGCATACGCTGCATATCCTGACGACGAATGACATCCATGGGTCTTATTTCGATTCGACCTATGTGGGCGGTGGCGTCCGCAAGTCGATGTTCGCGCTGAAATACTATGTGGACAGCGTCCGTACGGCGGTGGGAGAGGACAATGTCCTGCTGCTGGATGCCGGTGACTTCCTGCAGGGCGACAATGCCGCCTATTATTTCAATTATGTGGATACGGTGACGCCGCACGTTTTCCCCCGCCTGGTGGAATACCTGGGCTATGATGCCGTGACCGGCGGCAACCATGACATCGAGACCGGCCACCGGGTCTATGACCGCGTGGCGGCCGATTTCAAGGCGAAGGGGATCCCTTTCCTCGGCGGCAACGTGATCGATACGGCGACGGGTAAGCCCTATTTCCAGAGTTATGCCATCTTCAAGAAAGCGGGCTTGAAAGTAGCCGTCCTGGGCTACAACAACGCCAACATGAAGGCCTGGCTGGATGAGAGCCTGTGGAGCGGGCTGGATTTCGTCTCGCTCATTCCGCTCGTACAGCAGGACGTGGATGCGGTACGCTCCAAGGAGCATCCGCAGATTGTCGTCGTTGTGGTGCATTCCGGGACCGGCAACGGGGACGGCCAGATGCTGGAGAGCCAGGGCAAGGACCTGTACCAGTCGCTGAAGGGTGTTGACTGCATCGTCTGTTCCCATGACCACCGGCCGCTGACCCTGGAGGGAGACGGCATCTGTCTGCTCAATTCCGGCAGTCACATGCGCTATGTGGCTCATGGCGAGATCACCGTGACGGTCCAGGACCACAAGGTCTCGGCCAAGAAACTGGCCGCTTCCCTGATCCCGATCGACGCACAGAAGGCGGATCCTGCGATGCGCGAGGCGTTCCATCCCGATTTCGCGGCCGTCAAAGACTTTACGCTGCGGGAGGTCGGTACGCTGGAGTCCGAACTCAGGACGCGGGATGCGTACCGGGGCATGTGCGACTACATGAACCTGATCCACACGGTCTGCCTGCAGGCGACGGGCGCCACGGTGTCGATGGCCGCTCCGCTGACCTACAACGGGCGGGTCAAGGCCGGTACGCTGGTGTTCAATGACATGTTTACGATCTACCCTTTTGAAAACCAGCTGTTTGTCGTCAATCTGAGCGGACAGGAAATCAAGGACTACCTGGAATACTCCTACGACAGTTGGATCCAGACGATGGAGCGTCCCGGAGATCATATACTCAAGATCGAGCCGCGTGACGATCCGCGCACGGGACAGCGTCGCTGGTCTTTCCCGGCCCGGTCGTACAATTTCGACTCGGCTGCCGGACTGAATTACGAGGTGGATGTGACCCGGCCCTTCGGAAAGCGGGTCTCGATCTCTTCCCTGGCGACAGGGGATGCCTTTGACCTGCAGGCGGTCTATCCGGTTGCGATGACTTCGTACCGGGCGAGCGGCGGAGGCGGCCTGATGCTGAAAGGAGCCGGCCTGAAACCTGAACTTGTACAGGAACGGATCGTGGGCAAGTATCCGGAAATCCGTAATTTGATTTATGATTACATCAAGGAGAAGGGCGTGATCGGTCCCGGAACCTTCGCCGATCCCGAACTGATCGGCTCCTGGTCCTTTGTTCCCGGAATCCTTGCCGGTCCCGCCCTTGACCGGGACATGGATTTATTGTTTGGAAATTGATAAAATGCTTGTTATATTTGCACTGAATAGGCATTGTTGTTAGCACTATGTTGACGGAAATCAAAAGTAATTTTGAAAAACTCATCGCCCTTTACGAGGCCCAGCGCGAGCGTTCCGAAGCCCTCGCCGCCGAACTGGAGAAAGAGCGTGCCGCCAACGATGCCTGCAGGAAGCAGATAGATGACTTGAAAGACCAGGTGAGCACCCTGGAACTGAAAGGAGCCTTTATGTCGGGCGGAGATAGCTCCTCCGCCTCGAGAGAAAAGATTGACAAGTTGATCCGCGAGATCGACAAGTGTATTTCCTTGCTGGAGAAAGATTGAGACGATGGACCAGAGTATTACGCTGAAAATTGCCGGAAAGGACTATCCGCTGAAGGCGGCCAGCCCCGAGATGGAGCAGATCATGCGGATCGCCGCGGAGGCGATCAACAAGCGTCTGGGCCAGTACAATGAGAAATTCCCGGACAAGGAACTGCTGGACAAGCTGGTGTTCGTCACGCTCAACGAGACGATCAACCGTATCGCCACCCAGCGCAAGCTGGCCGCTCGCGAGGAGGGAGAGAAGAAGCTCCTGGACGAAATGACAAGTTATTTGGATAGTATTGACAGAAAGTAGCCGTTAGTTCCTTTTGCTGAAAACAACACCCATAAGGGAACCGGGTACCTTGCGGCATTGATGACGGACCAATGTGACCTTCGGGGATTCCGCTTCGGCGGGACGGTGGATGTCTGATATGCAGTGGAGCCCAAACCGTGTCGTCATGATTTTTCTGACAACCCGACTAACGGCTTTTTTCAATCGATCGCAGCTGCTTCCCAAGTGGGAAGTGGCTGCTTTTTTTATGGACAGTTAAAACTTTATATATCAGTTATTATGCTATTAGGTTTACTTATCGGATTGGTCGTCGGCGCCGCATTGGCCCTGGCCATCTATATAATCATCAACAAGATGCGCCTCAAGGGCAAGAAGGAGCAGATCCTGGTCGAGGCCGAGCGCGAAGGCGAGGCCATCAAGAAGGAAAAGATCTTCCAGGCCAAGGAGAAGTTCCTCCAGCTCAAGAGTGAGCACGAGCAGTTTGTCAACAACAAGAATGCCCAGCTCCGTGAGGCGGAGAACCGGATCTCCCAGAAAGAGAGCGCCCTCGGGCAGCAGGCCTCCGAGCTTTCCCGCAAGCTCAACGACGCGGAAAACGCCAAGAAGTCGCTCAACGCCCAGCGCGAGAGTTATGAGCGGAAGTCCGAGGAGCTGAATAAGCTGACTTCCCAGGTCAACAAGCAGCTGGAGACCGTTGCCGGCATGACTTCCGAGGAAGCCAAATCCATGCTGGTCGAGAACATGAAGGCGGAGGCCCGCACCGCCGCCCAGGCCTACATCAACGATACGATGGATGAAGCCCGCCTGAATGCCGCGAAGGAGGCCAAGCGCATTGTGATCAGTACGATCCAGCGTACGGCTACGGAGACCGTCATCGAAAATGCCGTGACGACCTTCCCGATCGACAATGACGAGATCAAAGGCCGCATCATCGGCCGTGAAGGCCGCAACATCCGCGCCCTGGAGGCCGCCACGGGAGTTGAAATCGTCGTGGATGATACCCCGGACGCCATCCTGCTTTCCGCTTTTGATCCGGTCCGCCGTGAAGTCGCCCGTCTCGCCCTGCACCAGCTGGTCGTGGACGGCCGCATCCACCCGGCCCGTATCGAAGAGGTCGTCGCCAAGGTGCGCAAGCAGCTGGACGACGAGATCCTGGAAACCGGTAAGCGCACCTGCATCGACCTGGGCATCCATGGGATGAACATCGAGCTGGTCAAGCTGATCGGCCGCATGAAATACCGTTCCTCCTATGGCCAGAACCTCCTTCAGCATTCCCGCGAGGTGGCCAATATCTGCGCGATCATGGCTTCCGAACTGGGCCTGAATCCCAAGCTCGCCAAGCGCGCCGGTCTGCTGCATGATATCGGCAAGGTGTCCGAAGATGACCCCGAACTGCCGCATGCCCTGCTGGGTGCCAAGCTGGCGGAGCAGTACAAGGAGCGTCCCGAGATCGTCAACGCCATCGGTTCGCACCACGATGAGATGGAGATGACATCCATCATCTCTCCGCTCGTCCTGGTCGGCGACGCCATTTCCGGCGCCCGTCCCGGTGCCCGTCGCGAAGTGATTGAGTCCTACATCAAACGGCTCAAGGACATGGAGAACCTCGCTTCTGCGTATGCGGGCGTGACCAAGGCGTATGCCATCCAGGCCGGCCGTGAACTGCGCGTCATCGTCGGTGCGGAGGAAGTCACTGATGAGCAGGCCGCGACGCTGTCCACCGAGATCGCCCAGAAGATCCAGGAGGAAATGACCTATCCGGGACAGGTCAAGATCACGGTGATCCGCGAGACCCGTTCCGTGGCTTTTGCCAAATAAAGACTTAGCAGCTGAACATGATCAAGCATTTGTTCCTGATCCTGGCGGTGGCCCTGAATTTTTCGGACGAGCCATCCGTCAGCTGGACTTCCGAGGTCCGGGATCTCGGAAGCGGGGAGTACGAACTGGTCCTGAGCGGAGAGGTCGGAGAGGAGTATTACACCCATCCGATGGATGACGAATGGTCCGGTACGACCTTGGAGATCAAACCGGTGTCCGGGCTCGAACTGCTGGGCGCTCCGGTCGAGGAGTATGAACCTTCCGACTATAAGGGGACCAAGGTGGTCCGTGGCCGGTATGTGATCAAGCAGCGTTTCAAGGCGTCGGAAGCGGTGACAGGCATATCCGGGACCGTGTCTTGGAGTTCCTGCAGCGGCGATGCCTGCCGGACTCCGGAGGACTGGGAGTTCACCGTGAATATGGGCCGGGCTCCGACGGCGGCGGTATCCGCCACTCCGGAAGATTCCGGGAAAGGCTCTCTCTGGGCCCTGATCCTGGAGGCCATCCTCTGGGGCTTCGCCATGCTCCTGACTCCCTGCGTATTCCCGATGGTTCCGATGACGGTGAGCTTCTTCATGAAGGGTTCCGAAACGCCGGCACAGGGGCGCCTGAAGGCGCTCTTCTACGGCCTTTCCATCGTCCTGCTCTATACGGTGCCGATCTGCCTGATCATCGGGATTACCTGGCTGCTGGGAGGCGACTCCGTCACGGCCGACATCTTCAACTGGCTGGCGACGCACTGGCTGCCGAACATCCTGTTCTTCATCGTGTTCATGGTCTTTGCCGCTTCTTTCTTCGGAGCGTTCGAGATCACGCTGCCTTCCTCGTGGGTCAACAAGTCGGACCGGAACTCCGGCAAGAAGGGCCTGGCCGGCATCTTTTTCCTGGCATTGACCCTGGTGCTGGTGTCTTTCTCCTGCACGGGCCCGATCGTCGGTACGGTGTTGATCAAATCGACCAGCGGAGAGTTCTGGGCGCCGATGGTGACCATGCTGGCCTTCAGCATCGCCTTCGCCCTTCCGTTCACCCTGCTGGCGCTGTTCCCGTCCCTCCTGAAAAACCTGCCCAAGTCCGGCGGCTGGCTCAACAGCGTGAAGGTCGTCCTGGGCTTCATCGAAGTGGCCCTGGGCTTCAAGTTCCTCAGCGTCGCCGACCAGACCTATCATTGGCACCTGCTCGACCGGGAAGTGTACCTGGCCATCTGGATTGCCGTATTCTCCCTGCTGGGCCTTTACCTGATCGGCAAGATCCGCTTCAAGCATGATTCTCCCTTGGAATACCTGTCCGTCGGGCGCCTGACCCTTTCCATCGCGGTCTTCGCCTTCGTCGTGTATATGATCCCCGGCATGTGGGGCGCTCCGCTGAAGGCCCTTTCCGGTTATCTGCCTCCGATTGAGACCCAGGACTTCGTGCTGGACCGCTGGCAAGGCCCTGCCCCGGAGGCGGCTGCTGTCCCCGAGGTCGCCGAGGGGAAGACGCTGTCCTTGCCGCACGGCCTGTCCGGCTATGATACGATCGAGGCCGCCCTTGCCGTCGCCAAGGAGCAGGGCAAACCGGTATTCGTGGATATCACCGGGCACGGTTGCGTCAACTGCCGGGAGATGGAAGCACGCGTCTGGAGCGACCCCCAGGTCCGTCAGATGCTGGCCGATGATTTCGTGATCGCCGTCCTCTATATGGATGACAAGACCAAGCTCCCGCCCTCACGCTGGGTCACGACGGACTCCGGCAAGGTGCTCAAGGACGTGGGCCGCGTCAACTCGCATATTGCGGCGACGCGGTTCGGCGTCAACGCCCAGCCCAATTACGCCCTGCTGTCGCCGGAAGGGGAGTTGCTTGCCCCGGTGCGCGGATACGACCTGTCCGTGCCCGGATTCGTTGAATTCCTCCAATCCGGCCTGCAATGAAAAAGTGCCTGGTACCGGTGATCGCGGCCTGCGCGGCCCTGGCGGCCTGTGCTCCGGAGAATCCGCTGACTGCCGAAGAGCGGGCGCTGATCCGGGACGGGGAAGGCGTGATGCGGGTGCTGACCATCGAAGATTCCCTGGACCTGGCCGTGCTGCGCGCCCCTTCGGTTGACCTGCCCGTCGGGGAGGTCGCTTCCGAGGACTATGCCCTTCTGGCGCAGCGGATGCTCGCCACGGTGACCTCGCCTGAGCAGGATGGGGTCGGGATCGCTGCACCCCAGGTGGGCCTGAACCGGCGCGTGATTGCCGTCCAACGCTTCGACAAGGCCGGCGAGCCTTTCGAAGTGTATCCCAATATCCGGATCACGGCGTGTTACGGCCAGCAGGAACTGGGCGCGGAAGGCTGCCTGTCCGTCCCTGACCGCCGGGGCAACGTGATGCGCTGGCGCCATGTGGACATTGCCTATCTGAATCCGCGCACGCTCAAGGATACCACGGAATCGATCCATGGTTTCACCGCCGTCATTTTCCAGCATGAGTGCGATCACCTGGACGGCGTCCTCTATATAGACAAGCTAGATTGAGGCGATCAGCCTGCGGAACAGTTCCGTCATCCGGTCGGCTGCGGCGTCCGCTGCCCGCACGACGTCTTCCCCGTCGTTGTGGTTGACGGTGACGTTGTCCGTGTTGCACCGGTTGGTGATGACGGACATGCCGAAGACCTTGAGGCCGCAGTGGCGCGCCACGATGACTTCGGGGGTCGTGGACATGCCCAGGGCGTCGGCGCCGGCCATCCGGTAGAAACGGACTTCTGCCGGTGTCTCGTAGGTCGGCCCCGGGGAACTCAGGTAGATGCCTTTCTGCACCCGGATACCCATTTCTGCGGCGATCTTTTCGGCCTTGGCGATCAGTTCCAGGTCATAGGCGCAGGTCATGTCCGGGAAACGGGGTCCCATTTCCTCGAAATTGGGCCCGATCAGCGGGTTCGGATGCAGGCTGATGTGGTCCTTGATGATCATCAGGTCGCCGACCTGGAAATCCGGATTGGTTCCTCCGGCGGCATTGCTGACGAAAAGGTATTCGACCCCAAGCATCTTCATGACGCGCACCGGCATGGTCACCAGGCTCATCGGATAACCCTCGTATCCGTGGAAGCGTCCCTGCATGGCGACGACGGTCTTGCCGCCGAGCTTGCCGTAGATGAAATTGCCTTTGTGTCCGGTTGCGGTCGAAAGGGGGAATCCGGGAATGTCCCGGTAGGGAATGATCTCCGCCTCCTCGATGTGGTCTCCCAATTTGCCCAGGCCGCTGCCCAGGACTATGCCGACGAGGGGCTTCTCCTTCCCGATCTGCTGGAGAATGTAGCTGGCGGAAGCGCCGATGGTTTTCATCCTGTCGTCCATACGCATCAAAAATAAAAAACCGGATCCCTTCACGAGACCCGGTCCGTTTTTATAAATCTTCGAACTCGACGTCTGCGACTTCCCGCTGGGGGATCTCGCCGTCGAAGCAGTTGTTCTTGATATACTCGATCACTTCGTCGAGGCCTTCACGGAACTTCTCGAAGTCTTCTTTATAGAGGAAGATCTTGTGTTTGTCGTATGTGAAACTGCCATCCCGCTCCTGTCTGCGCTTGCTTTCGGTGATCGTCAGATAGAAATCCTTGTTCCCTTTGGTGGATTTGACATCAAAGAAATAAGTCCGTTTGCCGGCGCGGACCGGCTTGGAGAATACATCATCGGCCCCACGCTCCTGGGTGAAACCCCTTTCAAAATCATCTCTGTACATATTCGTGTAATTCTTTTCATGACAAAAATAGAATTTTTTATCGATTCTATATTATCTTTGCATAAAATTTTCGTTGAAATTATGCTGAACAGAAGGATCCTCAGAATCAAGGTCTTCAAAGTGCTTTACAGTTACGCCGAGAATCCCGCCATGTCTCTCAAGGAGGCGGAAGCGGAGCTCGAGATCTCCTGTCAGGCCGTGAGGGACTTGTATCTATACATGCTTTCCCTGATTTCGCCGCTCACGGCCGAAGCTTCGGCGCGGATCGAGGCGGCCCGGGCCAAGTTCAATCCTACGGAGGAAGAGCGCAATCCCAACATGAAGTTTGTCGGGAACCGGATCGCTCCCTTGCTGGATGCGGATCCGGATTTCAAGAAACTGATTTCGAAGAAAAAGTTCTCCTGGGACCAGAACGACGTGTTCCTGCGCAAACTGTACGAGAGCGTCCGGTCGAAGGATTATTTCCAGGCTTATCTCAATTCCGGTGAATCCTCCCTCAAGGAGGATGCAGCCCTGTTTGTCCGTATTTTCGAAGAGGAACTGGTGGACAATCCGGACCTGGAGACCATCCTGGAGGAGATGTCCATCTACTGGATCGACGACCTGGCCTATGCCCTGACCTGGTGCTGCCGGACCCTGGAGTCGCTCGGCAACGGTCACCGTTGGGAACTCCCTCCGCTCTACCAGAGCGAGATCATGGCCAAGACGGGTGCCGTCGTGGACAGCGACAAGGAGTTCGCCGCCCGTCTGCTGCGGGGCGCGTTCAATGGCTATGGACGTTATTATCAGATGATTGCCGAGGCTGTGCCGAAGTGGGACAAGGACCGTCTCTTCGTGATCGACGCCGTCCTGGTGATTGCCGGCCTGGCCGAGGTGGAGCATTTCCCCGAGATCCCGAACAAGATTTCCGTCAACGAGTACGTCGAGATTTCGAAGTTCTACAGCACGCCCAAGAGCCGTTCGTTTGTCAACGGCCTGCTGGACAACCTGATCAAAAACAAACTTTCCTTATCTTTGTAACACCAACATTCACGTGATATGATGAATCTTATTGCAACCATTTTGCTCCAGGCGGCCCCTGCGGCCCCTGCAGCCCCTGCGAACGCTCCTGCCGCCGGTGGTCAGGGTGCCTTCTGGATTATGATCATTGCCATGTTTGCCATCATGTGGCTCTTCATGATCCGCCCTCAGCGCAAGCAGCAGAAAGAACTCGAGCAGTTCCGCAACAGCCTCCAGCGGGGTGACAAAGTCATCACGGCCGGCGGTATCTACGGTACGGTCGATGAAGTGAAGGAGCGTTACGTCGTCCTGAAGGTGGACGGTGAGACCAAACTCCGCGTGGACAAGAGCTCGATCGTCAAGGATCCTGCCCAGGGCCAGCAGGCCTAATCGCTTTTCACGATGCCCGGACAGTGGCTGGACTCCCTGGTGGAGACATTGAGAATCAACAAAAGGGACGTGGCGGTCTTCCTCCTGTCTCTTTTGTTGGCTTTCGGTATCTGGCTGCTGTTCAACATGAACCAGAGTTACTCCGCGACCCTGCAGTCCCGGATCTACGTCAAGAGCAATCTTCCCGGTTATTTCCCGACATCTTCCGATCCGGTCACTGTGGAAGCCCGTTGCCGCGCTTCCGGGTATGATATGGTGCGGTCCCGCCGCCGCTTGCGGGGCAAGCCCGTTACCATCCAGGTGGAGCCGGATCTGCTGACTCCGGACGGGAACGGAGCCTTTACGCTCTCTTCCAACGCTTTAAGCGGTCATGTCGGAGAAATGTTCGGCAATGAGGTCCGGCTGGAGTCTTTCATCGCTCCGGCCTATAGCTTCAAGTTTCCGCAGGAAAACCACAAGACGGTGCCGGTGATTCCGGTCAGCTACCTGACTTTCCGCTCGCAGTACATGCAGAAAGACCGGCTCCGGCTGGAGCCTGATTCTGTCATCGTGTACGGAGAGCCGGCATACCTGGACAACGTGGAACGGATCTATACCCAGAAGATCTCCTTGTCCAACATCCATTCTCCCAAGTCCGGGACCGTTCGTCTGGAGGCGCCCCGGGGCGTGCGTATCTCCGATGCGGAAGCGCATTATTCGATCGACGTGACACGGTTTGTGGAGCTGAAGAAAACCGTTCCGGTCTCAGCCCGCAACGTGCCCTCCGGCCGGGAACTGTCCGTGTATCCGTCTTCCGCGGAGGTTCTCTTCCGCTGCGCCTTCCCGCTCGCTTCCGACCGGACTTCCGAGATGCAGTTTTACATTGATTATGAAGATTTCCAGCATTCCCTGTCCGGGAAGTGCGTGGCGCGTACGGATGCGCTGCCGCCGGGCGTCCTGAACTGGAGCATGCAGCCGGAAGTCTTTGACTGTGTGGAGGAGGGACGCTGATGAAGACCCTGGTCGTGACAGGCGGGATTGGAAGCGGCAAGTCGACGGTTTGCGGCTTGCTTGCTTCGCGGGGGATACCGGTCTATGATTCCGATGCCCGGACCAAGGACTTGTATGACTCCGATCCGTCGCTGATTCCCGCCTTGGAAGCCGCTTTCGGGCTGGCGCTGCGTCGGGAAGACGGCAGTTTGGATCGCAAGGCTTTGGCTGCCAAGGTTTTTGGAAACGAGCGGAATCTTTCGCTCCTCGAAGGGATCGTACACCCGAAGGTCTATGCGGACTTCGTTTCCTGGCGGGACAGCCAGGATGAAAGGGGCCCTTTTGTCGTCTTCGAGTCTGCGATTTTCCAGCAGAAGCCGCTGTTCCATCCTCTGGCGGACCGGGTTTTGCTGGTCGAGGCTCCGGAGGATCTGCGTGCGGAGCGGGTTTCGGCCCGGGACGGTCTTTCCCGCGAGGAAATCCGCCAGCGGTCCCGCTTGCAAGCTTTCGAGGCGGCGTCGGCCGATGCCGTACTGGTCAATGACGGCAGCCTGGACTTGCTTGCCGCCCGCGTGGATGAGGTGTTACAAACTATTTGGAACAACAACAAAAACAACAGTAATATGAAAACGGATTTATCCAAGATTCTTACAGTCGCAGGCCAGCATGGCCTGTTCGAATATGTCGCACAGGCCCGCAACGGCATCATCGCCGAGGCGCTTTCCACGAAGAAACGTACGGCCCTGGATGCCCACAGCCGCGTGAATACCCTGGCTGATATCTCCATCTATACTTCCGAAGGGGAACTGAAGCTCAAGGACGTGTTCCTGGCCCTCAAGGAGGCTTTGGGAGAGGAGCAGGCTCCGACTTCCAAATCTTCTCCGGACGTCCTTAAGGCCCTGTTTGCCAAGGCGGTGCCGAATTATGACGAGGATCGCTTCTATGTCTCTCACATGAAGAAGGTTATCGACTGGTACAACGAACTGGCCCAGTATGCTTCTTTCGATTTCGTCGAAGAAGAGACGGAAGAGACGGAAGAGGCTGAGGCTGCCGCCGAGGACGCTGCCAATGCCTAAACCTTCCCTTCAGGTCCTGACGCTCGGCTGTTCGAAGAATACGGTCGATACGGAACATCTCCTGTATCAGACAGGGGATCGTTTCGTCGTCGTTCCTGCCGAGGAGCATCCCGCCTACGTGGATTACCTGCTGGTCAACACCTGCGGTTTCATCGGCGACGCCAAGGAGGAGTCGATCCAGACGATCCTGGAAGCCGGGCAGCGTAAAGGACGGGGCGAAGCGGGCAAACTCATCGTCTTCGGCTGCCTTTCGCAGCGCTATCCGGACGAGCTTCCGGGTCTGATTCCCGAGGCAGATGCCTGGTTCGGTGCCCGGGATCTGGATCCCGTGCTCCGGGCCCTTGGCGTGGAGCCTTCCGCGGAGCGTCGCAACGGCCGCGTGCGGACCGAGGGCCGTCCCGGCACGGCTTTCCTGAAGATTTCCGAGGGCTGCGACCGCTCCTGCGCCTATTGTGCGATACCCGGGATCCGGGGCGCCCATCGCTCCGTCCCGATGGAGGATCTGGTCGCTGAAGCCCGGTTCCTGGCTGCGCGCGGCGTCCGGGAGCTGGTGATCATCGCCCAGGATACGACCTATTACGGCCTGGACCTCTATCACCGCCGTGCGCTCGCGGAACTGCTGCAGCGCCTGTCCGAGGTGGAGGGGATCGAATGGCTGCGGATCCACTATTCCTATCCCGCCGGATTCCCGCGGGACGTCCTGGAACAGATGGCTTCCAATCCGAAGGTCTGTCCTTATCTGGACATTCCGCTTCAGCATATCGCCGATCCCGTGCTTTCCAAGATGCACCGGCATTGCAGCTCCGAGGAGACGCGTGCCCTGGTCCGGGACCTGCGTGCCCGGGTGCCCGGGGTCGTGCTGCGTACGACGATGATCGTCGGTCATCCCGGGGAGGGGGAGAAGGAGTTCGAGGAATTGCTGGACTTCGTTCGCGAAGCGCGTTTCGAGCGCCTGGGAGCGTTCACCTATTCCGAGGAAGAGGGCACCTATGGCGCCGAGCACTACGCGGATTCGGTCCCTCCCGAGGTCAAGGAGGCGCGCCTGTCCGCGCTGATGGAGACGCAGCGCGAGATTTCTCTTTCGTTCAACCAGTCCCGGGTCGGATCCGTGGAGCGGGTCCTGGTCGATGCTTTCGACGGAGAGACCCTGGTTTGCCGGAGCCGTTTTGAAAGTCCCGACGTGGATGGCGAGATTCTTGTAAGGTATGATGCCGATGTCTTCGGCTCCCTAAGCCCGGCTGAGCTTTGCGGCCGCTTCATTGAGGTGCGCATATTGGGAGCGGATGATTATGACCTGATTGCAGAAGTTGTAAAATAAGTACTTGATTATGAAACGTTTCCTGAGTTTTGCCCTTGCGGCTTTTTCGCTGGTTGCCTGCTCGCCGCAGGCGTATGTGATGCGGCTCGAGATGCGCAATCCCTCTCCCTCCGGCCTGGACCTGGACAACAAGTCGATGGCGGTCGTGTACCTGGAAGACGGGTCTTATCGTGATTCCCTTTTCAACAATTGTTTCGCAGACGGCCTGGCCCAGGGATTGGAGAAGGAGTATTTCGAAGGCAAGCGCTCGGTCGACATCTACAGCGCTTACAAGGAAGAAGGGGAGTCTTACATTTCCAAGGATTCCCTGCAAAGCCTGGTGATGCGGCTCAACAAGGATGTCATCTTCATGGTGGATACGCCGGCCTTCGGGGAAGCTTCCGGCGACAAGGCCGACTGCCGGGCCAACTTCTATGTGTATGACTCCATGAACCCGAAGGATGACATCAAGTCCGGTGCCGGACAGGGCAAGGTCTCTCTCTCCCTGCAGGAGGGTTCCATGCTCGGGTCCGATGCCCAGATGCTGGGTCTTCGGGCGGCCAAGCCCTTCCTGAATACCTGGGTGCCGGAGTCCCATTCAGTCATCTATTTCGACGGGATGAACGACAAGTGGACCCGTGCCGTCTGGCTGGCCCAGGACATGGAATGGGAACAGGCCCGGGAAATCTGGATGGAGCTTGCGCAGCACCGGGATCCGCTGTACGCCTCCTGTGCGCAGTATAACACGGCTCTGGCGTGCTACATGATGCGGCAGTACGATCTCGCCCTGGAGTGGCTGGACCTCTCCGACAGGACCCAGGTGATCTCTCTTTCCAGCGGTTTGCGCAAACGGATTCTGGAAAAAAAGAACAAATAATCCTTCCGGATTTTTTTGGTGTAGGATTTTTTTGTAATTTTGCCCCCGGAGAAGTGGCCGAGTGGACGAAGGCAGCGCACTCGAAATGCGCCAAACGGGCATAAACCTGTTTCAGGGGTTCGAATCCCTTCTTCTCCGCGCAACGCAATCCAAAGGCCGATGCCGCACGCAAGTGCGGCATTTGTTGTAAGAGAAAGAGACTGCTCGAAAGCAAGCTTTCGGACAGTCTCTTTCTCTTACAACAAGCGCGTGGCTCCGCCACGCACCGGCCCTTGGATTGCTCTCGGACACCCAGGGATGTCGGAGGCCGCAGGCCGACGAAATCCCTCAGGCGCAGCCGCCGATGTCGGAGGCCTTCGGCCGACGAAATCCCCTTCAATTAATCTTCAGGAGAGAAATCCTCCTTCCCGACACCGCATAGCGGGCAAACCCAATCCGCCGGGATATCCTCGAAAGCCGTTCCAGGGGCGATGCCGCTGTCCGGATCACCGACTGCCGGGTCATACACATACCCGCAAATGTTACATACGTATTTCTTCATAACTACTCGATTTAGGCATTGACGCCATATACCTCCACAAGATAAGGATTATTTTCCCAAC